>NZ_CP030047.1:8902500-9259049 GCF_015291625.1 Bradyrhizobium sp. CCBAU 53421
GGAATGGGGCTTTCGCCAGGACGACGCCGGCATCTATGCGATCGGCAGGGTGGAAGACGGTGACCGGGTGCGGCTCGTGTTGACCGAGCGGCAGCTCGTCACCGACCGGGAGCCGACGCTGCGCGACGTCAGCGAGCGGCTTGCCGCGGTCTACGGCACCGATTTCGGCATCCACAGCCCGGTCTGGATCTCGCGCTTCACCGACATGACCCGGCAGGCGGTGACCTATCGCAAGCAGCGCGTGCTGCTGGCCGGCGATGCCGCCCATGTGCATCCACCGATGGGCGGACAGGGCCTCAATATCGGCGTGCAGGACGCCGTGAATCTGGGCTGGAAGCTCGCCCAGGTGATCAAGCAGACGTCGCCGGACACCCTGCTCGACACCTATCAGGCCGAACGGCATAAGGTGGCGGCCCGCGTGCTGCGCAACACCATGGCGCATGTCGCGCTCAGCCGGACCGACGCGCGCAGCAAGGCGCTGCACGAGATCGTCACCGACCTGCTCCGCATGGACGAGCCGCGCCGGAAATTCGCCGCGATGATGTCCGGCCTCGACCTGCACTACGATCTCGGCTGTGGCCATCCTTTGCTCGGACGCCGCATGCCCGATCTCGACCTGGTGACGAGTAGCGGCCCGCTGCAGGTCTTCGCGCTGCTGCACCAGGCACGGCCGGTGCTGCTCAATTTTGGCGTGCCCGGCAGCATCGACATCACGGGATGGGCTGACCGGGTTCAGCTGGTCGATGCCGATTACGCCGGCGCGTGGGAGCTTCCCGCGCTCGGGACGGTGCCGGCGCCCAGCGCGGTGCTGATCCGGCCCGACGGCTATGTGGCGTGGGTTGGAGACCGGGGGCAGATCGGACTTGCCGAGGCGCTGACCAGATGGTTCGGCGCGCCTACTGCGTGACGAGATAGGGCCGCAGTGTTAGCAGCATCGGGACCGCGTCCCCTCTTGCGGGGAAGGTGAACCGAAACCGCGGCGTCCTACCCCGCGGGCTGGAACGAATCCGCGCGCGCCATCGCCCAGGCATCGCGGAAGCGGGGATCCTGGGTGCCTTCGAGCAGCTCGCCCGGGCGCAGCGTCGGATAGAGCTGGGCGAAGGTGCGGACGTCGGTGGTCGAGGTCCGCTGCGAGAAGTGGATCGGGCGCAGCTCCTTGGTGTGCTCGAGACCGGCGGCGGCGAGCAGCTCGGTCAGCGCGTGCAGGGTCGAGTGGTGGTAGTTGTACACGCGCTCGATCTTGTCCGGCACGTAGAGCGCGCGGTTGCGGATCGGGTCCTGCGAGGTGACGCCGGTCGGGCAGCGATCGGTGTGGCAGCTCAGCGACTGGATGCAGCCGAGCGAGAACATGAAGCCGCGCGCCGAATTGCACCAGTCGGCCCCGATCGCCATCGCGCGCGCCATGTCGAAGGCGGTCGCGATCTTGCCCGAGGCGCCGATCTTGATGCGGTCGCGCGCGCCGATGCCGATCAGCGCGTTGTGGACGAAGTTGACGCCTTCGCGCATCGGCATGCCGAGATGATCCATGAACTCGAGCGGCGCAGCGCCGGTGCCGCCTTCATTGCCGTCGACCACGATGAAGTCGGGATAGAGCCCGCTCTCATGCATCGCCTTGCAGATCGCAAGGAATTCCCAGGGGTGGCCGATGCACATCTTGAAGCCGGCCGGCTTGCCGCCGGACAGCTTGCGCATCTGCGCCACGAATTCCATCATCTGCAGCGGCGTCGAGAACGCCTTGTGATAGGCCGGCGAGATGCAGTCCTCGCCCATCGGCACGCCGCGGATCTTGGAAATCTCCTCGGAGACCTTAGCCGCCGGCAGCACGCCGCCATGGCCGGGCTTGGCGCCCTGGCTGATCTTGAGCTCGACCATCTTGATCTGGTCGTCGCCCGCGACGCTGGCGAACAGCTCCGGATTGAAGGTGCCGTCGCGGTTGCGGCAGCCGAAATAACCGGAGCCGACCTCCCAGATGATGTCGCCGCCCATCTCGCGGTGATAAGGGCTGACGCCGCCCTCGCCGGTGTCATGGGCGAAGCCGCCCTTCCTGGCGCCGGCATTCAGCGCCCGCACCGCGTTCGGGCTGAGCGCGCCGAAGCTCATCGCCGAGATGTTGAAGACCGAGGCCGAATACGGCTTGGTGCAGTCGGGGCCGCCGATCGTGATGCGGAATTTCTCGTCGGCACGTGGCTTCGGCGCCACCGAGTGATGCATCCACTCATAGCCCTCGCGGTAGACGTCCTCCTGGGTGCCGAACGGCCGCTTGTCGAGCACCATCTTGGCGCGCTGATAGACCACCGCGCGGGTGTCGCGGGAGAACGGCATGCCGTCCTTCTCGCTCTCGAAGAAATACTGCCGCATCTCGGGGCGGATTTCCTCGAGCAGGAAGCGGACATGCGCCGAGATCGGGTAGTTGCGCAGCACCGCGTGGTTCTTCTGCGTAAAGTCGCGGATGCCGAGCAGTGTCAGCGCGCCGAAGATCGCCAGCGGGATCAGGATGATCTTGAAGACCTTGTGGTCGAAAATGCCGACCAGCAGCAAGAGCACGGTGACGACGGCGCAGATCGTCAGCACGATGAAGCGCGGCGAGAACGGAAGCAGCAGCGTGTCCATCAAGTCCCTCTGGTCTGCCTTGAAAACCCTGTCGGCGGTGAGCCTATCCAACTCGCGGAACAAGTGCACTACGGTTATACGGCGGAGCAGTCACAGATGTGACAACCGCCCGGATGGGCGGGTGCGGGCCGCCGGGCAAATTGAACGGGGCCGCCTTTTGCAGTGCAACGAAGGGCAGCGAGGGCGCACTGCCAAAATATCGAAAACAACCCCATGCACAGTAGCCGGCGGCTGCCGGCGTTCGACACGGCAACTTGACACGTCGGGCAACTCAGCGGCATTATTCCATTATTCCGAAATCGTAGAGACGCCTCTCGCGCTGTCATCGCCCGCGAAAGCGGGTGATCCAGTATTCCAGAGGCCGCAGTGCTTGAGCCGAGGGGCCGCGGCGTACTGGATCGCCCGGTCCATGTGCGCAATTGCGCACAGGCCGGGCGATGACAGCGAGGACGAGGACATAGCCTCACAGACTCTCAGGATGACGGGTGGTTGCTCAGCTTGCTCGGTGTCATCACCCGCGCAGGCGAGGGCTTTGCAGAAGTCTGCCGGGATGATTCTCTTTGGTGAAGGATTCGCCGGAGGAACGGATGGCGGAGCGGCAGATTGGTCAATTGAGCTTTACCGACGGGCTGGTGAATGACGCGGCTCGAGCCAACGCGCCTTTGCAGCGAGTATCGGAACTGGTCGACTGGAGCGCGATTGAAGCGCTGCTGAGCGGCTTGCGTAGCGGGTCGATGGGAGCGCCCGCTTACCCGTCGCTGGCGCTGTTTAAGGCGCTGTTGCTGCAGCAATGGTATGGGTTGTCCGATCCGGGCCTTGAGGAGGCGCTGGTGGACCGCCTGTCGTTCCGGCGCTTCCTGGGCCTGTCGCTGAGTGAGCCGGTACCGGATCATTCCACGCTGTGGCGTTTCCGCGAACAGCTGGCCAGGAGCGGGCTGGCGGAGCGCGCTTTTGCCCTGATTACGGCGCAGATCGAGAAGTCCGGCTTCGTCTTGAAGCGCGGCACATTGATTGACGCTTCGCTGATCCGCTCGGCGGTTAATCCGCCCGAACCACCGGATCCCGATTTGCCCCCGGATGCGGACGGGCGCCCCGCCAGCAAGCTGGTCAAAAGCCCTCACGATCCTGACGCCGCCTGGACCAGGAAGGACGGCAAATATGCCTTCGGCTACAAGATGCACGTGGCGATGGACCAAGGCAGTCGCATCATCCGGCGCCTTGCCTTTACGCCAGCCAATGTCAACGACACCGTGCCCGCCGACGAGCTGATCTGCGGCGACGAGGCAACAGTCTACGCTGACAAAGCCTACGATACCATCGCGCGACGTGGGCGGCTGAAGCAGATGGATATTCGCGACGGCATTATGCGCAGACACAACCGCTGGCTTCGCTTGGGGCCTTGGGCGGTGCGTCGTAACGCGGTCATCTCGCATCGACGCGCGCCGATCGAACCGTTGTTCGCATTGCTCAAGCGCGTCTACGGCCTTGCGCGTGCCCGCTATCGGGGCCTGATACGCAATGCCGCAGCTTTCCAGCTCGCCGCGACCGCGATCAATCTCCAGCGATGGGCCAGGACGCCACCCCACATCGCCTAACCAAACGAGGCACCCAGCCATCATGGCTGGCCCGTCCAGCCGCTAACCGGCCCAAACAACAGCCGTCCGGCCCCGTCGAGCTGTTCGACTTTCGCAAAGCCCTCGCGCAGGCGGGTGATCCAGTATTCCAGAGGCCGCAGTGCTTGAGCCGAGGGGCCGCAGCGTACTGGATCGCCCGGCCCATGTGCGCAATTGCGCACAGGCCGGGCGATGACAGCGGTGGTGAGCCTAATGGTCGTGCGGCCGCAATTCGTGGGGGATGTGGCCCGGCTTCAGGCCGTCGCCGTCGAGCCAGGCGTTGGTGGTGTCGAGCGCGCGGGCGATGTGGTCCGAGGTCCGTGAGAAATCGTAGGGCGAGCCGACCAGCGGGCAGAGCGGCGGCACCACGAAATACTCGACATCGGGACCGATATTCTCGAGCTCGTTGACGAGCTGGCGCGCGATCAGGAGCGTCAGCGCATGCAGCGCATTGGCGAGCGCGCCGATGGGCGGCGCCTGGTTGGCACAGGCATGCCCGGTCGGCAGCACGATCAACCGTTTTGCCCCATGCTTTACGGCGACGCGGACCGGCGTGTTGCTGGAGATCGCGCCATCGGCGAGGTAGTGATCGCGGTAATGCACCGGCGTGAACGCGCCGGGGATCGCGGTCGATGCGACGATCGCCTCGGCGGTGGAGCCTTCCGACAGCACCAGGCTGTCGCCGCTGATGATGTCGGTCGTGACGATGTGGATCGGGGTCTGCGCGTCTTCGAGATTGCGGAACGGGATGTAATCGTCGATCAGCTTGCGGACGCCGTCATGCGGGATCAGGAAGTCGCGCCGCCACAGGAAGCTCACCAGCGTCCGCCAGGTCACCGGAAACACGTCCTGCCGGTTGAGGCCACGCCAGATCTCGGCCAGCCGCGCCACGCCCGAGACCGTCGGGTCGCCGGCATAGAAGGCACCGTTCAAGGCGCCGACGCTGGAGCCGACCACCATGTCGGCAGCGACGCCATGCGCGGCCAGCGCCTGCAGCATCCCGACCTGGATCGCGCCAAAGCTGCCGCCGCCGGCGAACACAAAGGCGGTCTTCGGTGCATCCGGATCGGTGATGGACAAGGTGCGGCTCCCTGGGTCGCCGCGTTCGGGAAGGGGCTGCGCGGCGTTGGGGGATTTATAGCAAGTGAAGAATGGACGGCGCCACCAACACTGTCGTCGTCCCGGCGAAGGCCGCGACCCATAACCACAAATGCGAAAGGCCGGAGCCCGATGGGGCCCCAGCCTTCGTCAAACTGATGACGGTGGTAATGGGTCCCGGCCTTCGCCGGGACGACAACTAGCGCTCGACGAACGCCTTCTCGATCACGAAGTGACCGGGGGTGTTGCCGCTGCCTTCCTTGAAGCCGCGGGTCTCGAACAGCTGCTTCAGCTCGTCGAGCATCGCCGGGCTGCCGCACATCATGATGCGGTCGGTCTCGATGTCGAGCGGGCCCTGATGCAGATCGGTGAACAGCTGGTTGGAGGTGATCAGGTCGGTGATGCGGCCGCGGTTGCGGAACGGCTCGCGCGTCACGGTCGGGTAATACGAGAGCTTCTCGGACAGCAGCGGCCCGAACAGCTCGTCGTCGCGCAGCTTGGCGACCAGCTCCTCGCCATAGGCGAGCTCGGAGACCTGGCGGCAGCCATGCACCAGCAGGATCTGATCGTAGCGATCATAGACCTCGGGGTCCTTGATCAGGCTCGCGAACGGCGCAAGGCCGGTGCCGGTCGACAGCAGCATCAGCCGCTTGCCGGGGATCAGATTGTCGGTGATCAGCGTGCCGGTCGCCTTGCGGCCGACCAGGATGGTGTCGCCCTCGCGGATCTTCTGCAGCTTGGAGGTGAGCGGGCCGTCCTGCACCTTGATCGAGAAGAACTCGAGCTCTTCCTCGTGATTGGCGCTCGCCATCGAATAGGCGCGCAGCAGCGGCCGGCCGTCGACCTCGAGGCCGATCATGGCAAACTGGCCATTCTGGAAGCGGAAACCGGAATCGCGGGTGGCTCGGAAGCTGAAAAGCGTATCGGTCCAGTGCTGAACGGAAAGAACTTTCTCTCGATAGAACGCGCTCATGGGTTTTCGTTTTCTCGATTGACCAGATTTAGAATGGTTTGAACTTTATTGACGCATGACCTGATCGGAAAACCGGTACCCACTTTTCCGGGTCATGCTTGGACTGCCCGCGACGGCGCAAAAGCGGCCGAAATCATTGAAGATCTCGCGTGTCCATCGCGCCAATGCATGAGATAGTCAAGATCAACTGGCGTGCAATTGCGATCTCAGAATGGCAGTCGTTCGATTTCGCGCAGAGGTTCAACCGCGACATCGTTAACACGTGATGCTGTATGTAATTTACTTGCTGAGATCGGCGCTGATCTGGCAATTAATTGCTACGAAAACCGCGGTGAAGGGAAAATGATCTCGTGGTCCTGATCAGCCAGCGAATCTTCCTGGAAACCATCAAAAAATATTGTTTGGCGCACTCCATTGCCGTCGAGGTGCGGTCCGGCGGCTGGCTGGTCATCATGACCAGGGGCGACGCGCGGCGACTTGCGATCGGCTACGACATCGGGCTGAACAGCGCGGTCGCGCATCAGGTCGCCAACGACAAATCGGCCTGCGCCGAAGTGCTGGCATCGGCAGGCGTATCAGCCATTCCGCACACGCTGTTTCTCGGCACCAAGCTCAGCAAGCACATCCCGGGATCGGACTCGCGCGAGGCGATGCAGCGTCTGCTCGACACGCATCCGCGCGGGCTCGTCGTCAAGCCCAATGAGGGAACATCGGGCGAGCTCGTCTTCCGCGTCACGACGCGCGCGCAATTGGAAGCGGCGGTCGCGCGCATCCTCGCCGCGCATCCGAGCCTTGCGATCTCGCCTTACGCCGAGATCAAGGACGAGGTTCGATTCATAGTGCTCGACGACCGTGCGCTGCTCGCCTACGTCAAATTGCGCCCATCGGTTGTCGGCGATGGCATCCATTCGCTGCGTGAACTCGCGCATAAAGCTGCACCTGCTGACCAGCTTAAAACCATCACCGACGACTTCTCGCCTGCCGTGCTCGACGCCATTCCGCCGAAAGGTGAATTACGCAATATCAACTGGCGACATAATCTTGATTCCGGCGCCGAGCCAGTGCTGCTCAATCCCAAGGAAATGCCGCACTTCGGCAGCGCGCTCGCGATCAAGGCCGCACAGGCTCTTCGCATCCGCTTCGCCTCTATCGATGTGGTGCAGGTCGACGGCGGCTGGCATATCCTCGAGGTCAACTCTGGGGTAAAGATGGAAGCGCTCGGCAAGCACGCCCCCGACCTCGTCGAAATGATTTACTCTACCGCGCTCGACAAAGTATTCGCGTAGGCAGCGCGCCACGCGACTCACTGGAGCGCCCGATCATTCTCGTGGGTGCTCTTTCTCATAAGCGGCGACGATCAATTCCGATTGCTCGATCTGTGCCGTGAGACGGTCGATCTCGGCTCGCGTCTCCGGAAACACGTCAGCTCCGGCCGTGTTTCCGGATTGCAAATCCGCGAGCAGCTCGCGGTTCTTCGTGATCTGCTCGCGGTGCCATTCGATTTCCGGGTCGTCTCGCATCGGCCAATGTCTCAATCGGCTGAGAGTTACGGCGTGAGCTCGCGCAGCAGGGCTGGTGGATAAACCGGCTTGGCAAAGAATTTGACGCCGTCCGGCAGATCGCTGGGCGGCGGCAGGCCCGAGATCACGAGCACGCGCACGCGCGGGTCGCAATCGAGCGCCAATTGCGCGAGCTCGATGCCGTTCATTTTGCCTGTGAGCTTGACGTCGGTGACCAGCAGCGTCGGGTGACGCATCTTGACGGCCAACGCTGCCGTCTCGGCGTCCTCGCACTGGATGACGTCGAAGCGACCTTGTTCGAGCAGCAGCGCGATCATGTCGCGCTGGATCATGTCGTCTTCGACCACGATTGCAGTTTGGTGAATCGGCTTTGCGTAACCCATGGCAACCTCCAGACGATCGACCACAGCTCCCAACCAAAGTTAATGTTCAAGGACGGTTATGGTTCTGGTTCCAGACTGGATGACCGACGGGTTCCGGCGGCTTTGCAAGTTCCGGCCGGAACAACTTTCGAGGTTTCAGCGTCATTGATGAGCGGCGAGCCGGATGGTTCGCCCCTGAGGAAAGGAAGTCGCGCCAGGAGGCAAAGCTCATGAAGAACGCTGTACGGTCGGATCAGGAATCTTGTGAACCCTACGGGGCTGACGTGGCGGCTGGCGCACCAGGCCGCCCATCCTCTCGACGACTGGTCGACGATCGGTTCGCCGATGCCAACGTCATGCGGCATCGGACGATGGAGCAGGATACGATTGATCCCTCCGGCGTTCGCCTGCCGCACGACATCATTTCCGAGATGGAAGCAGCCCTCAAGCAGCAGGTCGACCGGCTTGTCGCGAAGCGACATTAGCCGGCGAAGCGACGAGCTCGCGGACTTCAACAG
The DNA here is from genome assembly GCF_015291625.1 of Bradyrhizobium sp. CCBAU 53421. Lineage (NCBI taxonomy): Bacteria > Pseudomonadati > Pseudomonadota > Alphaproteobacteria > Hyphomicrobiales > Nitrobacteraceae > Bradyrhizobium > Bradyrhizobium sp. CCBAU 53421. The sequence continues at coordinate 8,911,195 of NZ_CP030047.1, forward strand.
CCCAGTATCGCCTGCCGATGATGCTCCTGAGATCGCGGCGCGTGGAAACTCGAAGCAAGATCCCCGCCGGATCGATGGAGACTTGATGGGAGCGATCCTTGGACGCGCGATCTTCCAGGTCATGGTTGTCCTGGCTGCGGTCGGAATCGTCGCCCTCGCCTGCGTGGCGGTCCACGGTGGCTATGCGCGCGCGGCGGCGCAGCTTGCGGCAAAATTCACTCCGCCATTTTGATCCATTCAGCGGCTTGCTCCTCCCGCCCAAGGGAGTACGCTGACGCGTATTAATCGATCCGGATCCAGATTATGCGCAAACTCCTTTTGAGCCTCCTCGCCGCCACTGCGTTCGCCGCCGCCTTCAATCCTCCCCCCGCCAACGCCGTGTTCTGGCGCGGCGTCACGGCCCCGACGAATATCGATATCCACGGATACCCGATCATCAAGGAGCCGCCGCCGAGCCCATGCCAGTTGATCCATGTGAACGGATACTGGGTGCGGCAGTGCCTGGATCTGTCGCATCGCTATTGGCGGTGAACGACGGCGTGCCGCTTCCGACCTCCCCCGCTCGGCAGGCCTATCGCATATGAAGCACGGGAGTCCATCCGCGGGCACACTTCGCCTCTCCCGCTTGCGGGGGAGGCCGACACGCATCGCAAGATGCGTGGCGGGTGGGGGTGTTTCCACAGTGGGATACCCGGTGCGGAGACACCCCCACCCCGCCCTCCCCCGCAAGCGGGAGAGGGAGCCCAACGCCACTGCCTACATCACGCGAAGCTAGTTCGATCCGCTCGGCGAATCGTCGAGCGCCTTGAAGGCCTCTTCGAGTTGCGGTGACAGCGCGACGTTGAGCTTCTCGCCGGTCGGCAGGCGGGCGACGAACCACTTGTTGTAGAGCGGGACGATGTCGCGGTTCGAAGCGAGCTTGCGGAAGGCGCGCTCGACCACGTCCTTCATCTGCGGTTCGCCCTTGCGGTACATGATGCCGTAAGGGTCGTAGGATAGATAATCGCCGGTGACGCGGAACTTGTCCTGCGACTTGTGCCGCGCGATCAGGCCGTAGAGCAGGATGTCGTCGGTCGCGAACGCATCCGCCTTGCCGTCCACCAGCATCTGGTAGGACTGCTCATGGTCGCCGGCGGTGACGATGTTGAGGCCGAGCTGTTGCTTGGCGTCGACGTTGTGCATCGCCTGCTCGTTGGTGGTGCCCTTGGTCACCACCACCGTCTTGCCCTTCAGGTCGGCGACCTGGTTGACGGCGGAGGCCTTCGGCACCATCAGCTTGGTGCCGGCCACGAACATCAGCGGCGAGAATGCGACCAGCTTGCCGCGCTCGGAGTTCGCCGTGGTCGATCCGCATTCGAGATCGATCTTCTTGTCGACGATCGCCGGGATGCGGTCGTCGGAGGTCACCTTGACATAGTCGATCTTGAGGTTGGCGTCGTCGACCTCGGCCCCGATCTCGTCGACGATCGCATCGCACAGCTCGAGGCTGTAGCCGATCGGCCGGTTGGAGTGGTCGAGGAACGAGAACGGCGGCGAGCTCTCGCGATAGCCGATCCGCACCGCGTGCGTGGCCTTGATGTTGGCGAGCGTGGGACTGAGCCCCTCGCCCGCCGGCTGTGCGGAGGCAGGTCCTGAGAGCAGGCTTGCCGCCAGCAGACATGCTGACAGCAGGCATGCCGACAGCAGCGGCGCCTCAGCCCGTACCGGCCTCCAGCGGGCGCGATGCATGCATCCCTCCCGTCAATGGCCGGCCATCACGGCGCCGGGCACCGCATCCTGCGGCACCGCGTCGTCGGGCCCGAGCTCGTGCTCGGCCTTCAGCTCGCCTTCCCACTTCGCGACCACGGCGGTGGCCAGCGAGTTGCCGATCACGTTGGTGGCGCTGCGGCCCATGTCGAGGAAGGTGTCGATGCCCATGATCATCAACAGGCCGGCCTCGGGGATGCCGAACTGCGACAGCGTCGAGGCGATCACCACCAGCGACGCGCGCGGCACGCCGGCGACGCCCTTCGAGGTGATCATCAAGGTGGCCAGCATCGCGAGCTGCGTGCCGAGCGACATCTCGATGTGGTAGGTCTGCGCGATGAAGATGCTCGCGAAGGTGCAGTACATCATCGTGCCGTCGAGGTTGAAGGAATAGCCGAGCGGCAGCACGAAGGCCGAGATCCGCGAGGAGGCGCCGAACCTGTTCAGCCCCTCCAGCGTCTTCGGGTAGGCCGCCTCCGACGAGGCGGTCGAGAACGCGATCATCAGCGGCTCGCGGATCAGCCGCAGCAGATGGCTGTAACGCGGCCCGATCACGACGAAGCCGACCGCGACCAGGATGCCCCACAGGATCAGCAGCGACAGATAGAAGCCGCCCATGAAGACGATCAGCTTCCAGAGCACGCCGAGGCCGTTCTTCGAGACGGTCGCCATGATCGCGGCCCACACCGCGATCGGCGCGAACAGCATAACGTAGCCGGTGACCTTGAGCATGATGTGCGCGAGGTCGTCGATCAGACTCATGATCGGCTTCGACCGCTCAGGCATGGCGCCGAGCGCCACCGCGAAGAACACCGCGAATACCACGATCTGCAGGATCTCGTTCTGCGCCATCGCATCGGCGATCGAGGTCGGGATCAGGTGGGTCAGGAATTTCTCGATCGAGAAGGCCGAGACCGGCAGGCCGGTGGACTGCGCCTTGTCGGGCAGCGTGCCGGGGAAATTGGCGCCGGGCTGCAACAGATTGACCATCACGAGGCCGAGCAGCAGCGAGACGAAGGAAGCGGAGACGAACCAGCCCATGGTCTTGGCGAAGATGCGCCCGAGCTTGGCGCCGCTTCCCATATGGGCGATGCCGCCGACGAGGGTGGCGAACACGAGCGGCGCGATGATCATCTTGATCAGGCGCAGGAACAGCATCGCGATCAGGTTGACGTCGGCGGCGATCTCGGCACGGCTGTCAGGCAGATAGTTGAAGACGATCGTCCCCATCGCGATGCCAAGGACCATCGCAAGCAGGATGTACTGCGTAAACCTGTTCGACATTCTCTTACCCCCGTAAGTTCCCGGCGAGCGGCAAGTGTGGCAGATTTACGCAGCGACGCAACACGCTTCGCGTCCGGCGGGACTTTGCCGAAACGTTCCCGTTGTGGAATGCCAGCGCGCGGACTAGCGTTCATGCAGCGCACAATCTGTGCAATGAGCTGCGCACACGGCAGCCAATTGCATCCGAAACGACCAACGCGAGGGGAGACATCCATGAACGACACCGTCAATCGCCAGATCCTGCTTGTCGAAAAGCCGACCGGCAAGCTCGGTCCCGAGCATTTTCGCCTGACCAAGGGCACGGTCCCCGCGCCGAAGGACGGCGAGGCGCTGGTGCGGACGCGCTACATCTCGCTCGACGCCGCCAACCGCGCCTGGATGCACGGCGCCACCTACCGCGCTGCGGTGGAAGCCAACACCGTGATGGCCGGCGGCAGCATCGCCGAAGTGGTGTCGTCGAACGACCCGAGCCTGAAGCCGGGCGATATCGTGTTCGGCGACACCGGCTGGCAGGACTACGCCGCCGTGCCTGCCAAGCACCTCGCCAGGATGCCGAAGCTCGAGCCGATGACGCATCTGCTCAGCGTCTACGGCATCGCCGGCCTGACCGCCTATTTCGGCCTGCTCCATGTCGGCAAGCCCAAGGAGGGCGAGACCGTGGTGGTGTCGGCGGCCGCCGGCTCGGTCGGCTCGATCGTCGGCCAGATCGCCAGGATCAAGGGCTGCCGGGTGGTCGGCATCGCCGGCGGCAAGGACAAATGCCACTGGCTGACCGCGGAGCTCGGCTTCGACGCCGCCGTCGACTACAAGGACGGCGCCACCTACAAGGCGCTGCGCGCGGCGGCGCCCAAGGGCATCGACGTCTATTTCGACAATGTCGGCGGCGACATTCTGGAGGCCTGCCTCTCCCAGATGAACAACCGCGGCCGGATCGCCTGCTGCGGCGCGATCTCGCAATATGACGGCGTGCCCTCCGCGCATGGCCCGCGCGGCGTGCCCGGCCTGATCGTGGTGAAGCGGCTCGTCATGCAGGGCTTCATCGTGATGGACTACATGGACCAGCGCGATGCCGCGCTCGCCGATTTGCAGTCCTGGGTCTCCTCCGGCAAGCTCAAGGTGCAGGAGGACGTCATCGACGGCATCGAGAACACCCCGCAGGCGCTGATCGGGCTCCTGGCCGGCGAGAACCGCGGCAAGCGCATGGTGAAGGTGTGATCTGCGTAGGGTGGGTTAGCGCAGCGTAACCCACCGACTTCGCGCCGCGGAAAAGATGGCGGGTTTACGCCTACGGCTAACCCGCCCTGCGCTGTTGATCCCGTCATCCTGAGGTGCGAGCGCAGCGAGCCTCGAAGGATGCACGGCCCCGATGCGGCCGCGCGGATGCAGCCGGGCCGTCGGCCCTTCGAGACGGCCGCTGCGCGGCCTCCTCAGGGTGACGGAGATAGATTTTGGATGGTGAAACTGTAGCGGAGATAATCTCTGAACCCGTCATCCTGAGGAGCGCGTAGCGCGTCTCGAAGGATGCACGGCCCGGCTGGTGGCCGTCGACCCTTCGAGGCTCGCTCCGCTCGCACCTCAGGGTGACGGATCAGATATTGCGTGCGCGGGCTTAATGCACCGTGCCTGACGCCTGCGGCGCGGCTTGCGGGGCGGCCGTCTTGCCTTTCTTCGCCTTGCGCCAATTCTCGAAACTCTGCACCACGACGAAGAACGCCGGCACGAACAGCACCGCGAGGCAGGTCGAGGCGATCATGCCTGAAAATACGGTGATGCCGATCGACTTGCGGGCGTTGGCGCCGGCGCCGGTCGCCAGCACCAGCGGCAGCACGCCGAGGATGAAGGCGAACGACGTCATCAGGATCGGCCGGAACCGGGCGCGCGCCGCGTCGATCGCCGACTCCAGCACCGGCTTGCCGTCGCGCACGTGATGTTCGATTGCGACCTCGACGATCAGGATCGCGTTCTTGGCCGACAGCGCGATCAACAGGATGGTGCCGATCTGGGTGTAGAGGTTGTTCTCGATATGCAGGCTCAGCAGCACCAAGGTCGGGCCGAGCAGCGAGAGCGGCACGGCCAGGATCACCGAGATCGGCGCATACCAGCTCTCATATTGCCCGGCGAGCACGAGATAGACCAGGAGCAGCGCCAGCGCGAATACGTAGTAGATCTGGCCGCCGACTTCCTTCTCCTGGTACGACATCGCCGTCCACTCGAAGCCCGAGCCTGCCGGCAGCGTCTTGGTCGCGATCTCCTCCATCAGCGACATCGACTGGCCGGACGAATAGCCCTGCGCCGGCAGTCCGATCACGGTGGCGGACGGATAGAGGTTGTAGAGGCTGATCAGCGACGGCCCGACCGAGGGCGTGATCTTGGCCACCGTGCCGAGCGGGATCATGTCGCCATTGCTGTTGCGCACCATCATGTTCTCGATGTCGCGCAGGCTCAGGCGGTATTGCGCCTCGGCCTGGGTGTAGACCTGGAAGGTGCGGCCGAACTTGGTGAACTGGTTGACGTAGCTGGCGCCGAGATAGGACGACAGCGCCGCGAAGATCTGATCGGTGGTGACGTGCAGGGTCTGCGTCTTGACCCGATCGACCTCGACGTCGAATTGCGGCACCATCGAGCGGAACGAGGACTGCACCCGCTGCAGCGCGCTCTGGGTCTGCGCGTTGGCGACGATCGCCCCGGTGACCGCCTGCAGCTTGCCGTAATCGGCATTGCCGTCGCGCAGCTCGACCTGCATGGCAAAACCGGCGGCGTTGCCGATGCCCTGGATCGGCGGCGGCGGGATCACCAGGATGCGCGCCTCCGGGATCACGGCGAGCCTGTCGTTGAGCCCATAGACCAGCGAACGCAGATCCTCGCCCGGCCCGCGCGCGCTCCAGTCCTTCAGGATCAGGTAGGCGACGCCGGCATTGGCGAGGCTCGAGGAATTGTCGAGCGCCGAGATGCCGGCGATCGAGACCACCTGATCGACGCCCGGCGTCTTGCCGGCAATCTCGGTGACCTTGTCGAGCACGTGCTGGGTGCGGTCGAGCGCTGCGCCATCCGGCAGCTGCACCGCCGCAAGCAGATAGCCCTGGTCCTCGATCGGGATGAAGCCGGTCGGCACCCGGGACAGGCCGTAGCCGGCGAGGGCGATGATAACAAGCGCGATGGCGACCGAGGTCTTGGCATGGCCGGCGATGCCGCCGACCACGCGCGTATAGCCGCGCTCGAGCCGGTCATAGACCGCATTGAAGCCGCGATAGAAGAAGTTGCGCCGTTCGGGCGGCGCCGGCGGACGCAGCCATAGCGCACACTGCGTCGGCTTCAACGTCGCGGCATTGACCGCGCTGAGCAGCGCGGTGGCGGCGATGACCAGCGCGAATTGCGCGTACATCCGGCCGGTCAGCCCGGGCAGGAAGGCCGCCGGCAGGAACACCGAGATCAAGACCAGCGTGATGCCGACGATCGGCGCGAACAGCTCGTCCATCGCCTTGATCGCGGCGTCATGGCCCGACATGCCGCGCTCGATATTGTGCGCGGCGCCCTCGACCACGACGATGGCGTCGTCGACCACGATGCCGATCGCCAGCACGATCGCAAACAGCGTCGAGAGATTGATGGTGAAGCCGAGCGCCGCCATGGCCGCGAACGCGCCGATGATCGTGACCGGCACGGTGGTGGCCGGCACCAGCATCGCCCGCCAGTCCTGCAGGAAGACCAGGATCACGACCAGCACCAGCAGGCCGGCCTCGATCAGCGTCTTGTAGACCTCCTCGATCGAGGCGTTGACGAACTTGGTGGTGTCGAACGGCGTGTCATATTTGATGTCCTGCGGAAATTGCCTGGCGAGTTCCGCCATCTTCTTCTCGACGGCCTTCTCGACCTGCAGCGCGTTGGCGCCGGGCGACTGGAACACGCCGATGCCGGTCGCGGGCTTCTGGTTCAGCGAGAAGATCTGGCTGTAGGTCTGCGCGCCGAGTTCGACCCAGCCGACGTCGCGAACGCGGGTGACGTCGCCGACATTGCCGGTCTTGACGATGATGTCCTCGAACTGGCTCTTGTCGTCGAGCCGGCCGTTGACGTTCAGCGTGTACTGGAACGCCTGCCCGGGCGGCGTCGGCGGCGCACCGACCTGACCGGCAGTGACCTGCTGGCTCTGCTGCTGGATCGCCTGGATGACGTCCTGCGGCACCAGCCCGCGCACCTGCAGCTTGTTCGGATCGAGCCAAACCCGCATCGAATATTGCCCGGCGCCGAACACGGTGACGTTGCCGACACCGGGCAGCCGCGACAGCTCGTCCCTGATATTGATGGTGGCGTAGTTCGACAGGAACAGGCTGTCATACGTCTTGTTCGGCGAGGTCAGCGTCACGAACAGCAGGATCGAGGTCGACTTCTTCTGGACCGTGACGCCCTGGTTCTGCACCGCGGTCGGCAGCTGCGACAACGCCGAGGAGACGCGGTTCTGCACCAGCACCTGTGCGAAGTTGAGATCGGTGCCGATCTTGAAGGTCACCGTCAGCGTGTAGGTGCCATCGGCGCCGCTGTAGGACTGCATGTACAGCATGTCCTCGACGCCGTTGACCTGCTGCTCGATCGGCAGCGCCACGGTGTCGACCACCGTCTTGGCCGAAGCGCCGGGATAGCGCGTCGTCACCTGCACCGTCGGCGGCACCACATCGGGATATTGTGCGACCGCGAGATTGTACAGCGCGACGCCGCCGAGCAGGATCATCAGGATCGCGATGACGTTGGAGAGAACCGGCCGCTCGATGAAGAATTTCGAGATCATGGCGCGCGTCCTATTTGGCCGCTGCCGGCGCCGCGTCGGCCTTCTGCACCTGCGGATCGACCTTCTGCCCGGGGATCGCGCGCAACAGCCCGGCGGTCACGACGCGATCATCCGCCTTCAGCCCGCTCTCGATGACGCGCAGGCCACCGTCGAGCGGGCCGGTGGTCACCTTGCGCTGCTCGACCACATTGTCGGCGTTGACGACCAGCACATAGCGGCCGGCCTGGTCGCTGCCGATCGCGACATCGGGCACCAGCAGCGCATTCTCCTGCTTGGTGAAGGGCACGCGAACGCGGACATAGAACCCCGGCAGCAGCACGCGATCCGGATTGGGGATCAAGCCACGAACCGGAAGCGTTCCGGTCGACTGATTGACGGTTGGCGCGACGTAATCGAGCTTGCCCTTGTGCGGATAACCGGTCTCGGTCTGCAGGCCGACCTCGACCGGCAACTGCCTGATATCGTTGACCGTCATGCCGAGGCGCCGCGCTTCGTCGCGGACCCGCTGCACGTCCTGCTCACTGACGTTGAAATTCACATAGATCGGGTCGAACTGCACGATGCTGGCAAGCTGGGTCGGCGAAGCCGCGCCGACCAGTTCGCCGACCGAGACCAGATGGTTGCTGACGATGCCGTCGAACGGCGCGGCGACATTGGTGTAGCCGTAATTGACCGCGGCGATCTTGGTGTTGACCTGGGCCTGCTGCAGATTGGCTTGGGCGTTGTCCCGCGTCGAGGTCGAGGTATCCAGCGTCGCCTGCGAGACCGCCTGACGCTGCACCAGATCCGCTTGCCGCTTGAAGTCCGCCTCGGCCTGCTTCAGCGTCGCCTGCGCGCCGACCTCCGCGGCCTGCGCCTGCTCCAGCTTCAGCTTGTAGGTTTCCGGCTCAATCGTGAACAGGGTGGTCCCCTCCTTCACGAAGGAGCCGTCCTGATAGTTGATCGCCTGCAGAAAGCCCTGCACGCGCGCGACCAGATCGACGGTCTTGATCGGCGCGGTGTTTCCGGTGGCATCCAGATAGCGTGTGATGGCGCGCTGCACCGGCGGCGCAACCTCGACCTTGGGCGGCGGCGGTGCAACAAAACTGTTTTGCTCGCAGGCACTTAAACTGACAAAGGCGGATGCGGCGAACGCGATGCGCGCAAGCGGCGCATTTCGCAGCCGCACAAAATCGCTCTGACCGAAATGTGCCGACGCGCGCGCATGCCTCATTTCCGGGCCCCGATCAAAATGACCTAATTCAAAGACGTCGCGGCGAGCAAAAAAATCCGCCTGCCTCATCCATAGCAACAATCCGCTTGCGGCGGAACTCGAAAGCGAAAATGATGCCGCTCGCGAAGGTTGTTACAGCAAGATTTTTCAGAACGCAGTTCAGTTGAGCCGGCAGCTTGCGGCGCAACGAGAGGATTTATTCAGATGATCAACGCGTTGACACGAGCAACGAAGCTTTCCGCATGGCTTGCGCTTGCGGCGTTCATCAGCACGGCGCCGGCCTTGTCGCAGGCGCCGACCCAGGCGCAGCGCGACGCCATCAAGTCGCAATGCCGCAATGACTACATCGCGCACTGCTCCAGCGTTCCGCCGGGCGGCGAAGCGTCACTGCAATGCCTGCAGAAGAACATGGCAAGCCTCGGCCCCGGCTGCGCCAGCGCCGTGAAGGCCGTGGAAGCTCCAAGCGCCGCGCCCGCAGCAGCCAAGACCGACGCGGCGCCCGCGGCAACGGCGGCCAAGCCGGCGGAGGCGGCGGCGCCGAAGGCCGCGGCAGCAAAGCCGAGCAACGCGCAGATCTCCGCGATCCGCAGCGCCTGCCGCTCCGATTATCCCAAGGTGTGCGCGGGCGTGCCGACCGGCGGCGCGCCGGCGCTGCAGTGCCTGGAGAAGAACAAGGAGAAGCTTTCGCCGGCCTGCGAGAAGGCTGTGGCGGCGGCAGGCGGCGGCGGCGCCGCGCCGGCAGCGGGTGCCGCGACAACGGCAGCACCGGCCGCAGCGCCAGCGGTGATCGTGTTGCGGCCGCTGCGCCCGCGCGAAGAGCTGTTCGTGCTGCGCTCGGCCTGCGGCGGCGACGTCCGCTCGATCTGCGGCGGCGTCCAGCCCGGCGGCGGGCGGATCGTGCAGTGCCTGGCGACCAATGCCGGCTCGCTCTCGCCGGCGTGCCGCGAGGTGCTGGCGCCGTTCGCAGCGCGGTAATCCTGTTTGTCACACGACTGACCGGAAAAGGGAGCGATCGATGCTGCGTATTGTCCTGACCGCCGCTCTGCTTTGCGGCTCAACCGCCGTCTACGCCCAGGAGCTGACGTCGGCGCAACGCGACGCCTGCATGGGCGACTACCAGAAGTTCTGCAAAAGCGTGACGCCCGGCGGCGGGCGCATCATCGCCTGCCTTGCCAAGGAGAGCGACAAGCTGACGGCGGCCTGCAAGAAGGTGCTGGCGGAAGCTGAGAAGAAATAGCCGCGCAGGCGGCGAGACCACATGTGCCCGGCGCTTTGCCCGGGCACGGAGCCGCAGCACCTTGTTGTCACAAACAGGCCAACCAACCTCACCCCGGGAGAGGGAATATGATGCGCTCATTATTGCTGATCGCTGCGGCCCTGCTGTCCTTTGCCGCGACCATGACCTTCGAGTCCTCCGATGCCAACGCCGTGGTGTGCGGGCGCGGTCCCTATCGTGCCGGATGCGCCAGCACGCGCGGCGCGGTCGTCGTCCGCAAGCCCGTCGTCGCCGGCTGCCGCTGGGTGTGGGTCGGCGGAGTCAAGGTCCGCCGCTGCTACTGAGCCGTTCGCGGCCACGCTCGTAGCCACCGGGCGCATTTTCCCTCTGGCGTTCCCGCCAGAGGGCGATTAGTCTGGACCCAAATTGTAAGTACACTGTCAATCTGGGAGGCAGACGTTGCGGATCGCCGTGATTGGCGGAGGGCCCGGCGGGCTCTATTTCGCCTATCTCTGGAAGAAGCGTCATCCCGACGCCGAGATCGATCTGTTCGAGCAGAACGCCGCCGGCGCCACCTGGGGCTTCGGCGTGGTGTTCTCCGAGCAGGCGCTGGACTTCCTGCGCGCCGACGACCCCGAGACGGTCGACGCCATCACGCCGCGGATGGAGAGCTGGAAGAACATCACCCTCAACCTGCGCGGCGAGAGCGTCGAGATCGACGGCGTCGGGTTCTCCTCGATCGGACGGCTGGCGCTGCTGACGATCCTGCAGGAGCGGGTGCGCAGCACGGGCATCACGCCGCGCTTCGACACTATGGTGCAATCGGTCGACGAGCTCGGAGGTTACGACCTGATCGTCGCCGCCGACGGGCTGAACTCGATGGTCCGCCGCGGCCATGAGGCCGCGTTCGGCGCCTCGGTCACGCATTCGACCAACAAGTTCGCCTGGTACGGCACCACCAAACCGTTCGCGACGCTGTCGCAGACCTTCGTGGCGACCGAATTGGGCTGCTTCAACGCCCATCATTATCGCTACGCGAAGGACATGAGCACCTTCCTGGTCGAGTGCGACGCGGCGACCTGGGAAGCCTACGGCTTCGCCGACAAGAGCATCGAGCAATCGCAGGCGATCTGCGAGGACGTGTTCGCCGCGACGCTGGACGGCCACAGGCTGATCTCGAACAAATCGGTGTGGCGCAATTTCCCGTGGATCTGGAACGAGCGCTGGTCGCACGGCAACATAGTGCTGATCGGCGACGCCTTGCATTCGGCGCATTTCTCGATCGGCTCGGGCACGCGGCTCGCGATCGAGGATGCGATCGCGCTGACCAAGGCGCTGGAAGCCGAAGGCGACATCGCCGCCGCGCTGGCCCGCTACGAGAGCGAGCGCAAGCCGATCGTGAAGAAGCTCGTCACCGCGGCGCGGACCAGCGCCGACTGGTACGAGCATTTCCCTGCGCACATGAAAGGCGATCTGATGGATTTCGCCTACAGCTACATCACCCGCTCCGGCCGGATCGACGATGCGCGGCTGCGCGCAATGTCGCCGGCCTTCATGGCCCGCTATGAGGCCGCAAAGGGACGCTCATGACCGGGATCGCCGACCAGGTTCCGCTGGACAATCCCGGTTCGCGCGAGATCGGCTTCACGATCCCCGAACGCTACAATGCGAGCCGCATCCTGTTCGACAATCTCGGCAACGGCAATGCCGAACGGCTGGCGCTGATCGGCCCCGCCGGCACGCGGACCTATCGCGAGCTGTGCACTGAGGCCGCACGCTGGGGCCACGCCTTCCAGTCGCTTGGGCTCAAGCGCGGCGACCGCGTGCTGCTGTTCCTCGACGACACGCCGGCCTATCCCGCCGCATTCTTCGGCGCGGTGCGCGCCGGCTTCGTGCCGCTGCTCATCAACACGCTGACGACGCCGGAGCTGCTGCAGTTCTATCTGTCCGATGCCGGCGCGCAGGTCGCGGTCACCGATGCGGAGTTCTGTTCACGCTTCAACGCGGAGGCCTGCAAGGACACGCCGCTGCGTACGCTGGTCGTGGTCAATGGCACAGCCGGCGATCATGCCGTCGCGGAGACGCGCAACGCCGGCGACTGGCTGCAAGCGTTTCCGACCGAGCTCGACGCGGCCGACACGCACCGCAACGAGATGGCGTTCTGGATGTATTCGTCGGGCTCGACCGGCCGTCCCAAGGGCATCGTGCATCTGCAGCACGACATGGCCTATAGCGAGCGCGCCTTTGCCCGCAACGTGCTGAAGCTTCAGCCCGGCGACATCTGCTTCTCGGTACCGAAGATTTTCTTCGCCTATGGTTTCGGCAATTCGATCACATTCCCCTTCTCGGTCGGTGCCGCGACGCTGCTGCTGCCGGGCCAGCCGAAGCCGGCCGCGATCTTCGCGGCGATCGGGCAGTATCGGCCGACCGTGTTCTTCGGCCTGCCGACGCTCTACATCACCCTGACCAAGGCCGAAGGCGCCGAGCAGGCCGATTTCGCCTCGCTGCGGATGGCGGTCTCGGCCGCCGAGGTGCTGTCGGCCGACGTGTTCAACGGCTGGAAGCGGCTCACCGGGCTCGAGATCATCGAAGGGCTCGGCTCGACCGAGGTGCTGCACGTCTATCTCAGCAACCGCACGGAGCAGAAGAAGCTCGGCGCCGCGGGCCTGCGCGTGCCCGGCTACGAGATCATGCTGCGCGACAGCGACGGCCGCGAGGTCGGCGACAATGAGGAAGGCATTTTGTGGGTGCGCGGCGATTCCGCGACGCCGCTGTATTGGAACCGGCCGGACAAGACCGCCGAGACCGTGCGCGAGGACGGCTGGATCTACACCGGCGACCGCTTCATCCGCGACGGCGACGGCTTCCACTTCTTCCGCGGCCGCGCCGACGACCTGATCAAGATCTCCGGCCAGTGGGTCTATCCGCTGGAAGTCGAGCTGTGCCTCGCCGATCACCCCGACGTCCGCGAATGCGCCGTCTACGCCGCCGAATTGCCGGACCGCCGCATGACGCTGCGGGCGGTGGTTGTCATGAACAAGGCCGGCTTCGACGCCGATGAGGCGACGCGGCGGCTGCAGGATTACGTGAAGACGAAGCTGCTGCCGTACAAATATCCGCGCGAGGTGAAGTTCATCGATGAGCTGCCGAAGACCGGCACGGGGAAGATCGACCGCCAGGCCGTGATGCGGATGTGAGGGTGCCGGTCGATCGACGCAGCTCCCGCAAATTTGGTGTCGTCCCGGCGAAGGCCGCACTTGCCGCTACGATCATCTCGCCCGGGGCTTACCCCTCTCCCCAACCCTCCCCCGCAAGGGGGGAGGGAGCCTAACCAGCGTGTTCACCTCACTTAGGTGCGTTCGCGATCTTCAAATGCTCGCCAACACGGGCGTAAGGGAAGCACCGGCGGAGGGGTTCCCTCCCCCCTTGCGGGGGAGGGTTAGGGAGAGGGGTGTCGCACGGCGTGCTCTCTCGATGTGCGTTTTGCGCGCCGGCAGCTACGCTTTCAGCCCCGTCCCACCATACAGCCACGCGATATCGTCGCACCACTCGGCTTGCGACTTCGCGCTCATGATTGCGTTGCGGATGCGGGCGTGCTCGCCTGAGGGATGGTAGACGTGCTCGCCGATCGCGCGGGACATCAGTTGCACGCGCGCGGTGCGCGGGAAGCGTTGCGCGCGGTAGGCATCGAGCGCGGCCGCGTGATCGTCGTGATTGGCCAGCATGTGCGACAGACAGACCGCGTCCTCCATCGCCTGGCAGGCACCTTGCGCGAAATATTGCAGCATCGGATGCGCGGCGTCGCCGAGCAGCACCACGCGGCCGTCGATCCAGCGCTCGGTGGGATCGCGGTCGCACAGCACCCAGAGCTTCCAGTTGGTGCCGTGGCGGATGATGTTCTGCGCCCGCTCGTGGACGTGGGTAAAGCCCTTCATCACCTCTTGCTCGGAGACCGGCTTGCCCGCGACCGGCTCCGGCGCATCGTTGTGATAGGTGACGACGAGGTTGAACACCTTCCAGCCCGACAGCGGGTAATGCACGATGTGGCATTTCGGCCCGGCCCACAGCGTCGCTGCATTCCAGCGCAGATCCTCCGGCATCTGCTCGGTCGGGATCACCGAGCGATAGGTGGTGTGGCCGGAGACGCGCGGCGGGCCATCCGCCGTCACCTGCTTGCGGATGTTGGACCACAGCCCGTCGGCTCCGATCAGCAGGCGCCCGGTGATGTGCTCGCCATTGGCGAGCCTTGCGGTCACCGACGAACCGTCCTGCTCGTAGCCGACAACTTCGCTGGACACGCGCAGCTCGATCAGCTCGTGATTCTGGCAGGCGCGCAGGAACACGCCGTGCAGGTCGCCGCGATGCACGACCGCATAGGGGTTGCCGAACCGCGTGCGGAAGGCGTCGCCGAGATCGATATGGGTGATCTCATCGGCGGTCAGCGCATCCATCAACCGCAGCTGGTCGATATAAACCGCCATGTTGCGTGCGGCCTCGCCGACGCCGAGATAGTCGAAGGCGTGGAAAGCGTTCGGCCCAAGCTGGATGCCGGCGCCGATCTCGCCGAGCGCCGAGGCCTTCTCCAGCAGGATGGAGCGAATGCCCTTCTGCGCGAGGCCGAGCGCGACGGCGAGACCGCCGATGCCGCCGCCCGCGATCAGGACCGGCTTGCCCTCCGCCATCAGCCCGATCTCCCGAGATGTTCGAGCGCGTCCTCGGCGCGCAGCGGCACCCGCGAGGCCTCGTTGTTGAGGTCGACAAGTTGGGTCAAGAGCGAGAGAAGCGTCTTGCGGTCGGCCGGCTTCAGCGGCTGCAGCATCCGAGCCTGCGCCTTGTCGACCGAGGGCATGATGTCGCTCAGCACCGCGGCGCCGGCCTTGGTGAGGTAGAGCAGCTTGACGCGCTTGTCCTCGGGCGCCGGCTTGCGCACGATGAATTCCTTGGTCTGCAGCCGCTCGATCACATTGCCGAGCGTGGAGCGGTCGAACGCGATCACCGCCGAAAGCCTTGTGGCGTCGATGCCGGGATGGGTCGAGATCGTGACCAGCGCGGCGTATTGCACCGGCGTCAGGTCGAACGCCTTGCACTCCTCGATGAACAGCGCAACAGCGATCTGCTGCATCCGCCGGAACAGATAGCCGGGCGCGGTGTAAACCGCATCCATGGTGACGGGCGTGGGCTTGCTATTCGGCATCGGGCTGCTTGTCCGGAGCGGCGTCGGCGAACGCCGTGACTTGTTTTGCCGCCGCTTCGGCCTTGAGCAGGCGCGGGTAGGCCGATACGTCGACGCCGAAGCGCCGCGCGTTGGCGAGTTGCGGCACGAGGCAGAGATCGGCGAGCGTCGGCGCATCGCCGAAGCAGAACGGCCCCGCCTCCGCGGCGATCAGGGTCTCGCAGGCCGCGAGGCCCTCGCGGTTGGCCCAGGCCGCCCACTCCGTCACCTGCTCCTCGGGCAGGCCGAGCTTGCGCAGCCGCGCCAGCACCTTCAGATTCTGCACCGGGTGGGTGTCGCAGGCGATCGCCTGCGCGAACGCCCGCACCTTGGCACGCCGCATCGGATCCTTCGGCAGCAGCGGCGGATTTGGATTGGTCTCGTCGAGCCATTCGATGATCGCGAGCGACTGGGTGAGGATCGCGCCCGCGTCGCTCTCGAGCGTCGGCACCAGTCCCTGCGGATTGATCGCGAGATAGGCCGGCGCGCATTGCTCACCCTTGCGCAGATGATGCGGCAGATGCTCCGATGTCAGCCCCTTCAGGTTGAGGGCGATCCGGACCCGGTAGGACGCGCTGCTCCGGAAATAGCCATGCAGCTTCATCGGAACCTCCCTTGCATTATTCTGGTTTTGACGCGTTTTCTTCACGTGAACCGGCATCCACTTCGCTCGAAAACGCTATGGCTCGCTTCATTGACGCTAGCCATATTGTAAGTATACTGTCAATAAATCGAACCGACAAGAATGATGGGAGGCTTGCCATGGAAGCCGTGCAGAAGACCCCCGAGCGCGAGGCGTTCTACAGGAAGATCGACGGCCAGAACCTCTCGGCGCTGTGGAACGTGATGAACGATCTGATCACGCCGGAGCCGAAAAGCGCCTGTCGCCCGCATCTTTGGAAGTTCGACCAGATCCGCGATTACATGAACGAAGCCGGCAGACTGATCACGGCCAAGGAAGCCGAGCGGCGCGTGCTGGTGCTGGAAAATCCCGGCCTGCGCGGCCAGTCCAAGATCACGACCTCGCTGTTCGCCGGCGTGCAGATGGTGGTGCCGGGCGACATCGCCCCCGCCCATCGCCACGCCCAGTCGGCGCTGCGCTTCGTGCTCGAGGGCAAGGGCGCCTTCACCGCGGTCGACGGCGAACGCACCGCGATGTCGCCGGGCGATTTCGTCATCACGCCGTCGATGACCTGGCACGACCATTCCAACGAAACCAATGAGCCGATGTTCTGGCTCGACGGGCTCGACATCCCGATGGTGCAGTTCTTCGACTGCTCGTTTGCCGAGGGCGCCAAGGAAGATCAGCAGTCGATCTCCAAGCCATCAGGCGCCAGCTTCGCGCGCTACGGCCACAATCTGCTGCCGATCGACCAGAAGCGGACCTCCAAGACCTCGCCGATCTTCAACTATCCCTATGAATACACCCGCGAGGCGCTGGAGAAGGCCAAGGTCAGCGACGAGTGGGATGCCTGCCACGGGCTCAAGCTGAAATTCTCCAACCCGGAGACCGGCGATTTTGCGATGCCGACCATCGGCACCTTCATCCAGCTGCTGCCGAAAGGCTATACGACCGCGCGCTACCGGTCGACCGACGCCACCGTGTTCGCCGCGATCGAGGGCCGTGGCCGCACCCGGGTCGGCGACCAGACCTTCGAATGGGGCCCGCGCGATTTGTTCGTGGTGCCGAGCTGGCACTGGGTCACCCACGAGGCCGATGCGGATTCCGTGCTGTTCTCGTTCTCCGACCGCCCGGTGCAGCAGAAGCTCGACCTGTTCCGCGAGGATCGGGGGAACGCGTAACAGGCGCGGCAAAGCGTAATGCTGTCGTCCCGGCCTTCGCCGGGACGACACTTTGGGCGTGGCGCGCAGCGTGCCCTTCACCGCCAGTGCAGCAGCCTCACCTCGAGCAGGTTGATCAGCTTGCCGACCACAAGCCCGAACAGCGACAGGATCACGACGCCGGCGAGCAGCTGATCGGTCTGCATCAGATTGCCGGCCTGCAGCACGAAGGCGCCGATGCCGTATTGCGCGCCGATCATCTCGGCGCTGACGACGAGCAGCAGCGCTACCGACGAAGTGATGCGGAAGCCGGCGAGGATCGAGGGCAGCGCGCCCGGCCAGATCACGCGGCGCACGATGGCGTGGAACGGCACGTTGAAGCTCTGCGCCATCCGGATCAGATTGCGCGGCACCGCATCGACGCCGCTATAGACCGAGATCGCAGTCGAGAAGAATACCCCGAGCGCAATGGTCGCGATCTTCGGCTCCTCGCCGATCCCGAGCCACAGGATGAGCAGCGGCAGCAGCGCGATCTTCGGAATCGGGAATAGCGCCGAGATGAAGGTGATGCCGACGCCGCGCGCCATGGTCGACAGCCCGATCGCGAAGCCGACGATGACACCGGCGACGGTGCCGATGATCCAGCCGGAGCCGATCCGCATGATCGACCAGGAGAGGTGCTGCCACAGCGCCCCCGATGTCGCGAGCCTGTAGATCGCAACCGCGATCGCCGACGGCGCCGGCAGGAACAGCGGATTGACCCACCCTGCACTGCCCGCGAGCTGCCAGACCGCGATGACCAGCGCGAGCGCGATCCAGCCGGCAGAGCGACTGCCGCCGGGCGTGAAGCCGGCGCCGCGAAACGCGACCGGCCGCGTCGCTTCCACCGATTGGTCCTTGGTCTCCTGCGGAGAGCGCTCAAGCATGCTGGACCTCGCGCTCGGCATCGATCGCTTCCTTGCGGATCAGCGACCACAACTCACCCTGCAGCGCGGCCATGGGCGCACGTGCGTCCGCCATGCCGCGCTGGGCGCGCGTCATCGGGATGGTCACGATTTCCCGGATACGGCCGGGACGGCGCGACAGCACCACGACGCGGTCGGCAAGCCGCACGGCTTCCTCGAGGTTATGCGTGACATAGACCGCGCCCATCGCGCCGTCGGCAAGCAGGCCGACGAAATCCTCCATCAGCAGCTCGCGGGTCTGCGAATCCAGCGCCGACAGCGGCTCGTCCATCAACAGGATCGCCGGGCGAACCGCGAGCGCACGCGCGATGCCGACCCGCTGGCGCATGCCGCCGGACAATTGCTTCGGATAGGCGGCGCGAAAATCCGACAGCCCCGTGCGGCGCAGCGCGTCGTCGATCACGGCGCGGCGCTCGCCTGTGCCGAGGGGCGTGTGCAGCAGCGGAAACGCGACATTCTCCTCGACCGTATTCCACGGCAGCAGGGCAAAATCCTGGAACACGAAGGTCAGCGGATTGAGGCTGCCGGCCGGCGGCGCGCCGCGCAATTCGGCGGCACCCTGGCTCGGCCGCAGCAGGCCGCCGAGGATCGACAGCAGCGTGCTCTTGCCGCAGCCGGACGGACCGACGATCGCGACGATCTCG
This sequence comes from Bradyrhizobium sp. CCBAU 53421, assembly GCF_015291625.1. Lineage (NCBI taxonomy): Bacteria > Pseudomonadati > Pseudomonadota > Alphaproteobacteria > Hyphomicrobiales > Nitrobacteraceae > Bradyrhizobium > Bradyrhizobium sp. CCBAU 53421. The sequence continues at coordinate 8,930,037 of NZ_CP030047.1, forward strand.
CCGGCGCGGACCGTGAAGGAGACATCGTCGAGCACGTCGAGCGCGCCGAAACGATGGCTGATATGGTCGGCGATCAGGTCCATGGCGCTCCGCTGCCCACCGTGAGACCGTCATCCTGAGGAGCGCGAAGCGCGTCTCGAAGGATGCGCGGCCCGGATGTAGCGGGGCCGTCGATCCTTCGAGGCTCGCTGCGCTCGCACCTCAGGATGACGGGTCGAAAAATGTGCGCGCGGCTCATCATCAATCCGCCTTCACATAATCCTTGGCGATGATCCCGCTCGCGTCAAAGCCCTTGTCCACGAACCCCTGCCCCTGCAGCCATTTGATCTGGTTGTCGAGATTCTTCACGTCGAGCTTGCCGTCGGGATCGATATAGGCGCAGTTGCCGACCACCTGCTCGATCGGAAGATTGGTGTATTTGGCGATGATCTCGAGCAGCGGTTTTGTTGTCTCGTTGATCGGCGCCACCCCGTCCTTGATCGCGGTCAGGATCACGTCGTGATATTCGTGGTCCGCGCGAGTGAGCGCGGTGAGCAGCCTGGTCACCTTCTGTGCGTTGGCCAGCGTCTTCGGCGAAGCGAAGATGGCCCCGAGCTGCCACGGCGTCTCGTCGCCGACCCAGCCCAAAAGCTTCGCGCCGTTGGCATCGATCAAGGTTCGCGCGGTCGAGACCGGCAGCAGCGCCGCATCGACGGTTTCGCCCTTCAGCGCCGCAGCCGCATTCGACAGCGATTGCAGCGGCACGATCTTCACGTCGGAGAGCTTGAAGCCGTATTTGTCGGCGAGCAGACCGAGCGAATAATGGAAGCTGGAGCCGACCTGGGTCACCGCGACGCGCTTGCCGGCCAGATCCTTCGGCGTCTTGAGGCCGCTCGCATAGGCGTTGTTGCTGGCGAAATAGCCGATCAGGGGATAACCGGCCTTCTCGCGGCTCATGCCGCCGATCACCTTCAGCGTGCCCTTGCCGGCGAGATTGTAGAGGCCTGCGGTGACGGCGGTGACGCCGAAATCGACGTCGCCCGACGCGGTCGCGACCGCGATCGGCTGTGCCGCGTCGAAGAATTTCAGCTCAACGTCGAGGCCGGCGTCCCGAAAATAGCCCTTGTCCTGCGCGATGAACACCGGCGCCGAGGACGACAGCCGCAACACGCCGATCTTCGCTTTCAGGAGCTCATCGGCTCGCGCGATGCCGCTCGCGGCCCACACCAACAGACCCGCGAGTGCGAGCCGCGCCCAACCCTTCATTCCATCCTCCGCTTGAAGCCTTGTCCGTGCCGATCACACCGGAACGGTGACTCCAGATTCCTGTTTTGATGCGTCTTCGTTACGCGAACCGGGATCAACTTCGCTTGAAAACGCGCTAGAGTCCTTCAGGCACGGCCTGATCGCGGCCGATGAACGCGCCCTGCTTGCCAAGCTGTTGTTGCAACTTTTCGACGGAAATGTCGCGCGGAATCGTATTGCCCGACAGCGCCAGCGCCGCCGCGGTTCCCGCCGCCTCGCCCATCACGAAACAGGCACCGGAGACGCGCGCCGCCGATTGCCCTTCATGGGTCATCGAGGCGCAGCGGCCGGCGACCAGGAGATTGTCGACGCCTTCGGGCACCAGCATGCGGTACGGCAATTCGTTGTAGCCACGGCTCTCCGGGATCGGCGGAAATTCGAAGGTCACATCGCCCGGCACGTGCTTTTCCATCGGCCAGCCGTTGACACCGATCGAGTCGGCGAACGAGGCGCAGCCCAGCACGTCCTCGCCCGAGAGCATGTAGCCGCCGATCACGCGCCGCGTCTCGCGGATGCCAAGTTGCGGCGGCAGATCGACGATGTAGGAATTCTCGAAGCCCGGCACCGTGCGCAGGAACTTGAACGCCTCGACCGCCTGGCGGCGGCCCTCGATCTCGCCGCGCGTCATGTCATCGGGATCGATGCCGGAGATGGCGCCGCCATCGCTCCGCCTCACCTGGGTGAAATTCACCCGCCATTCGATCTGCGATTTCTGCGGCCGCACGATCGCGGACTTGCGCGGGAATTTATGCGTGCCGGCAGCCTCGGCCTGCGCCATCAGCGCCGGGATGGTGCGCCACGCATCGCCGGCTTTCGCCGGATCGATGCCGTTGAGGCGGAACATCATCGATGGGTAGAGCATGCCGCCGGCATTGTCGCCGACCTCATGGGGCGCACCAGCCCACACCGCGAGGTCGCCGTCGCCGGAGCAGTCGATGAAGATGCCTGCCCGCACCGCCTGACGCCCGGCCTTGGTCTCGACCATCAGCGCGCGGATGCGCGAACCGTCCATCACGACGCCGGCACCGAGCGCGTGGAACAGGATGTCGACCTTGTGATGCGCCAGGAGATCGTCGGCCGCGATCTTGTAGGCCGCGGTGTCGTAGGCCTGCGCGAGGATCTTGCCGAGGATCAGATGCGGCGCGTTCAGGCCGCCGAGCCGGTCGATCCGCGCCAGGAGATCGGAGGCGATGCCCTGCACCACGCGGTGCATCTCGCCGAAGATGTTGGCGTGCAGCCCGCAGAAATTGGTCACACCCGCCGCGGTGCCCATGCCGCCGAGAAAGCCGTAGCGCTCGATCAGCAAGGTCCGCCGCCCGGCGCGCGCCGCGCCAACGGCTGCCGCGATGCCGGCCGGTCCGCCGCCGAGCACCACCACGTCATATTCGCCATAGAGGGGGACCTGCCGCGCAGGTTCTTCGATCGTGCTCGCTCGCATCATTTCCGCCCTGAACAAAGTTGATTGGACCAACTATGAATTGATGCGGATTGCAGTACAATCCACCAAATTATGTAATCAGCTTTCGCGAATCGAGAAAGGCAAGGGGAAAGAAAAGGGAAGCGCGGATGGATACGCTGGCCAACCTCGAAGCCTTCCTCGCCACCGCCGATGCCGGCGGCTTCTCCGCCGCGGCGCGCAAGCTCAATGTCGCGACGTCGGTCGTCGCCAAGCGCGTCACCCAACTCGAGGAGCGGATCGGCACCGCGCTGTTCCACCGCTCGACCCGCCAATTGCGGCTGACCGAGGCCGGGCAGCAATACGTCCATCGCGCCCGCGGCGTGGTTGCCGATGTTGGCGATCTGCTGTCGCGGATGGGCGAGAAGCAGCGCGACCTCACCGATCATCTGCGCGTCAAGGCGCCGACCTCGCTGACGGTGGCGCGGCTCGCCGATGCCTTCACGGCCTTCCAGAAACAGAACAGGAGCGTGAAGCTCGAGATCGTGATGATCGACCGCCCGGTCGATCCGGTAACCGAAGGTTTCGACATCGCGATCGGCGCCTTCCCGCATTCCTTTGGCGGCGTCGTCGACGAGCCGCTGTGCCGGCTACCGCGGCTGCTATGCGTCTCGCCGGCCTATCTGAAGAAGCACGGCGCGCCAAAACATCCGCGCGACCTGGTCGATCATCGCTGCCTCAGCTTCCTGCCGACCGGACCGGAATGGCCGTTCGAGGGGCCGCGCGGCCGCATCAACGTCCAGGTACGCCCGATCCTCTCGTCGAACGAGGGCCGGGTGCTGACCCAGAGCGCGATCGCCGGCAACGGCATCGCGCTGCTGTCGCACTATCTGGTCGCAGACGCGCTGCGCGACGGCGCGTTGCAGCCGATCCTCGCCGAGTTTCCGATCCCGGAATTGTGGGTGAAGGCCGCCGTTCCGGAACGCCGCGTCAATGCCGCCGCGGTGCAGGCGCTGCTGAAGACATTGAAGAAGTCGCTGGCGCAATCGCTGTGATGCGAGATGGTCTTGCCCCTCCCGAGCGGACCTGAGACAAGGACGGATAAGGATCGCCCGCTTTGAAACTCCTGATCTCAGTGTCGCTTGGTCTCATCATCGCCGCCGGGCCCGCCGCAGCGATCGAGACCTGCCGCTTCATCGAAGCCAAACCGGAGCGCGAGGCGTGCTACCGTCGGCAAGAGCAGGAGCTGGCGGCCAAGCGCAAGCCCGAGCCGACGATCACCCAGTCGAGCGAATCGAAGACGTTCGATCAGCTGCAGCAGATGCGCCGCGACGACGAAGAAGTCTATCGCAGCATGCGCGGCATCTGCCGCGGTTGCTGAGCCGAGCGGCCGGTGAATTTGTAGGGCGGATTAGCGAAGCGTAATCCGCCGATCATCCACCGGGATAAGAGCGGCGGGTTACGCCTTCGGCTAACCCGCCCTACGGATTACCGTCCCACCGGCCCGCGCGCTTCTCGGCAAAGGACGCGAGCCCTTCGGCCGCCTCGGCGCTCTGCCGCTTGACCGAATGGAGATGGACAAGGCGCTTGTAAGCCGCATTGTCGACGGCCATGCCGCCGAATGAACTTTCCATTGCCAGCTTCTTGGTCTCCGCCATCGCATCCGGGGCATTGCCGAGCAGCTGCTCCACGACCTTGGCGCCGGCGCTTTCGAGATCGGCAAGCGGCACCAACTCATGGACGAGGCCGATGCGGCGGGCATCCTCGGCGCCGAAACGCTCGCCGGTCAGTGCGTAGCGCCGCACCTGGCGCACGCCGATCGCGTCGCAGAGCTGCGGGATGATGATCGCAGCCGTCAGGCCCCAGCGTACCTCGGTGATCGAGAACAGCGCATTGTCGGCCGCGATCACGATGTCGCAAGCCGAGATCACGCCGGTGCCACCGCCGAAGCAGCCGCCCTGCACCAGCGCCACGGTCGGGACCGGCAGCGTGTTGAGGCGCTGCACCGCCTCGAAGGTGGCGCGCGACGCCGCCTCGTTCTCCTCCGCTGATTTCGGCCGCACGCCGTTGATCCATTTCAGGTCGGCGCCGGCCTGGAAATGCTTACCGTTGCCGTTCAGCACGACGACGCGCACCAGCTTGGTGGAGAGATCGTCGATCGCGGCCAGCACGCCCGCGATCAGCGCGCCGTCATAGGCGTTGTTGACCTCGGGGCGGTTCAGCGTGACGGTCGCGACCCCGCGCGCATCGAGGCTCCACAGGACTGGGCTGGCCGACATGACGTTGCTCCCTCGCTCGGCATTGCTGTTGCCAGCACTATGGCGAGAGGCGATGGCTTGATCCATCATTTTCGAGCGTACGCGGCCGCGCCGCATGCATGGCGGGTTGCGCAATGCCCCCTGCCTGTGGAAACTGACGCGGCACATTGCAAGGACCAGTTCCACTGATGCGTATTTGCATTTTCGGCGCGGGCGCCGTCGGCAGCCACTTCGCCGTCCGGCTGGCACGCGCCGGCCACGATGTGTCCTGCGTGATGCGCGGGCCGCATCTCGACGCGGTCCGGTCCAACGGCTTGACGCTGAAGGTCGGCGACAGCAGCGTCACCGCTGACGTGAAGGCGTCGGCCGATCCTGCCGAGTTGGGGCCGCAGGACGTCGTCATCAGCACGCTCAAGGCGACCGGGATCGCCGCGCTCGCAAGCGGGCTGTTGCCGCTGCTTGAGCGCGACACGGCGATCGTGTTCGCGCAAAACGGCGTTCCCTGGTGGTACGATCTCGGCCTGCCGCCGCGGCATCCCGCGATTCCCGATCTCGGTTTCCTCGATCCCGGCGGCCGCCTGCGCGCCGCGATCCCGAAGGAACGGATCATCGGCGGCGTGATCTTCTCCTCCAATGAGGTGATCGCGCCTGGCGCCGTGGCGAACCTGTCGCCGGATCGCAACCGCCTCCTGATCGGCGAATGCGACGATCGCCGGAGCGAGCGCACCGCCACTTTGCGCGCAGCGCTGAATGACGCCGCGATCGAATCGCCCGAGGTCAAGGAGATCCGCGAGACGATCTGGTCGAAATTGCTCACCAACATGTCGATGTCGGTGCTCTGCCTGCTGACCGGGCTGACCGCGCGCGGCGTCCGCGACGATCCTGCGATGCAGGACGTGATCCCGCGCCTGCTCGACGAGGCCAATGCGGTGGCGACGCACTACATTCCCGAGGTCAAGCGCGTCACCCGCTCGGGGCCGGCGCCGGACCACAAGCCGTCGATCCTGCAGGACTACGAGCTCGGCCGCGCCATGGAGATCGACGTGCTGGTACGCGCGCCGGCGGCGTTTGCCCGCGCAGCCGGCCTTCCAACCCCGATGCTCGACCTGATGGCCGCGCTCGCGATCCAGAAGGCGCGTGACAAGGGGCTCTATCAGGGCTGACAATCCGAACACGACGACATCAAGCGGGAACATCGAAGCATGCAAGTCAAGGACAAGGTCTGCGTCGTCACCGGCGGCGCGAGCGGGATCGGCGAGGCGGTGGCGCGGGCCTATGCGGAGGCCGGCGCGCGCGGCGTCGTGATCGCCGATCTCAAGACCTCGCGCGACCGGCTCGCCAGCGTCGCCGGCGATATCGACGGGCTCGCGGTCACCGCCGATGTCGGGCTCGAGGAGGACGTCAAGGCGCTGATCGCCGCGGCCGAGGACAAATATGGCCCGGTCGACGTGTTCTTCTCCAATGCCGGGCTGTCGCGCAAGGGACAGGAAACCGCGTCCGATGCCGACTGGGATGTGAGCTGGCGCGTGCATGTGATGAGCCACGTGTTCGCGGCGCGCGCGCTGGTGCCCGGCATGCTCGCGCGCGGCTCCGGCTATCTCATCAACACCGCATCGGCCGCGGGGCTGCTCGCCTCGCTGAACTCGATGCCTTACGGCGTGACCAAGAACGCCGCGGTCGCGCTCGCCGAGCATCTCGCCATCCAGTATGGCGATCGCGGCATCCGCGTCTCCGTGCTCTGCCCGCAATCGGTGCAGACCGGGATGACCACGCCGGGCCCGAGCGCGGCGCGGGTCGACGGCGTGCTGCAGCCGGGCGAAGTGGCGCGGATGGTGATCGAGGCGATGGCCGAGGAGCGCTTCCTGATTCTCTCGCATCCGCAGGTGCAGGAATACATGCAGCGCAAGGCCACCAATCGCGAGCGCTGGCTGTCCGGCATGCGCCGCCTGCGTGACCGGATTTATGGCGGTGCGGCGTCGTAAAACCGTCTCCCCGTCATTGCGAGGAGCTCGTGACAAAATTGCAAGGCAATTTTGCACTGAAGCGACAAAGCAATCCATTTCTCCGTATGCGGCACTATGGATTGCTTCGCTTCGCTCGCAATGACGAGACTTACTCCTTTGAGGCCGGTGCGAATCCGTTGAGCAGTCCGGAATAGGCCTTGGCCGCAGGCGAAGCATAGGCGCCGCGGCGCGACGTCGTCAGCTTGAGGCCGGCGAGCGCTTCCGCCTGCTTCACCGCGGCCGCCACGCCGTCGACGACAGGCACGCCGAACTGCACCGACAGCTCATGTGCAAGGTCGGCCATGCCGGCGCAGCCGAGCACGATGGCCTCAGTGCCCTTCTCCAGCGCCCGCGCGATCTCCGCTTCCAGCTTGGCCTTGGCGCCCGAACCCGGCCTCTCCAAATCGAGCACCGCGACGTCGCAGGCGGTGACCATGGCGCGGTCGGCAAAGCCGTAGCGGCGGACCAGTTCCTCGAGCGGCACGATCGATCGCGGCAGCGTGGTGACGATGCCGATGCGCTTGGCGATCTGTCCGGCCGTGACCAGCGCCGCCTCGCAGATGCCGACCACCGGATAGCGCGCCGCCGACCGCGCGGCATCTAACCCGGTGTCGTCGAAGCAGGCGATGATACCGGCATCGGCGTCGGGCGTCTTCAGCAGCGCCTCGATCAGTCCGGGAACGGCGAACGCCTCGTCATAGAAGCCCTCGATCGAGGCGGGTCCCATCGCCGACGTGACAGCGACGACCTCGGTGCCATCGGCGGCAACCGCCCGGGCCGCGGCGGCGATGGTCGCGGTCATCGACGTGGTGGTGTTGGGATTGACGATCAGGATCTTTGTCATGGTCGGGATTAGTAGCCCGGATGGAGCGAAGCGCAATCCGGGACGGTGTCACAGGCGGAAAACTCTGCTCCGGATTTCGCGGAGCCTGTCATCGGGCGCGCGTTCGCGCGACCCGTTGGCTGCATCCGGACTACAAGACTACAAGGCTAAGAATGCTTCGCCACCCAGGCCGCGAATGCATCCAGCACCTCGGCCATCACCTCGCGGTCGTTGCGGCCGGAGCGCTTCAGGACATGGAAGGAATGGTCGGCCTCCTGCACCAGGTGCAGCGTCGCGCGCGCCCCCAGCCCCTTTGCCACCGGTTCAAGCAGGTCGAGCTCGGCTAGCGCATCGCGCGTGCCCTGCAGGAACAGCAAGGGGATCTTGACGTCGGCGAGGTGCTTGGCCCGATCGCTCGACGGCTTGCCGGCGGGATGCAGGGGAAAGCCGAGGAACACCAGCCCGCGCACGCCTTCGAGCGGCACTTTCGCCTGCGCCTGCGAGGTCATCCGTCCGCCGAAGGATTTGCCGCCGGCGAACAGCGGCAGTTCGCCGCAACGGCGCGCGGCCTCCGCGACCGCGGCACGCACCGTCGCCTGCGCGACGGCGGGCGGGTCGGGTCGCTTGCTGCCCTTCTCCATGTAGGGAAACTGATAGCGCAAGGTCGCGATGCCGCGCTCCGCCAATCCCTCTGATATCACGTCCATCGACGGATGCGTCATGCCGGCGCCGGCGCCATGGGCGAATACATAGGCCGCGCGCGCCTGCGCCGGTTGCAGCAGCAGCGCGGACACCGTGTTGTCGTCCGAGACCGTGATCGTGAGCGGTTGTGCAGCCGGCGCGTTCAAGATGACATCTCGAAGAATTGTTGCTCCGTCATTTCTAGCGGCAGGCCGCCATGCGCGCAAATGCCGCCGAGCAGCGCACGCCGCAAGTGAACTGGCTCACAGCCCTTTGCAACATTTCCGTTGTTAGACCGAGAGCCGCCACTGTAGGATGGCGGATACCGCACCACACGCTTAGCGCGAACTCGTTTTTCGGCGATTTTTAACATCTCAGCCATATGACGCGCGGGTACCGCGAATTGGGGAATGGGGCATGCCTCGCAAGACGATCCTTCTCATCGGCCTGCTGATTGTCGCCGGCATCCTCTACTTCAAGGACGATATCGAGACGGTGGCGAGCGGCTTCCGCGTCAAGGTCGTCGACTATCAGCCGCCGGCAAAGACGATATGGCTTGATCAGAATGTCAGCGCCGAACGGCTGCGCTGGTTCTATCACGCCGACCAAGGCACACGGACTTTCGGCATTCCCCTTGAATGGTTCATGGCGCTGGAGCAGCCGACGGTCTGGCCGCTGTTCACCGCGGCGCCGCGGCTCAGCGAGACCAATTACCTCGGCCGCTTCGGCTTTATTCCCGACACCGTGATTCCGGGTAGCCCCGATGCACTGCCGATCGGCTTTGCGCCGAGCGGCCCGATGGCGGACGCCAACGGCGCGCCGTGGCGCAACCCGCACAGCAAGGCCGACATGAAGGGGGTCGGGCTGACCTGCTCCGCCTGCCACACCGGAAGCTTCAGCTATCGCGGCACCGAAATCGTGATCGACGGCGGGCCGGCCAACACCAATCTGTTCGAGTTCCAGAAGAGCGTCGGCGTCTCGCTGCTGCTGACGCGGTTCTGGCCAGGCCGCTTCGCGCGCTTTGCTGACGAGATCCTCGGCAAGGAGGCCAGCCTCGACGAGCGCATGGCGCTGCGCGGCCAGCTCGACCTCGTGCTGAAGCAATACGCCAACATCAATTCATTGGAGACCAAGGTCGCCGCCAACAGCGTCGAGGAAGGCTATGCACGGCTCGACGCGCTCAACCGGATCGGCAACCAGGTGTTCTCGATCGACCTGAACAATCCGAACAACTACGCCTCGCATTCGGCGCCGGTGCATTTCCCGCGGATCTGGAACGCGCCGTGGTTCAGCTGGGTGCAGTATGACGGCTCGATCATGCAGCCGATGGTGCGCAATGCCGGCGAGGCGCTCGGCGTCAGCGCCGAGCTCAATCTGCTCGACGAGTCCAAGGGCCTGTTCAAATCGAGCGCGCGGGTCGACGTGCTGCACGAGATGGAGCGGATGATCGCCGGCGAGCCGCCCGGGGAGGACAAGGGCTTCGGCGGCCTGGCGTCGCCGAAATGGCCGGAGAACATCCTGGGGCAGATCAACATGGATCTCGCGAAGACGGGCGGCGGGCTCTACAAGAAGCATTGTGAGAGCTGCCACGGCCCGGCGATCGACAGCAAGGCGCTGCCTGCGAGCGAAGCCTTTGCGCTGTTCAAGGACAAGAAGCGCTGGATCAAGAACGATGCCGGCCAGCCGTTGCTCGACGTCGAGATGATTCCGATCAGCCATATCGGCACCGACAGCGCGCAGGCCGAGGGCCTTGCGAGCCGCACGGTCGAGACGCCGGCCAATCTGAATATCAAGGACGGCGGATTCGGGCCCGCGCTCGGCGAACTGGTCGAGAAGACCGTCGACTACTGGTACGATCAGAACAAGATCCCGCCGGAGGATCGCAAGCGCATCAACGGCTATCGGCCGAACGATATCCAGGCGCCGCCTGCCTACAAGGTCCGGCCGCTCAACGGCATCTGGGCGACCCCGCCCTATCTGCACAACGGATCGGTCCCGACCATCTACGCGCTGCTGTCGCCGGTGAAGGATCGTCCCCCGACCTTCTATCTCGGCAACCGCGAGTATGATCCCAAGGATCTCGGCTATGTCTGGAAGGACAAGATCAAGAACGCCTTCATGCTCGATACCAGCAAACGGGGCAACAGCAATTCCGGACACGAGTTCTCGAACGAGAAGCGCCTCGGCGTGATCGGGCCGGAGCTGAAGGAAGACGAGCGCCGCGCCCTGATCGAGTTCATCAAGACGCTGTAGCGCTCGCCAGTGCTCCATCATAACCGTTGAAGGACGGCGTCGCTTCCGCTCGCTCAACTCTCCTTCAACTTGGGCACGGGCTGGCGGCGCGCCGGGCGGGTCATGGCTTCGAGCTCGAGCAGCTGGTTGAGCTGCTCCTCGGTCAGGAGCTTTTCTTCCAGCACGATGTCGGCGACCGAGCGGTTCTCCTTCAGCGCGCGGCGCGCCACGCGCGATGAGGCCTCATAGCCGAGCGCCGGCGCCAGCGCCGTGATCAGGCCGATCGAGCCCTGCACCAGGCTGCGGCACCGCTCGCGGTCGGCCTCGATGCCGTCGACGCAGCGCTTGGTGAGCGTATCGATCGCAGCCGTCAGCATGCGCAGCGAGCTCAACACGCAATAGCCGATGGTCGGCTCGAAGGCATTGAGCTGGAGCTGGCCGCCTTCGGCGCACATCGTCACCGTGAGATCGTGGCCGATCACGAGGAAGGCGACCTGGTTGACCACCTCCGGAATCACCGGGTTGACCTTGCCGGGCATGATCGAGGAACCGGCCTGCACCGCAGGCAGCCGGATCTCGCCGATGCCGGTGCGCGGCCCCGACGACAGCAGGCGGAGGTCGTTGCAGATCTTCGACACCTTCACCGCGACACGCTTCAACACGCCGGAGAACAGCACGAAGGCGCCGAGATCGGAGGTCGCCTCGATCAGGTTCGAGGCCAGCACGATCGGCTGGCCCGACAACCGCGACAGCTCCTCGACCGCAAGCGCTGCATAGCGAGGATCGGCATTGATCCCGGTGCCGATCGCAGTGGCGCCGAGATTGACCTCGCGGAACAGGCTCGAAATCTCGTTCAGCCGGGCGACGTCCTCCTTCACGGTGGCGTGGAAGGCGTCGAACTCCTGACCGAGCGTCATCGGCACGGCATCCTGCAGCTGGGTGCGGCCCATCTTCAGGACATCGGCGAATTCCACCGCCTTGCCCTTGAAGGCATAGGCAAGGTCATCGAGCGCGCGCACCAGCGGCTGGGTGGCGAAGATCACCGCGAGCCGCAACGCGGTCGGATAGGCGTCGTTGGTCGACTGCGCCATGTTGACGTCGTCGTTGGGATGCAGCGTGTGATAGTCGCCGGGCTTCTTGCCCATCAGCTTGAGCGCGACGTTGGCGATCACCTCGTTGGCGTTCATGTTGGTCGAGGTGCCGGCGCCGCCCTGGATCGCGTCGACGACGAAGGACTCGGCATAGACCTTGTCGGTCGCGACCTGGATGCAGGCCTTATCGATCGCATCGGCCTTTTCCGACGAGAGATAGCCGAGGCGCTTGTTGGCGCGGGCGGCCGCTTGCTTCACCAGCGCCAGCGCGCGGACGAATTCCGGGAAATGGCCGACCGGCACGCCGGTGATCGGAAAGTTCACCACCGCGCGCTTGGTGTGGATGCCCCACAGCGCATTGGCCGGCACGTCGTCCTCGCCGAGCAGATCGTGCTCGGTGCGCGACTGCGCCTGCTCGATCGGCACGGTGCGAACGGTCGCGATCGCGAGCTCGCTCACGTTGCCGCTGTCGCCGGAGGGTGGTGCGGCGCCTGCAGTATTGACGGTCTCAACTTTCGATTCGGCCATCGGTCTCTCCGTTACCTCTCGCAAATCTTGTCGTCAGCGACACCGGCCATGATGCGCCCGACACGCATCGAAAGCCAATGCCTATCGGCAAAGTCTTGCACACCAGCGAGTGGAAAGACGCGTCAAAACGGGAGCGGCATGCGCGCCGCACCGGGAATCGACGGCCTGCCTTATCCGTCACGATAACAACAACTTATAGCTCCATTCTGGGCTTTGCCCTGCGACCGATGTGGCTGCTTCCTCCGCCGCGTCATCGCGTGCTAGATCAGCACCAACAGGCGCGAGCGCGCTGCCGACAGTGAACGAACCAAGGGCCAAACCGTGTCCAACAACAATGAAGCGATAGCCATCAAATTCCGCTGCCCGGCGGAGCTCGAAGGCAAGATTCCGCCGCCGGTGCCTGCGTCATTGGGCCTTCCCGGATGGCTCAAGGCGATGCCGACGCAGGCCTTCAATGCGATGAGCAATCGCGAGGAGGATACCGTCAAGCGCTGCCCGCCATTCGTCGATGCGATGACATCGGGTTTCCTGATGCCGCTGATCTGCGACCTCAAGATCGAGAACGGCGAGATGACATGGGACAACGACCTTCCGTCCGGGGGCGTGCTCGAATTCCCGCGCTCGCCGGTCGGATTCCACGACGAGAGCCAGGTGATCGGCTCGCCGCTGTTCGAGCAGGACCGCTTCCTCATCAAGTTCGTCAATCTGTGGACCATCGAGGCGCCGCCGGGCTACTCGCTGTTCTTCACGCATCCGGTCAACCGGTTCGACCTGCCGTTCACCACGCTGACCGGCATGGTCGATTGCGACCTGTTTCACGACAGCTGGATCCACTTCCCGGCACGCTGGCACGACACCAATTTCAGCGGCGTGTTGCCCAAGGGCACGCCGGTCGCGCAATGCTTCCCGGTGAAGCGCGAGAACTGGGTCGCGCAGACCGCTCCGATGACACCGGATGAAACATCGCGCGCGCAGGAACTGTCCAACCGGATGGCCCGCGAGCCCGGCCTCTATCGCCGGCAGTTTCGGACGTAGGGTGGGTGCGCGAGACGGCGGTGCGGCGCGCTTCCCTCCCTTCGTCGTCCCTGCGCAAGCAGGGACGACACCAAGTGTGTGGCGCGCTCCTGAGCAAGCTCGGTGTCATCACCCGCGAAAGCGAGGGCTTTGCGAAAGTCGAACAGCTCGACGGGGCCGGACGGCTGTTGTTTGGGCCGGTTAGCGGCTGGACGGGCCAGCCATGATGGCTGGGTGCCTCGTTTGGTTAGGCGATGTGGGGTGGCGTCCTGGCCCATCGCTGGAGATTGATCGCGGTCGCGGCGAGCTGGAAAGCTGCGGCATTGCGTATCAGGCCCCGATAGCGGGCACGCGCAAGGCCGTAGACGCGCTTGAGCAATGCGAACAACGGTTCGATCGGCGCGCGTCGATGCGAGATGACCGCGTTACGACGCACCGCCCAAGGCCCCAAGCGAAGCCAGCGGTTGTGTCTGCGCATAATGCCGTCGCGAATATCCATCTGCTTCAGCCGCCCACGTCGCGCGATGGTATCGTAGGCTTTGTCAGCGTAGACTGTTGCCTCGTCGCCGCAGATCAGCTCGTCGGCGGGCACGGTGTCGTTGACATTGGCTGGCGTAAAGGCAAGGCGCCGGATGATGCGACTGCCTTGGTCCATCGCCACGTGCATCTTGTAGCCGAAGGCATATTTGCCGTCCTTCCTGGTCCAGGCGGCGTCAGGATCGTGAGGGCTTTTGACCAGCTTGCTGGCGGGGCGCCCGTCCGCATCCGGGGGCAAATCGGGATCCGGTGGTTCGGGCGGATTAACCGCCGAGCGGATCAGCGAAGCGTCAATCAATGTGCCGCGCTTCAAGACGAAGCCGGACTTCTCGATCTGCGCCGTAATCAGGGCAAAAGCGCGCTCCGCCAGCCCGCTCCTGGCCAGCTGTTCGCGGAAACGCCACAGCGTGGAATGATCCGGTACCGGCTCACTCAGCGACAGGCCCAGGAAGCGCCGGAACGACAGGCGGTCCACCAGCGCCTCCTCAAGGCCCGGATCGGACAACCCATACCATTGCTGCAGCAACAGCGCCTTAAACAGCGCCAGCGACGGGTAAGCGGGCGCTCCCATCGACCCGCTACGCAAGCCGCTCAGCAGCGCTTCAATCGCGCTCCAGTCGACCAGTTCCGATACTCGCTGCAAAGGCGCGTTGGCTCGAGCCGCGTCATTCACCAGCCCGTCGGTAAAGCTCAATTGACCAATCTGCCGCTCCGCCATCCGTTCCTCCGGCGAATCCTTCACCAAAGAGAATCATCCCGGCAGACTTCTGCAAAGCCCTCGCGAAAGCGGGTGATCCAGTATTCCAGAGACGGCTGCGCTTGAACCGAGAAGCCGCGGCGTACTGGATCGCCCGGTCGAGCCGGGCGATGACAGATGAGGATGAGGTTACAGCCAGCGACACGACTTGCCCGAGCTTTGCTAGCTCAGAAACTTCGCAGCCGCGCTGGGACGGAAGAAGAAGCGGCCGTGCGATGACATGACCAGCGCGGACGTGGTGCGGCCGAGCATTTGCGGCCGGCCGCGCAACGCCAGACGCAGATTGGCTTCGCCGGCGGCGCGGTCACCCATCTCCAGAAGGCAGGCAGAGAAGCTGGTCCGCGTCAGGGGATCGTCGGGGCGCTGCGCCAGCACCTGACGGTAGAGATCCGCCGCAGCCGCGTACTCGCCATCGAGCAGCAACACGCGCGCCAGCGCGGCCAGGATGTCGGGGTGTCCCGGCGCCACCGTGCGCAGCTTCTCCAGAATCTCCCGCGCCCGGCCGCGCTCATTGCGATGCGGCAGGATCTGGGCGAGCAGCAGCTGCAATTCGAGGCTCGCGGGCGCGAGCGCAAGCGCACTATCGATCACGGCAACCGCCTCGTCGAAGCGGCCGGCCGCGGCCAATTGCCCGGCCAACTCCTGAAATGCGGGAAGGAACGGCGGCCGCCGCGCGGTAGTCCGCCGCAACACATCGATCGCCTCGCTGCGCCGGCCGGCGCCGGCGAGCGCCGCGCCGAGCAGGGTCTCGAGGCCGGCATCCTCGACGCGGCGCGTGGCGCGCTCCAGCGGCGCGATCGCCTCCTCGTTGCGCCTCTGGGCCATCAGCGCCCGTGCCAGGATCGCGGCCGCGCCGACATCGGTCCGGTTTGCCTTCAACACCTCCGCCGCCAGCCGCTCGGCTTCGACGACCTGCCCCATCTGCAACGCGACGACAGCGCGTTGCAAAGTCGGGGACGGGCTGGGCCCGCGATGGGAAGGAGGCGGAGGTTTCGGCATGCGGCCCGTCACGAGATGGTTTTCCCAGCCGTTATCACTGCCGCCGACGGAGCGTCCAGCGAAAGTCGCACCCCTGCACCGAGATACCGCCCGGTTCCAGCGGCGCCCGCACGGGCAGATGTGATGCAGGCGACAGGCGCAGAACCACGCTCTCCTGCCCGATTTTTCGACTGCTTAACCTATTCGACCTAGCCTGAACTGCCGAAACAGGGCCCGGCTTGATGTTCGCAACTACCCTCGAAGCAATTCGGTCGACCACGTCGAAACGGACCGCCTACATCCGCGGCATCCTCGCGCTGCTGGTCATCGCCATCGTCTTCAAGGCGGTGTGGCTTGCTCAGGTGGGGCTCGGGCATGGCCGCGAGCTCGTCGACTTCGCCGCCTTCTACATCACCGCAAAGCTGGTGTGGCTCGGCACCGTGGATCAGGCCTATCAGTTCGCGAAGCTCATCGTCATCCAACGGGAAGCCTCGGGCGGACACGACGGCTTCATGTCGTGGACCTATCCGCCGCAATTCAGCCTGCTGCTGGCGCCGTTCGCGCTGATTCCGGTCGGGATTGCCTATCTGTTGTTCGCCGCCTCCACGCTGGCGCTTTACCTTGCCGTGCTGCGCCGTCTCGCAGGCGATAACTTCGTGCTCGTGCTCATCGTGTTCTTTCCGACGATCGGGATCACGCTGGCATGCGGACAGAACGGCCTGCTGACGGCCGCGCTGATCGGAATGGCCTGCCTGTTCTTTGAAGAGCGGCCGATCCTCGCCGGGGCGGCCCTCGGCCTGATGATCATCAAGCCGCATCTCGCGATCGCGTTGGCGGTCTACGCCGTCCTGCGGCGTTCCTGGATCGTCGTGATCACGGCGGCGGCCGTCGTGCTGATCAGCTCGGCAATCTGCACCGCGGTGTTCGGCGTGGAGATCTGGAGCGCGTTCCTGCAGAGCGTGCGCGATTCGTCGGTGTTCCTGGAGCACGGAAATTACCCGATGCATCGCATGATCTCGATCTATGCCGCGCTGCGCACGGCAGGGCTGTCGGCGTCGGCAGCGTTTGTCGCCCAGGCCGCCGTCGCGGTCCTGGCACTCGCCGTCGTCCTCATCGCCGCCTATCGGACGATGCCGACGCGCGAGCGGCTCGGCCTCGTCGCGATCGTGTCGATCTGCATCAGCCCCTACGCTTACGATTACGACTTTCTGATCTTCAGCGTCGGCCTCGCGCTGTTGTTGCCGGCGCTGCTGGCGAGCGCACGGGAGTGGGAACGAGGCGTCATCTACGCCTTGCCGGTCCCGATCGGAGCGTTTGGCTACCTGCAAGCTATGCAGATGGCGTCCTCCCACAACGGCGAACAGGCGCTCAGCGTGCTCTCGATCGGCGGCTTTGCGATCATTCCGCTGATCGCGCTCATTGTCGGGATCGTGCTGCTGCGCAGTTCAGGGACGGAAGCAGTCGGCGGATCGACGGTCAGATGCGCATCCGCTTGAAGATCGCTTCCGGCAGCGCGCAGATGATGGTCATCACCAGCCAGAACCGCCTCGCCACATAGATGACGTCGCGCGGCCTCGTCACGTCGGCGCGGTAGATGTCCTCAGCAACCCGGTCCGGCTCGACGGTCAGGGGCGCCGGCAGCTTCATGTGCGCCGTCATCTTGGTGCGCACAAATCCGGGCTTCACGGTGACGACGCGGACCTTGCCCGCGAGCGCCAGGCGGTTGCGCAGGCCGGACAGGAATTGCGTGAAGCCGGCCTTGGCCGCGCCATAATAATAGTTCGACGCCCGCCCGCGATCGCCGGCGACCGAGCTGACCCCGACGATCGTGCCCGAGCCGCGCGCCGCAAAGGCTTGCGCGAACTGCTCGAGCAACAGGCTCGGTGCCTCAAAGTTGGTGCGGATGATGGTCGTCGCAAACTCGGGATCGGTCTCGGCCCGCTGCTGATCACCGAGCTCGCCGACAACGCACACGACGGTGTCGGGGAGCACGGGCAGGCCGGCGACGAAACCGGCGAGCTGTCCGGTCTGCAGCACGTCGATTGACTGAACCGTTATCTCGACGCCGCTTCGCGTCCCGATATCGTCGGCATTACGCTGCGCGGCTTCGAGATCGCGGGCGGCGAGCGTCACGCGCCAGCCTTCTTTCGCATAGCGCAGCGCGGTGGCGTGCCCAATATCCGAGCTGCCGCCGATCACCAGAATTGATTTCGTGCCGGTCATCAGATTCCAAGCCGTGCTGAAAGATGCGACGCAAGGCGCGTGGCCGCCCCGGTCTGCTGGCGGATGTCCCGCAAGGCCGCGAGGCCGGGATATCCGGATTCGAATGTCGCGCGGGATTGCCGCGCGTCCTTGGCAAGGTAGAGCCGGCCGCCGGCATCGACCACCAGCGCGTCGAGCTCATCAAGAAACGCGAACAGCGTATCGCTGATCGGAAAGTCCATCGTCAGAGTGTAGCCGCGCAGCGGAAACGACATCGGTCCGCCGCCGTCGCCGAGCTGCTTGAGCACCGCAAGAAACGACGCATCGCCGCGCCGGGATACCCGATCCAGAATGTCGGCAAGCACGCGACGTGCGTGCTTGAGCGGGATCACGCATTGATATTGCACGAAGCCGCGCCGGCCGTAGATCCTGTTCCAATCGGAGATCGCATCGAGCGGGAAGAAGTACGGATGCCAATGGACGAGCCGCTGCTTACCCTGATGCGCAGCACCGCGGCGGAAATACAGCTCGTTGAATGCCCGCATCGACGTGCGATTGAGCAACCATCCGGGAAACAGCTCCGGCACCGACAACCGCGACGCACGAAGGCTGGGAAAGGCCTCGAGGTCGGGCCGCAGCATCTCCATGTCGCGGCGCGTGGCATGCTCGGCCAGATAGACCAGCGAGCGTCCGAGCGCCGCGCCGCGCGCAAGGCAGTCGATCCAGGCCACCGAATAGGTGGAGGACGCGTTGCTTTCCAACTGATCGATCGCCGCGTCGAGATTGCCGGCGACGCGTGTGTCCTGCCGCAGCCAGGCGGTCTCGATCGGGAGCAGTTGCAATGTCGCGTCGAGGATCATGCCGGTCAGGCCCATGCCGCCCAGCGTCGCCGCGAACAGCGCGGCATTTTCCGACCTCGAGCAAGAGACGATCTCGCCGCCCGGCAGCGCGAGGCGGAATGAGCAGACGATCGTGCCGAAGCCGCCGTCGCGATGGTGGTTCTTGCCGTGCACGTCGGCCGCGATCGCGCCTCCGACCGTCACGAATTTGGTGCCGGGCACGACTTTCAGGAAGAAGCCGCGCGGCTCGAACGCGGCAAGAATGTCGGCGATGGTCACGCCGGCTTCGACCGTCAATTGGGCGGTCGCCGCATCGAAGCTTCGCATCCGGTTCAGGCCGCGCGAGGAAATCGTGGCTTGCGTGCCGATCGCCGCATCGCCATAGGCGCGGCCCGCCCCGCGCGCGATGACACCGGACCGCGCCAGCAGTTGACCCCGTGCGTCACCGGGTGTCTGCGGCGCCAGCAATTCGGTCGACAGCTTGGGATAGTTGCCCCAGCCGGAGAGGCGCGTCTCACCCGGATTGGAGGGCGCTGTCGCGCGTTTTGGTAAGGCGGCCGCCGGCATCGCTAGATGGCGGCGAGCATGATGACGCCGATCGCGCCAAGCGCGGCCCAGCTGGCGCGATCGCGGAGCGCGAACATCACGGGATCATCATCGATCAATCCGCGCTGCGCGAACAGCATGACGCGCCCAATCCAGTACATCAGGATCGGACAGCAGACCCAGAGCAGTTGCGGATGGCTGTAAAGCGCGCGAACCGTGTCGGACGAGATGTAGAGCGTGAAGATCACGACGGCGTTGAAGCCTGATGCGGCGGCGAGGATCGCGACCATCGACTTATCTTCGATCCGGTAGCCACGCGCTGCCAGCACGGCGCCGTCCGGTTGGCCGGCGAGCTCGATATGGCGCTTCACCAGCGCCAGCGACATGAAGATGAACAGCGAGAACGCCAGCAGCCATTCCGACATCGGCACGCTGATCGCGACCGCGCCGCCGATCACGCGGACGGTGTAAAGCGTCGCCAGCACGACGACGTCGACGATCGCGATGCGCTTGAGCCACAGCGAATAGGAGGTGGTCAACGCAAAATAGCCGAGCAGGACACCGCCGAACCCGACCGATATGGACAATGCGATCGCGAACGCTGTGACCAGCGCCAGGGCCATCGCGGCGGCAGCTTGCGACGCCGCGATAGCGCCGCTTGCGATCGGACGGCTGCGCTTGGCCGGATGGGCGCGGTCAGCCTCGACGTCGAGAATGTCGTTCAGGATGTAGGCGGCTGACGCACAGAGCGAGAATGCGACCACCGCGAGCAGCGACGTCGCCGCCGATCCCGGCGCAAATTTATGCGCGGTCAGCAGCGGCACCAGCACGAGCGCGTTCTTGGCATATTGATGCACCCGAAGCAGCTTCAGCCAGCTGCGTACACCGGCCGGCGCGGGTGCAGCCGGGGCGGATCGCGCGGGGCGCGCCACGCGTGACGCAAAGCCGGGCAGCGTCACCGCCTCACGGCCGATGTAATCGAAGCCCTGCAGGAGCACGGGCGGCAGGTCTTCGTTCTGTGCCGGCGATCGGGCGTCCGGTGCGGCAGCCCAGGCCGTGAAGACGCCAAGATGCTGGGCAACAGCGCCGACGAACGGCTCGGAACAGGTTTCCGAACAGAGATAGACCGGGCGGCCTTCGCCCAGCACCTGCAAGAGGAAAGTCACCGCCTCGTGGTCGAACCGCGCGCGGGACGGATCGAAGCCCGACGTATCGGCGGGACGCGCAGCCAGTCCGAGGGCAGCGGCAATCGTCGCAGTGACGGCGCGAAAGCGTGCAGTGAGCTCGGCGGCGATTTCCACCGGAAAGGAGTTTCCCGGAACCATCACCTCGTCGACATCGACAACGAGCGGACGGCCTTTCGCACGCAGCGGATCGCGAAGGGCGTCGCTGCCGCCCTCTTCAACCCGATCTGGAACGCTGGCTCGCATGCGCGCGGTCTTCCGGTGGCCCCCTCCCCATTGTCCCGGGCGTTCCCTAATTTCGGGTGAACTGAGGGGGCGCCCGGCAGACCGTGCCGAATCCCATTGCGCAAACGCCGTCGCGGCTTCGATGAGGGGGCGCCCATGGCGCGCATTGAGCGCAGCCGGGCGGAAAATGGCGATCCCGGGAAGACTCGAACTTCCGACCTACGGTTTAGGAAACCGTCGCTCTATCCGGCTGAGCTACGGGACCGCGAACCCGCCGCGAAGCATGCGGGCGTCGCCATCCCATAGCAGAGGAGCCGAGTGATCGCCAGCCCGCGTGCATCGCGCACGCGAAGTTGCGCCGGGTTCGACGCTGCGCGTTACGCCACCTGCCGGGCCGGATTGGCGGCGGCATTCGCAGCGCCGGTCCGGCGCGCCGGCAGAAACTCGATCGCCTCATCCTTCAGCGAGCCGAAGCGCAGCGTCATGATATCGAGCGCATAGTTCTGGTACAGCCGCCACGGCCGGCGCGAGCCCTGTTTGGGGAACCTGGCGGCGGCGCGCTGGATATAGCCCGAGGAGAAATCCACCCAGGGCAGTTCGGTCACGGTCGGATCGTTGCGCCGCGGCGTCACTTGCGCGTAGCCATTCGCCTTCATGTGGTTGAGCATGCGGCAGACGTATTGGCAGGTCAGGTCGCATTTCAGCGTCCAGGATGCGTTGGTATAACCGAAGGCAGCAGCAAGGTTCGGCACGCCCGAATACATCAGCCCCTTGTAGTTCATGGTCTTCGACAGATCGACCGGCGCGCCGTCGACCTTGATCTCGAGCCCGCCGAGCACCTGCAGATCGAGGCCGGTCGCGGTCACCACCACGTCGGCGTCGAGCGCATTGCCGCTCTTGAGCTTGATGCCCCCACGCGTGAAGGTCTCGATCTGGTCGGTGACCACGGACGATCCGCCGTCGCGCAACGATTGAAACAGATCGCCGTTCGGCACCAGGCAGAGCCGCTGATCCCACGGATTGTAGCTCGGCGTGAAATGGGTGGCGACGTCGTAATCGGGGCCGAGCGCATGGCGCACGCCGCCGAGGATCAGCTTCTTGACGCGCTCCGGATCGCGCTTGCAGAGCCGGTAGAAATACATGCCGAACAGCACGTTCTTCCAGCGCGTGAGGCCGTAGGCGAGTTTTGCCGGCAGCCGCGCCCGCAGCCAGTTGGCGACCTTGTCCTCGTCCGGCCGCGCCACGACATAGGTCGGCGAACGCTGCAGCATGGTGACGTGGGCGGCGGTCTTGGCCATTTCCGGCACCAGCGTCACCGCGGTCGCGCCGCTGCCGATCACCACCACCTTCTTGCCGGCGTAGTCGATGTCGTCGGTCCACTTCTGCGGATGGACGACGCGGCCGGCGAAATCGGCGATGCCCGGGAAGTCCGGCGTATAGCCGTGCTCATATTTGTAGTAGCCGCTGCACATGAACAGGAAGTTGCAGGTGAGGCGCTCGACCGTCTTCTCCGGCCCGCGCTCGACCTCGACCGTCCATTGCGAGTCGGCCGACGACCAGTCGGCGCGCACGACGCGGTGGTTGAAGCGGATCTTCTTGTCGATGCCGTACATGCGCGCGGTCTCGCGCACATAATTCAGGATCGACGGGCCGTCGGCGATCGCCTTCGGCTCGGTCCACGGCCGGAACGAATAGCCGAGCGTATACATGTCGGAGTCGGAGCGGATGCCGGGATAGCGGAACAGGTCCCAGGTCCCGCCGATGCAATCGCGGCCTTCGAGGATGGCGTAGCTGCGGTCCGGGCAATTGGTCTGCAGATGGTAACCGGCGCCAATGCCCGACAGCCCGGCACCCACGATCAACACGTCGAAATGAGCAGACATGCCCTGACCCTCCCGCGGCACAATTGACAATCTATGTTGTCAGATAACTTGACATCTGACAATGGCTCATGTCAATACACTTTTCATGGCAAGCAGCCGGAAAGCCCGCCTCTATGGCGGTATGGACGCCGAGGAACGCCGCACCGAGCGGCGGCTGAAGCTGATCGATGCGGCGATCGAGGTCTATGGCGAGGTCGGCTATCGCGGCGCGACGGTGAAGGCGATCTGCGAGGCGGCGGAGCTGACGGAGCGCTATTTCTACGAATCCTTCGTCAACAGCGAAGCGCTGCTGATCGCGGCCTACAACCATGTCGTCGGCCATCTGCACGAGGAGATGACGGCGGCCGCGGCGGCCGCCGGGGACGATGCCGAGATGAGGCTGCGCGCTGTGCTGACGCTGTATTTCACAAGGCTGAAGGAGCATCCGAAGCCCGCGCGGGTCTTCCTGCTCGAGATTTCCGGCATCAGCCCGGCAGTCGATGCCGTCAAGCTCGACGCCCTACGCGTCTTCAGCGACATCCTGGTGCCGCCGACATCAGATCCGAAACACAGTGACAAAGGCGGGACGGCGACGCTGCTGTCGAACGGCATGGTCGGCGCGGTCATCTCGATCGCGCTGCGCTGGGTATCCAGGCAATATCCGCAGCCCGTTGCAGACGTCGTCGCGATCGCCGCCAGCTTCTGCCGCGTGGCGCTGACCGAGGCCGATCACCGGCAGGATTGACGCTTTTTGCAGCAGCGGGGTCTTGGCCGGCCAGCCGGCCCCGCCGATTTTCGATCATGTTTGGCTGGGGTTTGCGGGCCCGCCGCCGGCTGCGCCGTCGATTTCACTTGCATGTCGGGCAGCGCGGGTTTTCTTATGCACGGTACCGGGCGAAAATAGGCGCGACCTGTTTCGCTCTACGAAACAACCGAACTCTGCATAGGGCGGAGCTGAACCTTTGGTCGACGTGCACAGGCTGGACGATGTGACCGCGCGCGTTGGCGACGTGGTTCTCGATCCCGCGACCTGGCCGTCCTTCATGGACGAGGTCTGCGCGGCCATCGGCGCGACCGGAGCTGCGATGCTTCAGAGCGATATCCGCACCGAAGACATTCCGCGCTCGGAATCGATCAGCGACTATTTCACCAAGACCTATTTCCCGCACAATCTTCATCTGACCGACATCCGCGCGGCACGCGGCGTGCCGCTGATGCAGGCCGGGGTCAATGTCATCACCGATGCGGACCTGTTCGAGTCCGAAGCCGAGATGCTGCGCGATCCGCTTTACGCGACGCTCGGCGCATTCGGGCTGAAATGGTTTGCCGCGATCGGCTTCCACGCCGGCCCGGCATTGTGGGCACTGAGCATCCAGCGCTCACCGAAGGAAGGCATGTTCGACGCCGATGAGGTCAAGGCGCTTTCGCGCGTGTCGGCGCGGCTGACCGAAGCCGCGACGCTGTCCACCGTCGTGGGCCGCTCCGCGATCGCGGGCATCACCAGTGCGCTCGACCTGATCCAGGTCGCGGCGATTGCCGTCGGCCGCTTCGGCGCGGTCATGGGTATGAACGCCCACGCGGAAGCCTGCCTCGGCCACGACCTTGCGATCCGCAACAACCGCCTCACCTTGCTCGACCGTCAGGCCAATGCCGATCTGACCAGGCTGATCGATCTGTTGGCCCACAGCTCGGACCTGCACCCGCTCCCGACAGCGCCAATCGTGGTGCGCAGGATCGACAAGCGGCCGATCGTGATCCAGATGCAGCCGGTGCCTCCTGCCGCGCGCTCACCGTTCCTGGGCGCGCGCGCGATCCTGCTGATCCGCGATCTCGAAGGCAACGCCGCCTTCGATCAGGCGCTGCTGGCGGCGACGTTCGAGTTGACGCCGGCGCAGGCGCGCCTTGCCACACGGCTTGCGCGCGGCGATTCGGTCGAGGCGGCAGCACAGGAAGCCGGCATCGCCCTTGCAACCGCGCGCAATCAGCTCAAGACGATCTTCCAGAAGACCGGCACGCACCGGCAGGCGGAACTCGTGGCATTGCTGCATCGGGTCAAGTGAGCGATTCGAGACGAATTGTTCCAATTTCCGGCGCGCCGCTACGACAAGAATTCTTGAAATGTTGCAATTGCATACGGCAGTTATTTGGGCAGGCCAAACGGCTGGTCTGCGACTTAAATGGTCAGGGAAATCGTCGGGTTCCAGGGTGACAAGCGTCACTAAAATGGCGACAATCTGGTTACTCTGTGTCGTTCGGATTTGGTTGCAATGTCCGTGATGCCCTCACGATCATCGACGTTGGCTGTTGCCGGCTTCGTCGCCGCGTTCGCGCTGGTGCCGATGACCGCGCATGCGCAATGGTGGCGCAGCGCGCCGAAGGACTTTGAGGATTGCGCCGACCTCGCCGAGAAGGCGAAGTCCAAGGAAGACAGGACCGCGCAACTCGCCGACTGCAATGCGAAGTTCGCGGGACGCCGCAAGCCCGGCGGCGGCTACACCTATTACGACTTCATGCAGGACCGCAGCTTCGACATCGCCGGCCCCAATCCGACGCCGGACGAGCAGAAGAAGATCGACCAGGAATATACCGGCTATCTCGAGAAGGAGCGCCGTTCGAGTATCGTCGCGGCGTTCAATGCCAAGCAGCTCGAGCGGCAGGAAACACAGCCGGCGCGACCGCCGCAGATCCAGCAGGCGGCGCTGCACAGCGAGCCGACGCGCAGCGAGACTGCGAAAGTCCCCGTGCCAGCCACACGCCCGGTCAAGCCGCGGGTTGCTGCTGCTCCTCTTCCCAGGGTGCGGCCGCAAGCGGCGAATTGCGTGAAGGGTACATTCTCATGCGAATGGCCGCGGCTTTCCGAAGGATTGGACGGCCTGAAGAAGCTGTTCACGCCGGCATCGCCATCGCCGACCAAGCTCGCGAAGCGAAACTGACGGCTCGCTTAATCATTCCGGGGCCCGCGCAGCGAGAACCCGGAATGACACCGCAGGCTCAATCGGTAATCACCATCGCCCAGAACCTGCGGTACGGCGACTTCGGATTGTCGACGTAAGCCACACCCACGCGCTTGGCGCCCGGCATCAAGAGGTTCTCGCGATGCCCCGCCGAGTTCTCCCACTGTTTCAGCATCTCGGCAAAGGCGATGAAGCCGGCGCCGATATTTTCCGCGGCACGCTGCTTCTTCAGCGGGGCGATGCGGGTGAAGAAGCTGCCGCCCGCGGAGTGGCTGACCGATCCGGTCACCGACATCGCCTGCGCCTGCTGCAGCGCCATCGCATTCAGCTTCGCGTCGAGCTTCACCGCAGGCATATGGTTGGCGCGCCGGTAGGCACTGATCGAACCGGCATAGTCGGCGGCGCTTGCGGTCACGGTGACGACGAGCACAAAGGCGAGCGCGAGGAACAGCAGCTTCATCCGAGGTCTTCTCTGCAATGGATCAGTGCGCGCGATCGCGCTTGTGGTGTCGGTGCCTGACCGGCTTGTGCGCTGGCCTCGCCGATTGGCTCGATGCCGCAGCCGCCGCGCGCTGCTCCTGCAAACGCGCGTCATAGCCCGGCGAAGGTGTCACGGTCGGCGGCGCGGCGCGAACCGGGCCGGAGCCAAGCGCAACAAGCGTGAGCAGCATGATGCAGGATCGTGTCATGACCTCACCTCCCTGGTTATCCGAACGACAGGACAAACGATCGTCGGCGCTCATGGTCAACGGCCATCGCGAATCTGTTCGGGCGTCAGCCCCGGCGAGCCCTTGCCGTCGGCCTCCGCCTTCCGGATCAGTTCGATGACCCGGCGCGACAGCGGAGCCGCGAGCCCGCGGCGATCCGCGATCGCGGTGATCACGCCCTGCAGATAGTCGATCTCGGTGCGCCGGCCACGCTGCAGATCTTCCCACATCGAGGAGCGCGCTTCGGGATCGATCTTCATGGTGCGGCCGAGCAGCATGTCGAACAGCGCGTCCGGCAGCCGCAACAATGGCGGCATCCAGCTCGAAGGCAGCGGCGTCGGCGACACCGACACGATCCCTTCGGCGCGAATCGCGGCCAGCCCCTCGACCATCTGGTCGGCGAACAATCGTCGCCAGCCGCGCTGTGCGAGCTGCTGCCGCAGCGGAATGTTGGACAGCGCATTGAGCGCATTGTTGAGGTTGACGATCAGCTTGCCCCACTGCACGCCATCGATATTGGCGGTGCTGCCGACCGCAAGACCCGGCACCGACAGAAGCGCCGCGGTGCCGGCATCATCCTGCGCGATCACGATGTCGCCCGAGGTCGAGCGATGGAAGCGGCCGTCGCCGAGCGCAACCACATTGAACGGCACCATGCCGCCGAGCACCTTGCGGCCCGGCAGGCGGTCGCGCAGCAGCGGCACATTGCCGACGCCATTCTGCAGGCTGATCACCGCGGCGTCGGCAGGTGTGTGGCGCGCGATCAGTTCGGCGATCTCACCAGTATCGGCGCTCTTCACCGTCACCAGCACCGTCTGCACATCGCGCAGGATCGACGGATCGTCGGACAGAATGAGCCGGTCCGCGGATACCATCCGCTCCGAGCCGTCGAAACTGCTGACCCGCAAGCCGTTGCTCGCGATCTCCTGGATCAGCCGCGGCCGCGCCAGCAGCGCGACGCGGCGGCCGGACGCAGCCAGCATGCCGCCGACGAAGCAACCGATGCTTCCGGCGCCCGCAATACCGATCGACCGATCCTTGTTCATCTCGCTAAACGCCCGTTCATCAAAAGCTCGATAGCAGACCTTGGGTTGCCTGCCTATTTCGATGCACCGTCGCGGGTGGCCCCGCCTTGTAACCGTCATGGGCCGAAGCTATGTTTCCCGCTCGGGGCACGGTTGCGGCAGGAGACGATCATGGGTTTACTCGACGTACTCAACGGCATGCAGAACGGCCCCCGCGGTCCGAGCGCGCCAAGCACACCATCCGACAGCTCGAGCAGCGGCGGAATGTCGCCGATGACGATGGCCATCCTGGCGTTGCTCGCCTGGAAAGCGGTCAAGCATTTCACCGGCGGTCAGCCGGGCGCGACTGCTCCCGAGCCCAAGCCCGCACAGGCGCCGCCGCTTCGCGGCAACGTCACCGCTGGTCTGCCCGGCGGAGCCGGCGGCGGACTCGGCGATCTGCTTAAGGGTGGTCTTGGCGGGCTTCTTGCGGGTGGTGCGGCCGGCACCGTGCTGAGCGGCGGCCTCAGCGATCTGCTCAAGCAGTTGCAGGACAAGGGCCACGGCGACGCGGCCAATTCCTGGGTCAGCAACGGACCCAACAAGCAGATCGCGCCCGGCGATCTCGCCAACGCGCTCGGCGCCGACCAGATCGACTCGCTGGCGTCGCAGAGCGGCATGTCGCGCGACCAATTGCTGCAGGGCCTGAGCCAGTATCTGCCCGACGCGATCAATCATCTGACGCCGGACGGCCGGCTGCCGAGCGGCGACGAGCTCCGCGGCAGGCTTTAGCGCCAACGTTGATTCCATCTGAGGAGGACGACAGTCATGGGCGGCATCATCTGGGTCATCATCGTCGGTTTCGTCGCGGGGATCATCGCGCGGTTCCTGTCACCGGGACCGAACAATCCGAGCGGCTTCATTCTCACCACCGTGCTCGGCATCGCCGGCGCGTTTCTCGCGACCTTCATCGGCCAGGCCATCGGCCACTACGGTCCTGAACAAGGCGCCGGCTTCATCACCGCCACGATCGGCGCGCTGGTGGTGCTGTTCATCTGGAACCGGCTGGTCGCCGCACGCGTGATCCCGGATATCGGCAACAAATAGGGCCGGCCGCGGTCCTGACTCAAAATCAAAATGCCCGGGCCTGGCCGGGCATTTTCGTTTTCAGCAACAGCTCGGAGAGCGTGAATGGCTAGCTCACTGAATGAGATGCATGCCGGCGTCCATGCGGACGAATTCTCCGGTCATGTTGCTCGACGCCGGGCTCGCCAGGAAGCAGACGAGATTGGCGATATCCTCGGCAGACGACGCGACTTTCAGCGGCACCCGCGCGATCACGGCATCGCGCACCTGCTTGGCACCATCCTCGCCGCGGCCCTTGGTGAACCAGGGCGTATCGATATAGCCCGGGCACACGGTGTTGACGCGGATCAACGGCGCCAGCGCGCGCGCCAGCGACTGCGTCATGGTGTTGAGCGCGCCCTTGCTGGCGGCATAGGCGACTGACGAACCGCCGCCGGAAATGCCGGCGATCGAGGAGACGTTGACCACCGCAGCGGGACGGCCGGACGCCTTCGCGCCGGCTTCGAGCAGCGCGCGCGCGGCACGGACCATCTGGAACGGGCCGATGGTGTTGACGGCATAGATGCGCTGGAAGTCTTCAGCGGTCAGGCCGTCGAGATCGTAATGCGGCACGTGCTTGGTGGTGCCGGCATTGTTGACGAGCACGTCGAGGCGGCCCCAGCCCTCGGCGGCGGCTGCGATCTTCCTGCAGTCCTCATCGCGCGAGACGTCGCCCTGCACCACCAGCACCTCGGCACCCCGCTTGCGGCAGGCGTCCGCGGTCGCTTCGGCTTCCACCTTGCTGTTGGAGTAGTTGATGATGAGGCGCGCGCCCTCGGTGGCGAGGATTTGCGCGGTGGCGGCGCCGAGGCCCGATGCCGATCCCGTCACGATCGCACACAAACCATCCTTGGACATCTGCATTTTCCTTGTTGTTGTGAGCCAGATGAACTCCGGCGGCGGCATACCATATCGCGCGGAGCAGTATCTGCAACCGCGCCAGGCTCCTAAGTGTATGCGTGTGGGCCCTTCTGCAAACCGGCCCATTGTGCCTCGTCATGACCGCAGATGATCTTGACGCCGGATGCCTCGATTCTCGCGATCTCGTCGAGCGAGTTCAGGAACTGGTCGACATCGAGACTGTTCCGCGGTGAGGTCCGCTGATCGAGATTGGCGCGCACGCTGAGCGAATCGGACGCCAGCAGGTATTCGCCGCTGTTGTCGAGCTTGACCAGCGCACCCGTCGTTCCCTTCGAATGTCCCGGCAGCGGGATCAGCGTCAGTTTGCCGTCGCCGAACACGTCCATCTGGCGGTCGAAGATCTCCATCTTCAGCGGATGATCCCAATCCGCCCTGATGTATCCGCGATCGAACGCGTTATCGGCATTCGCGGCCTCGATCTCGAGTGCATGGACGAAGATCGTCGCCTTCTTGAAGAAGGCGTTGCAGCCGCAATGATCGGTGTGCAGGTGAGAGCAGATCACCACGTCGATATCGTCGGGGCCAAGACCGACGGCCTTCAGGCTGGTCAGCACATGATCGTCCGCCGGCATGATCGGCTGCATGTATTTGGCAAGCGTGCCGAGCCGCCCTTCGGGATCGGTCGCGACATCGGGATGGCATCCGGTGTCGAACAGCACATTGCCCTGCGTGTGCCGCAACAGCACGCAGGCGACCGGCAGATCGATCGTCTCGCCGCGCGCGGCATCCGGCAGATAGGTCCGCCTCGACATCCGCAGACGTCCGCCAGACAGCATATGCATCTTCATCTCGTTACCTCCCGATTTGGTCTCAAACTACATACGAGTTTTTTAGAAACTCATAATCAATTTGACACCACATTACTCACCCTTATAGCTTCCGCGCAACGCCGCGATCGCGGCAACGCGCTCAACGAAGCAGCACGCGCAGACCGGCACCGTCGACGCCGATCTGCGGCCGTCAGGGGAAACATTCGCGACGATGTACACCGTGTTCAACGTGTTCGCTGCGACCGCAGATGCTGCGGCGTTCAAACCCTTCCTCTGCATTCCCGCGCGTCCCGACCGCGCATACTTTCCCGATGGCGTCGAACTGTCCTATGGCGACATTGCGCGGCAGGTCTGCGCATTGCGCGAACAATACCGCGCAGCCGGGTTTGGGCATGGACACCGCGCCTGCCTGTTGCTGGAGAACCGGCCCGATTTTATCGTGCACTGGCTGGCGCTCAACGGCCTTGGCGCTTCGGTCGTTCCGATCAACCCGGCCTATCGCGCAGCGGAGATCGCGTATCTCATTGCGCATGCCGAGCCCGACCTGATCGTCACGCTGCGCGACCAGAAGGAGTTGCAGAAGGCACTGACCGGCGCAGTACCGGTGCTTGAAGTCTCCGGCGACGATCTCGGCACCAGCGTGGACAAAATCCCGCAGGCCCGGCGGCCGCCGCCACGCGCCGGCGAGCCCGGAAGCGAGACCGAGGCCGCACTGTTGTACACGTCAGGCACGACGGCGCGTCCGAAGGGATGCATCCTGACCAATGAATACGTGGTCACGACCGGACGCTGGTACATCAGCCACGGCGGCGAGGCGACGTATCATGCCGGCACGGAGCGCCTCTACAGTCCGCTGCCGCTGTTCCACATGGCCGGCCTGACGCTGACCCCGATCGCGATGATGCTGACCGGCGGCTGCCTGATCCTGCCGGAGCGCTTCAACGCGAAGTCGGCCTGGCGCGACATCGTCGCGAGCCGGGCCAGCGTGCTGCACTATCTCGGCGTGATCGTCGCGGCCCTGCTAGCGCAGCCGGAGACGCCGGACGAGAAGGCCCATGCGCTGCGTTTCTCGATGGGCGTCGGCGCCAATCCCGAACAACGTGCGCGCGCCCGCGAGCGCTTCGGCATTCCCTTCGTCGAGGGTTGGGGCATGACGGAGACCGGACGCAGCCCGTTCAACACGGTCGAGCCGCGCCATCTCGAGACCAACACCATCGGCCGCAGCGTGCCCGGCCTCGAAATGACGATCCTCGATGCCGACGAAAATGCGCTGCCGCCGGGCACGGTCGGCGAACTCTGCGTGCGTCACTCGGAAGCGACCCCGCGGCGCGGCTTCTTCTCCGGCTACCTGAAGGACCCCGAGGCCACCGAGCAGGCCTGGCGCGGCGGCTGGTTTCATACCGGCGACAGCGCCTGGCAGCACGATGACGGCGCGTTCGTGTTCGTCGACCGGCTGAAGCATCTGGTGCGGCGCGCCGGCGAGAACATCTCGGCGGCCGAGATCGAGGCCGTGCTGACAACGGCGCCGCTGGTCAGACAGGCGGCGGTCGTCGCCGTGCGCGATCCGATCCGCGACGAGGAGGTTGCGGCCTTCATCGTGATCAACGACCGCGCGGATGCTTCACGCGAGGTCGCGCAGGACATCTTCCATTTCTGCCGCGAGCGCCTGGCGCCGTTCAAGCTGCCGGCGTGGATCGCCTTCGTCGCCGAGCTGCCGCTGACCTCGACCAACAAGATCCAGAAGCACACGCTGCTCGGCCCGGACAAGGACCCGCAGGCGCATCCCGGCATGATCGACCTGCGGCAAGAAAAGACCAACGCCATAAGGCAATCGAACTAGAGGAAACGAACGACAATGACATCGAGTTACGGATGGATCGCCGCCGGCGCTGCAATCCTCTCAGTCGCCTTCGCCGCGCCATCCCACGCACAGATCTCCGACGACATGGTGAAGATCGGCGTGCTGACCGATCAGGCCGGCCTCTATGCCGACGCGGCGGGCCCCGGTGCGGTCGAAGCGGTGCGGATGGCGATCGCGGATTTCGGCGGCAAGGTGATGGGCAAGCCGATCGCGATGGTCGATGCCGACCACCAGAACAAGGCCGACATCGGCGCCGGCATCGCACGGCGCTGGTATGAGCAGGAGAATGTCGACGTCATCGTCGATTTCGCCAATTCCGCGGTTGCCTTCGCCGTGCTCGAACTCACCAAGCAGAAGAACAAGGCGATGCTGGTGTCGTCGGCCGGCTCCTCCGATCTGACCGGAAAGGGCTGCTCGGCCAATTCGGTGCAGTGGACCTACAACACTTATGCGCTTGCCAACAGCACGGTGCGGGCGCTGGCCAAGGAAGGCGCCAAGAGCTGGTACTTCGTCACGGTCGACTACGCCTTCGGCCACGCGCTGCGCAACGACGCCGCCAAGACCGTGGAGAAGGTCGGCGGCAGCATCGTCGGTGACGTGCGGCATCCGCTCAACAGCATGGATTTCTCGTCCTATCTGCTGCAGGCCCAGGGCTCGAAGGCGGATGTGATCGCCTTCGCCAACACCGGCGGCGACCTCGCCAATTCGATCCGGCAGGCGCAGGAATTCGGGCTGGCGCAAAAGCAGAAGGTCGCGGCCTTCCTGATGCAGACCAGCGACATCCACGCGATCGGCTTGCAAGCCGCGCAGGGGCTGCAGCTCGCGACCGCCTTCTATTGGGATCTCGACGACAAGACCCGCGACTTCGCCGCCCGCTTCATGGCCAGGACCAACAAGCGGCCGACCATGGTCCAGGCCGGCCTCTACTCCGCGGTCATGAACTATCTCAAGGCGGTGGAGAAGTCCGGCACCGACGACGGCCCCAAGGTGATCGCGCAGATGAAGGACATGCCGATCGACGACTTCTTCGCCCGCAACGCGTTCCTGCGCGAGGACGGCCAGCTGATCCACGATATGTATCTGGTGCAGGTGAAATCGCCGGCGGAATCCAAGGGCGCCTGGGACTACGAGAAGCTGGTTCAGGTCATCCCGGGCAAGGAAGCCTTCGCAACGCCCGAGGAGAGCGCCTGCCCGCTGCTGAAGAAATGATTGCCCGCATGAATCCGCAAACCACGAGCAAGGTTGGACACCAAATGACCGAGCTGCCGCTGCTTTTCACCCCGCTGCAACTGCGCGACCTCGAACTGAAGAACCGGATCATGGTCTCGCCGATGGCGACCTATTCGGCGCGCGAGGGGCGCGCCACCGATTGGCATACCGCGCATATCGGCAAGCTCGCCGCCGGCGGCGCCGGTCTCGTGTTCGTCGAGCAGAGCTCGGTAAACACCCAGGGACGCATCACCCATGGCTGTCTCGGCATCTGGGATGATGCGCATATCGCGGACCATGCCGCGCTCGCCGCGCTGATCCACCGCTTCAACGCCAAAGCCGCGATCCAGATCGCACA
The DNA here is from genome assembly GCF_015291625.1 of Bradyrhizobium sp. CCBAU 53421. Classification (NCBI taxonomy): domain Bacteria; kingdom Pseudomonadati; phylum Pseudomonadota; class Alphaproteobacteria; order Hyphomicrobiales; family Nitrobacteraceae; genus Bradyrhizobium; species Bradyrhizobium sp. CCBAU 53421. The sequence goes on from NZ_CP030047.1 coordinate 8,963,386, forward strand.
TGGCGGCCGGAAGGGCTCGTCGCAGCGGCCGTGGGAAGGCGGCAATCCGCTCGGCGAAGCCGACGTCGAGGCGCGCGGTGAAGGCCCATGGCAGATCGCGGCCTCCAGCGGCATTCCGTTCGACGACGGCTGGCCGGCGCCGCAGATGATGACGTCAGAGCAGATCGATGCCCTGGTGGACGACTACCGCCAGGCGTTTCGCCGTGCCCGGGCTGCCGGTTACGACGTCATCGAACTGCACTGCGCGCACGGCTATCTGATGCACTCGTTCCTGTCGCCGCTGGCGAACAACCGCAACGACGAGTATGGCGGGTCGCGCGAAAATCGCATGCGCCTGCCGCTGCGGATCGCTGCGATCATGCGCGAGGAATGGCCGGATCATCTGCCGGCCTTCGTCCGCATCTCGTCGGTCGACGGCGTCGACATCGGCTGGGGAATCGAGGACTCGATTGCATTTGCGACCGAGCTGAAGGCGATCGGGATCGACATGGTGGACTGCTCGTCGGGCGGCATGAAATTGCCGCGCGGCAATTCGCTGGTGTCGCGAACCCCGGGTTTCCAGGTGCCGTTCGCCGAGCGTATCCAAAAGGAAGCCGGCATGCCGACGGTCGCGGTCGGATTGATCCGCGAGCCGGACTACGCCGAAGCCATCTTGCGGGACGGCAAGGCGACGCTTATTGCACTTGGCCGCGAACTGCTATGGAATCCGAACTGGCCCGCGCAAACGGCGCTTGCGCTCGGATGCGACCCCGAGTGGACCAGTTGGCCGGAGCAATATGGCTGGTGGCTGAAGCGGCGGGTGGCACAGCAGGGACGATAGCGATGCCGGTGGCGAAGAAGGATGCAGCGAATGCCGGCGCGACCGCTGGTGCGCGGCCTTTCGACCGCCCCGATTTCCCCGGCGACACCTCGCGCGACCTGCCGAAGATGGACAATGCGGTCAAGTCGGCGCGGCGCGTGTTCGACGTGCTCGAATTCTTCGAGGAGCACCAGCGGGCCGCTTCCGCGATCGAGGTCGCGGCCGCCCTGAAATTCCCACAGTCCAGCACCTCGGCGCTGATGCGGACGATGACGGCGTTCGGGTATCTGCATTACGACACCAGCCGCCGCACCTATATCCCGACGCCGCGGATCTCGATGTTGGGGCACTGGCTGAGCCCCGCGCTGTTCACCCGGGGGCGCCTGGTCAATTTGATGAACGAACTCTCCGAGAGGACCGGCGAGACCATCATGCTCGCGGTGCGCAACGGGCTCAGCGCGCAATATGTCCACATCATTCAGGCCAGACTGCCGATGCGGCTGTATGTCAAGGCCGGAACGCTGCGGCCACTGGCGCGATCCGCATCGGGCTACGCGCTGCTGTCGGCCTATCCGGACAAGGAGGTCCGCCGCCTGGTGCGCCTGATCAACGCCAACGAGCCGCGCGCCGATCGGCAGGTCGACATCAAGGCGCTGCTGCTGGAGCTGAAGCAAGTCCGCGCCAAGGGGCATGCGTTCTCGCTCGGCCTGGTCACGCCGGGTGCGGGCGCCGTTGCCATGAACCTGCCGCCGATTGCGGAATCGAACGAGCCGCTGGTGCTGTGCGTCGCCGGACTGAACGATGCGCTGGTCACGCAGGAGACCGAGTTCGCCGACCTGATGCGGAAGGCGATCGAGTTTCATCTGGCGGACTGAATTGATGTCACCGGCCAATCTGCGCCCGCGCGTGGCATACAAACCGAGACAGCGCAAAGTTCACTCGGCGGAATTCATGCGCCATGTCCGGCTTCATGCCATCTGCGCAAGTGGCCCTGCGGGCAGCGCTTGTCACGGCTATGGCTTTTCCGCATCATTGAGCGCAAGACAACATCGCAAGCAGGGCATGGCCGAACGGCCAGCCAGAGCCAATCAACACGAGGAACGCTGTGGCGGAGAGTGAGAACATCGTCGCCGAGACCGCGGAAAAGATTTTCGCCGATCTCGCGGATGCGCAGACCATCAATCACGACAAGCAGGGCGCATGGAAGGCGCCGCTGTGGCAGGCGCTGACCGAAGCCGGCCTGCCGCTCTCCTGGGTGCCCGACGATCTCGGCGGTTCCGGCGCCAGCCTCGCGGAAGGTTTCAGCGTCCTCAACGTCGCCGGGCGGCACGCGATCGCTGTTCCGCTGGCCGAAACAATGCTGGCCGGCTGGCTGCTGACGCAAGGCAAGCTCGCCTCCCCGGAAGGCGAGATGACGGTTGTCCCTGCGAGCCCGAAGGACCGCGTCACGGCTGGCGCCGACGGCTCGCTCTCGGGCCGTGCGCGCGGCGTGCCGTTTGCCAAGGACGCGAAGCATTTCGCGGTGCTGGCGAGCGGCAAGGACGGCATCTCGATCGCGCTGGTCGACGCCGCGAAGTGCCGGATCGAATCCGGCATCGGGCTCGGCGGTGATCACAACGACACCGTCACGCTCGACAAGGTGCAGCCCATCACCACCAAGCCCGCGCCGAAGGGCTTTGACCAGACCACGCTGATGCTGATGGGCGGCGTGGTGCGCAGCCTGCAGATCGCCGGCGCGCTGGAAGCGATGCTCGATATCTCCGTGCGATACTCGAATGAGCGCGTCGCGTTCGAGAAGAAGATCTCGAAATTCCAGGCGGTGCAGCACAACCTCGCGCGTCTCGCCGGCGAAAATGCCGCGGCACTGGCCGCCGCGACCTCCGCGGCCGATACCATCGCGAGCGCCACCTCGCTCGACAATGACGCGGTGTTCCTCGAAGCAGCGGCGGCCAAGATCCGTTGCTCGGAAGCCGCCGAGAAGGGCAGCAGCATCGCCCACCAGGTGCACGGCGCGATCGGCTTCACCATCGAGCACATCCTGCACCGCTATTCGCTGCGCGCATTGGCGTGGCGCGACGATTTCGGCTCGGAGAGCTACTGGGCGGTCGAGCTCGGCAAGCTGGTCGCCGAGCGTGGCGCCGATGAATTGTGGCCGCTGGTGGCTTCGCGCTGAGATCAGGCAGAAAGATCAGGACTGGACATCATGACTGCAGCCCTTCGTTTCGATCCGATCCGCCTGCCGGAAAAGTGCGAGCAGCTCCGCAAGGAGGTGCGCGCCTTCCTCGCCGAGGAAATCGCCGCCGGCACTTTCGATCCCCACGCGCCGAACCGCGAGGACAATGACGCGCCGGAATTCTCCCGCCGCGTCGGCGCCAAGGGTTGGCTCGGCATGACCTGGCCGAAGAAATACGGCGGCCAGGAGCGCTCGTTCCTCGAACGCTATGTCGTGACCGAGGAGATGCGGGTCGCGAACGCGCCGACCCGGCGCTTCTTCGTCGCCGACCGCCAGAGCGGGCCGGTGCTTCTGAAATACGCGCCCGAGCACATCAAGATGGACATCCTGCCGCGCATCTGCCGCGGCGAGGTCTGCTTCGCGATCGGCATGAGCGAGCCGAACTCCGGCTCCGACCTGTTCGCGGCCAAGACCCGCGCGACCAAGACCGACGGCGGCTACCTGATCAACGGCACCAAGATCTGGACCTCGTCGGCGCACATCGCCGACTACATGATCGCGATCTTCCGCACCTCGCCGCCGACCAAGGAGAACCGTCGCCACGGCCTGACCCAGTTCCTGGTCAAGATGAAGCAGCCGGGCATCCAGGTGAATCCGATCGGCCAGATCACCGGCCAGTTCGAGTTCAACGAGGTCGTCTTCACCGACTACTTCGTGCCCGACGATCACGTGCTGGGCGAGGTCGACGGCGCCTGGAAGCAGGCGACATCCGAGCTCGCCTATGAGCGCTCGGGCCCCGAGCGTTTCCTCGAAACCTATTACGTGCTCACCGAGCTGGTGCGCGCCGTCGGCAAGAACCCGGACACCCGCAGCGCCGAGGGTATCGGCCGACTGGTGGCGCAGGTCCACACCATGCGCCGCATGTCGGTGTCGGTGGCGGGCATGCTGCAGGCCGGCAAGGAGCCGGTGGTGGAGGCTTCCATCGTCAAGGACATTGGCACGGTGTGGGAGCAGCAGCTGCCGCATCGCGTTCGCGATCTCGCGGCTTTCGTCGAGGAGACCGCGACCAATCGCGAGACGCTGGAGAAGCAGCTCGATTTCGCCATCAAGACCGCACCCAAGCTGACGATCCAGGGCGGCACCACCGAAGTGCTGCGCGGCATCATCGCCCGCGGCCTTGGTTTGCGCTAACCGCGCAGGCTGGCTTGCGCTAATTCAACGAGGACAGATCAATGACCAAATACACTGATATCGGCGTCGAGACCCACGGCCATGTCGGCCTGATCGAAATCCGAAAACCGCCGCTGAATTTCTTCGACGTCGCGCTGATCAACCAGATCGCCGACGCGCTGGAGGAGTTCGACAACAACATCGAGATCCGCGCCTCGGTGCTGGCAGCCCAAGGCAAGGCGTTCTGCGCCGGCGCCAATTTCGGCGACCCGGCCCGCCAGGAGCAGGAAGAGCGCGCCAAGAGCGATCCGGCCTCCAACCTGCCGATCAACCATCTCTATGTTCAGGCGGTGCGCATCTTCCGCAACAAGAAGCCGATCGTCGCGGCGATCCACGGCGCCGCGATCGGCGGCGGCCTTGGCCTTGCCGTCTCCGCCGACTTCCGCGTCGCCTGCCCTGAGGCGCGCTTCGCGGCGAACTTTACAAAACTCGGCTTCCACCCGGGCTTCGGCCTGACCACCACGCTGCCGGAACTGATCGGCAAGAACAACGCCGAGCTGATGTTCTACACCAGCCGCCGCGTCACCGGCGAAGAGGCCTATCGCTGGGGCCTCGCCAACGTGCTGGTGCCGCAGGACCAGGTGCGGGCGGAAGCGATGAAGCTCGCGCAGGAGATCGCCGAGTGCTCGCCGCTCGGCCTGGTCTCGACCCGCGCCACCATGCGCGCCGGCCTCGCCGACCGCGTGCTCGCCGCGACCAACCATGAGCTGGAAGAGCAGACCAAGCTGCGCGCGACCGAAGACTTCAAGGAAGGCGTCAAGGCCACCGCCGAGCGCCGCGTCGCGAACTTCAAGGGGCGGTGAGGCCTTCCTCTCTCAAAGGCCGTTCTCTCTCAACATGGTCGTCCCTGCGAAAGCAGGGACCCATACGCCGCGGCCAGCGGAAAGAGCACAAGCGGCGTTACCTTGCTCCGCCAACACCATTCGGTGGTTATGGGTCCCTGCTTTCGCAGGGACGACGGTGGGGAGATGGTACGCTAGCCCCTCGGCACCACCAGCGTATCGACGATCGTCACGCCCTGCCCGTCCGGGTGCACCAGCACGGGATTGACCTCGATCTCGGCGATCTCGCCTGCATGCTGCGTCGCCAGCACTGAAATCTGCGAGATCAGCCGCGCGAGTGCCGTAACATCGGCCCTCGGCGCACCGCGAAAACCGTGCAGCAGCGGCGCGGCCGTTAGGGTCTGCAGCATCGTGGTCGCCTCCGCTGGACTCACCGGCGCCGGACGGTAGACCACGTCCTTGAACAGCTCGGTGGTGATGCCGCCGAGCCCCACCATCACCATCGGCCCGAAGGTCGCGTCCAGCATGGTGCCGACGATGATCTCGACGCCTTTCTTCGCCATCGGCCCGACCAGCACGCCCTGGATCGCAGCGTCCGGCCGCTGCCTCTGCACGCTCTCCAGCATGTCGCGATAGGCGGTGAATGCCGCGCCCTTGGCCGCGATGTTGACGCGGACGCCGCCGACCTCGCTCTTGTGCGCGATCGAGGGCGACTGGATCTTCATGACAAGCGGAAAGCCGGCCCGCTCGATCGCGGCATCCAGCCCGTCGCGATCCGTCACCAGCACCTCGTCCGGCAACGCGATGCCGGCGGCGCGCAGCAGCGCCTTGCTGTCATGTTCGGAGAGCGTCTTCGCTGTGAGATGCGCGGAAAGATCGTGCGTCCGCGATGCCGATGCCGCGATCTCCGGCGCAGGCTTGAAGCTCGCATAGTCGGCCAGCCGCCGCATCGCGACGCCGACATGGGTTAGCCCCGAAAGCACCACCACGCCCGACTTCGCCAGCTCCTGCCGCGCGAACCGCGACGGCAGCGTGTAGGAATAGAACAACACCGGCTTGTTCTGCCTTGAGATCACCGGCTTCAGCTCGGCCTCCTTGAACGGCATCCGCGTCTCGCTGGACAGCGACAGCACGACCAGGGTCGCATCGACCTCGTCGGACGCGTCGAACAGCTCGATGCTCTTCTGCAGGCCACCGGAGGAGACGCCCTGCGCGGTGACGTCGACCGGATTGCCCGCCGCGCCATAGGACGGCATCCATTGCTTGATCTGGCGCTGGATATCGGCCGACAACTCCGGCACCCGCAGGCCCTGCATCGAGACGGTGTCGGCGCCCCAGATGCCGGCGCCGCCGGACACCGTCAGCACCGCGACGCGATCGCCCTTCGGCAGTGGATTGGTGGTCAACACGGCAGCAATCGTCACGGCCTCGTCGAGATCGTTGGAGACGATGAAACCGTATTTCGCGAACACCGCATCATAGGCCGCCGACCAGCCCGCCATGCTGGCGGTGTGCGAGGCCGCCGCGCGCTCGCCGGCGCCGGAACGGCCGACTTTGCTGACGATGACGGGCTTCCTGAGCTCGGCCGCGTGCTTCGCCGCCGCGAGGAACTTGTCGACGTCGCGGATGCCCTCGATGAACAGCAGGATCACATCGGTCGAGGGATCCTGCACCATGTAGTCGAGGAACTCTCCGGCGCCGAGATCGCTCTCATTGCCGGCGCTGACGACGTAGCTGAGGGCTATGCCGAGCGCCTTGGCGCGATGATAGATGGCAAAGCCGATGCCGCCGCTCTGCGCCACGATGCCGATCCGCCGCGGGCTCGCGACCAGATCAGGCACGTCCGGCTTGACGTCGACGGTCGGGCTGAAGGTCGCGGCGACCTTCTGCACCTGGCTGTAGAACCCTTCCGCGTTCGGGCCACTGATCCGCATCCCGGTCCGCTTCGCCAGCGCCACGATCGAATCCTGCATCTCAGCGCTGTCGCCGCCCTCCTCGGCGAAGCCCGAGGAGATGATGACGGCGTTCCTGACGCCGGCGGCCGCGCACTGCTCCAGCGCCGGCAGCACCGCACGCGCGGGAATCACGATGACGGCGAGATCGATCGGTGCGCCGATCTCGGCGATCGACTTGAAGCATTTCAAGCCGTCGATCTCGTCATAGTTCGGATTGATCGGATAGAGCGCGCCGGGATAGCCGTTCTTGCGCAGCATCGCCAGCAGCCGCCCGGGGATCTTCTCATGATCGCGCGAGGCGCCGATCAGCGCGATGCTCTCTGGTGCGAAGAAGGAATCGAGCGGATGCGGCATGGGGGCGTTCCGGTTGTTATTGTTGCGCTCGACGATATTGGATCGATGACGCGAGCTCAATCTCTCACCGTCATCCTGAGGAGGCCGCATCGCGGCCGTCTCGAAGGATGAATCGGCCCGGTCGGGGGCGTGCACCCTTCGAGGCTCGCTCCGCTCGCACCTCAGGATGACGGGATTGACACCGCGTAGCCCGGATGGAGCGCAGCCCAATCCGGGATAGTCCATCCGTGGAAAGTGCGGCCCCGGATTTCGCTTCGCTGCATCCGGGCTACGGAATCACGCCGTCAGCTTGAACGTCACGCCGCAGAGCAGGAACTCATCCCCCACTACCGCACAGCCCCTGGCTTTCGCGGCATCCAGCACCCTCGCCTTGTCGGCGACCTTGAACGTCAAGCCGCTCATGATCTCGCTGTCGCCCTTGACGAAGCGGAACGTCGCGTTCGGCAGCTTAACTACAGTGCCGTCGGCGGGAATGCCGACGATCTTCCCCCAATGCGCCGCCAACCCCTCAGGCTCGGGGCTCTGCATCTCGACCTCGGTCAGCGCCAAAGTCGTGTCCTTGCGGATCGACTCCTGCCAGTCCGGGCCGGCGGGTGGATACGGCCCCAGCACATCGTCGCTGCCGTCGGTGTGGTTGAACTCGATGAAGGCGGCGCGGCAGTCGCGCGGGTGCAGTTGCACGCCGTGATACGGCGCGTGCGTGATCACGTTGGCGGTCCGCACACCGATCGCATTGGCCTTTGCGCCGCGCGCGTCGGGATCCTCGCAAGCGAAGATCGCCATGTAGCCGCCGCGGCCGCCGGTCTTCTCGATGAAGCGGCCGGCCGCCGTGCCCGGCCCCGGCTGGAACGGCGCGACGACCTCGAGCAAGATGGTATCGACCGGCAGCAGCGCGTTCTCGAGGCCATATTTGGCGACGTTGCCGTCGCGGTAGCAGACGTCGAGGCCCATGATCGCGGAGATATCCGCGATCACGGGCGCGAGCTGCGGCGCCACCAGGCAGATCTGCCGCAGCCGCATGTACTCGGCCATGTGATAGCTCACGGCTTACTGACCCTGGAAGGTCGGCTTGCGCTTCTCGACGAAGGCCTTGGCCGCTTCCTTGTGGTCGGTGGTCTCGCCGGCACGGGTGTGGTGGATCGCCTCACCGTCGAAGCAGGCCTCCAGCGTCATGGTCTCGGCATTGTTGATGTTGCGCTTGATGTAGCCGAGCGCCACCGACGGGCCCTGCGCCAGCGAGCGCGCCAGCTCCAGCGTCTCGGCCTCGATATCGGCATCGGGCACCACCTTCGAGACCATGCCGAGGTGGTAGGCTTCCTGCGCCGACAGCACCGGCGACATCATGTAGAGCTCGCGCGCTTTGGCGCTGCCGAGCATCTTGGTCAAGAAGTAAGTCCCGCCGTAGTCGCCGGAGAAGCCGACCTTGGCAAAGGCGGTGGTGATCTTGCAGGAGGCGCTGGCGACGCGCAGATCGCAGGACAGCGCGATGGAAAGGCCTGCACCGGCCGCCGCACCGTCGAGCTGCGCTACCACCGGCTTCGGCATCGTGTGCAGGATGCGCGAGACCTCCATGCCGCGGCGCAAATTGGCCATCTTGGCCTCGAACGGCAGCGGCGCGCGGCCTTCCGCCATCGACTTGACGTCGCCACCGACGCAGAAGGTGCCGCCGGCGCCGCGGATCAGCACCGCTCGCACCTCGGTATCGTCCTGCGCGCGCCGCGCCGCCTCGACAAGGCCGCGCGTCATGTCCGGATTGAGCGCATTGCGCCGATCCGGACGGTTCATGGTGATGGTGAGCAGGCCCTGGTCGAGGGATTGGAGAACCATCTGATTGTCGCTCATGGCGTTTTGCCTTTCGTTGTTGTTTTGAATTCGTCATTCCGGGGCGATGCGCAGCATCGAACCCGGAATCTCGAGATCCCGGGTTCGCGCTTCGCGCGCCCCGGGATGACTGCGTGACTTCGTCACTTCTTCACCAGCGGGCAGCGCGATTCCGACAGCGGCTGGAACGCCTGGTCGCCCGGCACGGTCGCGAGCAGTTTGTAGTCGTCCCAGCGGCCTTTCGATTCCGAGGGCTTCTTGACCTCGAACAGGTACATGTCGTGCACCATGCGGCCGTCCTCGCGAATCCGGCCGTTCTTGGCGAACATGTCGTTGATCGGGGTCTCCTTCATCACCTTCATGACGGCGGTCGCGTCCGTGGTGCCGGCGGCCTTCACCGCCTGCAAATAATGCGTCACCGAGGAGTAGACACCGGCCTGGGCCGAGGTCGGCACCCGCTTGGTGCGCTCCATGTAGCGCTTGGTGAAGGCTCGGGTGTCGTCATTGAGATCCCAGTAGAACGCTTCCGCCAGCAGCAGCCCCTGCGCGGTTTCGAGTCCGACGCTGTCGATGTCGGTCACGAAAGCCAGCAGCGGCGAGATCTTCTGACCGCCCTTGGTGATGCCGAACTCGGCGCCCTGCTTGATCGCGTTGATGGTGTCGCCGCCGGCATTGGCGAGCCCGATCACCTTGGCCTTCGAGGCCTGCGCCTGCAGCAGGAAGGAGGAGAAGTCCGAGGTGTTGATCGGATGCCGCACGCTGCCGAGCACCTTGCCGCCCGATTTCACCACGACGTTGCTGGTGTCCTTTTCGAGATCCTGGCCGAACGCATAGTCCGCGGTCAGGAAGAACCAGGTGTCGAGGCCGGATTTCACCGCGGCAAGGCCGGTCACGTTGGCCTGCGCGAAGGTGTCGAACACGTAGTGCACAGTATAGGGGCCGCAGGCCTCGTTGGAGAGGCGGATCGAACCCGGACCGTTGAACATGATGATCTTGCCGCGCGCCTTGGCGATCTCGCCGGCGGCGAGCGCGGTCGCGGACGCCGCGACGTCGAAGATCATCTCGACGCCCTGGTTGTCGATCATGTCGCGGGCGATGTTGGCGGCAAGGTCGGCCTTGTTGAGATGGTCGCCGACCACAATCTCGATCTTGCGGCCCAGCACGGTGCCGCCGAAATCCTCCGCCGCCATCTTGGCCGCGGTTTCGCTGCCCGAGCCGGTGATGTCGGCATAGAGGCTCGACATGTCGAGGATGCCGCCGAGCTTCAGCGGAGGCTTGTCCTGCGCCAGCGACACATTCGCCGAGATCGCAAACACACAGGCCAACACGCCGGCCAAAACCCGTCTCATTCAAATCCTCCCTTGAGATGCGGACCTCGTTCAACAAGGTCCGTGTCGAGGGCCGGATCATGCCGCATGGCCCGCACTGCAGCAAGCCGCAGCGGCAGCAATCTGTTTTCCGCTAAGCGGAATGACACGCTGCGCCGACCATTTCTCCGCGCGATGCGATCAGAGGTGGAAGTCGGGCACGGTCTGATAGGGCGTTCCGGCCGGCAGGCCGAGGAACAAATACTGCATGCCGTATTGTCCGGCGAACGCCGACGCCACGGAGTCCATGATGACGTGCCCGCCCAGATCCAGATGCAGTTCCGGGCGGGTGATCGGCCCAAGCGTGTAGGCCGGCACTGTTGTCTCGTTGATGTGCAACGCATCGAAGGCGGCGGACACGGCCGACAGCGAGGCCGCATTGCCGGCGAGGTCGACGACGCTGGAGCCATTGGCGGCGAAGCCGGTCACCGAGAACGAGGCGGCACGATTGGTCGACGACACGATGTGATCGAACACCAGCTTCGAGGGATCGCCGAGCAGTGCGGTTGCCGCGGCATCGTAGATCGCGCTGCCGCCGTCGTTCAGCGTCAGGAGCGGCGTGCCGCTGATGACGTGCACCGCCTCGTTGAAGCCGACGGTGAGTTGCACCAGCGAGCCCGTCGCCGCGACGCCGCCGGACGGCGTTGCCGCAATCCCGGTGAAATAGGGCGCAGTGGTGTCGAGGGTAAAGGTCAGGCTCGACGACGCGCTGACATTGCCGGCGGCATCGAGCTCCTGCACCGTCACGGTGTGCACGCCGTCCGTGGTGAAGACCGGCGCCACCGTCGAGAAGCTCGCCGCGCCGTCGGCCTTGAAGCGCAGCGTGTCGGCCGGATCGGATTTGGTGTAGTCGATCAGCGGATTGCTGGTGATGTGGTCGGCGCCCGAGAAGCCGGTGTCCTGGTGCAGCGCCAGCCCCGGCGCCGCGGGCGGCTTGGTGTCGCCGGTGAAATTGATGGTGCCGCTTGCTGCGCCGGCATTGCCGGCGATGTCGGTGTAACTCGACGCGGTGACGGACAGATTGGCCGACAGATGATCGGTGACGTCGGCGGTGAAGACCGCAGTGTAGATATCATGGCCTGCGCTGTTGACGCCGACATGGACGAGACTGCCCAGCAGGCCGTCATGGACGGCGATGTCACTAAGTCCGAAGCCCGCGACCGCCTCGGAGAAGGTGAACGTCATCAGCGCCGTGTCGCCGGCGTGCAGCACGGTATGGTCGGCCGCCACCGAGACCGTCGGCGCATGCGTGTCGCCGCCGATCGTGGCGGTGTTGCTGGCCGCGCCGGCATTGCCGGCATCGTCGGTATAGCTTGAGGCCGTGATCCGGATCGATCCCGCCAGCGCATCATTGATATCGGGCGCGAAGGTCGCGGTGTAGACGTCCTGCCCTGACACGTTGAGCCCGACATGGACCAGGTTGCTCAGCACACCGCCGGCGACGACGGTATCGCCGAGCGTGAAGCCTGCGACATGCTCGGAGAATGTGAACGTAACGACCGAATTCTGGCCTGAAAGCAGCGTGCTCGGGCTCGCCGCGACCGACACCGTCGGAGCCTTGGTATCGCCGGTGAAACTGATGGTGTTGCTTGCCGCACCGGCGTTGCCGGCGACGTCGGTGTAGCTCCAGACCGAGACCTGCACCGAGCCGGCCTCGGCGTTGCTCTCGTCCGGCGTGAAGGTTGCGGTGTAGACATCCTGGCCCGATGCGTTGACGCCGACATGGACCAGATGGCCCAGAGCCCCGCCATGCACCGTGACGTCAGCGAGCGCGAAGCTTGCGATCTGTTCGGAGAAGGTGAACGTCACCAGCGCGGTCTGCCCCGCCAGCAGCGCGTTGCGGTCAGCCGCGATCGACACCGTCGGCGCCAGCGTGTCGCCGCCGATCGTGGCGGTGTTGCTCGCCGCACCGGCATTGCCGGCGAGATCGCTGTAGCCGGACGTATTGACCTTCACCGAGCCGGTCTCGGTGTCGCTGACATCGGGCGTGAAGGTCGCGGTGTAGACGTCGTGGCCGGAGCTGTTGAGCCCGACATGCACGAGATTGCTCAGCGCGCCGCCATGGACGGTGGTTGCGGCAAGGGTGAAGCCCGAGACGGCCTCCGAGAAGGTGAAGGTCGCAACCGAGAGGTCGCCGGCCAACACCGCGTCCGGGTTGAGCGTGACGGAGACCGTCGGCGCCAGCGTGTCGCCGGTGAAGGTGACCGTATTGCTGGCCCCGCCGGCATTGCCGGCCGTGTCGTTGTAACTGGACGCGTTGACCTGCACCGAGCCTGCTTCGGCGTTGGTGACATCAGGCGTGAAGGCTGCCGTGTAGATATCCTGGCCGGCGCCGTTGACCCCGACATGGACGAGGCTGCCCAGCGTGCCGCCGGCGACGCTGACATCGCCTAGCGCGAAGCCTGAGACGGCCTCGGAGAAGGTGAAGGTCACGACCGCGGTCTGACCGGCCAGCAGCGTGGCGTGGTCAGCCGAAACCGACACCGTCGGTGCCTTGGCATCGCCGGTAAAGCTGATCGTGTTGCTCGACGCGCCGGCATTGCCGGCGACGTCGGTATAGCTTGATGCGTTGACCTGGACCGAACCCACCTCGGTGTTGGTCACGTCGGGTGTGAAGGTCGCGGTATAGACGTCACGGCCGGAGCCATCGACGCCGACATGGGTGAGGTTGCCCAGCGACCCACCGCTGACGCCGACATCGCCCAGCCCGAAGCCGGCGACGGCTTCCGAGAACGTGAAAGTGACGAGCGCGCTATCGCCGGCGCTCAGCGCGGTATGATCGGCGGTGACCTGCACCGTCGGCGCCTTGGTATCGCCCGTGAAGGTGATCGCGCTGCTCGCCGCGCCGGCATTCCCCGCGGTGTCGGTATAGCTCGATGCGTTGACCTGGACCGAGCCTGCCTCGGTGTTGGTCACGTCGGGCGTGAAGGTCGCCGTGTAGACGTCCTGGTGCGCGGCGTTGAGGCCGACATGGACGAGGTTGCTCAGCGCACCGCCGCTCACGGTCGTATCCGACAGCGCAAAGCCCGCGACCGCCTCGGAGAAGGTGAAGGTGACGGTCGAGGTCTGCCCGGCCAGCAGCGAACTCGGGCTCGCCGCAACCGACACGGTCGGCGCGACCCCGTCGATCACCAGATGCAGATCGGTCGCCGCATGGCTGACGTCAGCATCCTGTCCGCCGGGATCCTTGATCGTGCCGCCGTTGAGCGAGAGGCTCTGCACCTGCAGATCCGGCGTGCTGTCGCCGGCCTGCACTGTGTAGCTGAACACCAGCGCGAGCGAGCCGCTGCCGCTGACATAGGTCGCGGCCTTGCCGTCGTTGAGCAGCAGCTCCGGCGCCCCCGTCACGCTCACCGTGTTGCTGAAATTGACCGTGATGGTGACGACCTTGCCGATGTTCAGCGCCGTGAGGTGACCGGTGGTGTCCGACGTGACCGAGGCGATGCTCGCCTGCGACCTGAGCTCGAGATGCGGCGAGGCCGAGCCGTCAGAGCCGAGGCTCAACGAGCTGGCTGTGGCGCCCGCGCCAAACGTCAGATGCAGCGAGGCGAGCGTCGTCCCGCCGCTGCCCTTTACCACCAGCACGCCGTTCGCATAGGACAACGCGGCCGTTGCGTCATAGGCGATGTTGCCGAAATCGATCGTGTCGCCGCCGGAAAAGCCGGTGACCGCCGTGCCGAACGATGTCCCGGAGAATGCCGCGGCATCGAGCACGAGCTTCTCGGTGCTGCCGTCGGTGAAGGCGATCGCGCCCGTTCCCGCCGCGCCGCTCGACGCGAGCTCGAGGATCGAGCCCTTGATGACGGTGCCGCCCGAATAGGTGTTCTGCGCAGACAGCACCAGCCGGCCACCGCCGGTCACCTCGACATCGCCCGGGCTCGCGCCATCGGAAATGACACCGCTCTGGGTGACGGTCTCGCCGGCCGCGACATTGAAGACCGGATCGCCCGCGACGGTGATGTTGCGGGCGTGCGTGAAGCCATCGGTGAAGCTGATGCCGGTGCCGTCGCCGAGCTTCAGGATGCTGGTGACCGCGCCGAGATTGACGTTGGCCGAGATCGATACCCTCGTGCCGGTGCCGCTGACCGTGGTGTTGCCCGTATAGGTGTTGTTGCCGCCGAGAATGACGGTGCCGCCGCCGCTGATGACGAGGCCGCCGACGCCGGCATTGGCACCGGTGCCGCCATTGCCGCTCTGGTCCGCGATGTCGTTGGCGACAGTCAGCGTCTGGCCGCTGCCAGGCGTGAAGCTGAGATTGTTGTTGCCCTGGATGAAGATGCCGGACCCGATGCCCGAGCCGCTGGCCTGCCCGATGCCATTGGTGCCGCCGCCGACGGCGTTGAAGCCCGAATCGTTTGAAAGCGAACCGCCCTTGATGGTCAGCGAACCGCCCTGCTGAACGAAGACCGTGCCGCCCGCGCCAAGTCCGCCGCCGCCACCCGGCGCGCCGTTGCCGTTGGTGCCGCCATTGCCGCCGCCGAAGCCGCCCATGGCCCCGATGCCGCCGCCGCCGCCGAAGCCACCATTGCCGCCGTAACCGCCGCCGCCGCCGAAGCCGCCATTGCCGCGATAGCCGCCGCCACCGCCGTAACCGCCATTGCCGCCCGCAGCCCCGTTGCCGCCGCCGACACCGCCGCCCGGCCCGTAGGGAGCGCGGGCGCTGTCGCTGATCCAACCCGCCGCGCCGCCGCCGCCGCCATTGGCGCCGCCTGCTCCGCCATACCAGTAAAGCTCGGTCCCACCACCGATCGAGATCAGGTAACCGTCGCTGCCTTTGCCGCCTCCGGCGGCGTTGGGGATGATGCCTGGTGAACCGCTTCTAAAGAGATCGGTGTCGGCGCCCTGCGCGCCAAGGCCGATCCCGCCGCCGCCGCTGCTTCCGCCGCGTCCGCCCATCCCGCCGCCACCGCCGAGGCCGTAGTTGTAGGCCATACTGCCAGTGCCGCCGGCACCGCCGCTGCCGCCGATCGCGGCGCTGTTGTGGAAGGTGACGTTATCGATCGTAGCGCTGCCGTTCGACGAGACGAACAGCGCGCCGCCGAGCCCGGCGCCGCCGCCACCGCCGCCGCGGATCACACTGCCGCCCGCCGCCACCGTGTTCTGGATGGTCAGGTTCTCGAGGTTGACGTTGCCCGCATAGACGAAGAAGCCACGCTGGGCGTTGAGACCGTCGATCGTGTGCGTGCCGCCGTGGCCGTCGCTGCCGTTGATGGTGACGCTGGATCCACCCAGAAGATTGAGTGCGTACAGTTCCGACGTCAGGCCGAAGTTGGCGGTGATGTTGATCGTGTAATTGGCATTCGACGCGGCGTTCTGCCCGCCGGAATCCATCTGCAGGATCGCCGCGTTGAGCTCGGCGACGTTGGAGACGTTGAACACGCGCGTCGAGACGATCTGGACGATCGTTCCGCCGTTGGCATCCTGAGAGAGCTGGAAGCGGGTGCCGCCGTCGAGCCCGGTCACGGTTAGCGTATCGGTCGTGGTGCCGTTCGAGATCGAGAGCGTATTGCCGGACAGGCTGACGGTGTTGAGCGACGGATTCTGGGTGTTGTACGCCAACCCGGTGAGATCGATCTTCTGGCCGGGATTGAAGTTCGAGATGCTGTTGGCGAACGCATTGCCGTTCAGCGCGGCGTTGTCGATCTTCAGCGTGCCGCCGAGGCCCGACGTGAATGAAATGTTGCCGGTACCGGCGGCGCCATAGGTCGTGAGCCAGGCGGTGCCCGAATAGATCGTGGTGCTGCCATAGGTGTTGGCATGGCTGAGCACGAGCGTGCCGCCGCCATCGATGCCGAGATTGCCGCCGCCGCTGATCAAGGCGGTGTCGGTGACGGTCGCGCCGGTCCCGACCACAACAACGGAATTGCCGCCGACCACAATGGCGTCGTCAAAAGTTCCGCCCGATGTGAGCGAGAGATGCCCGCCGCTCAGGTTGAGCGTTCCGGTCAGACCCGCGAGCTGGCCGAGCCCAAGCTGCAAGGTGCCTGCGCCGGACAGGATGAACGTGCCAAAGCCGCTGATCGAGCCAGTGTCGGCGATCGTGCCCGACGAAATATCGAAGGTGCCGCCATTGGCGGTGACCTGAATGTCGTGCGTGAAGGTGTAGCCGCCGGTCGTGGTCAGCATGCCGCCGTTGAGGATCAGCGCGCCGGCTGAGCCGCCGATATTGTTGTCGGCCGTGATCGAGAGCGTGTTGCCACTGTCGATCTGGGTGCCGCCGAGATAGCTGCTGGCACCGGTCAGCGTCAGCGTGCCGCCGCCGGAGACGACCAGCTTTCCGGTCGTGCCGCTGCCGCTGACGCCGCGTTCGTCGGCGATCGAATCGGCGATCGTCAGCGTGGTGACGGTTTGCAGGCCCTGGAAGACCGTGGAAACGGTGTGCGTCGGGGTGACGACCATCGTGCCCTGGATGAAGATATCGCCATAGGCGGAGCCGTTGCCTGCGCCGTTGGCGCCGGTGCCGCCGGTCTCGGTCGCGCCCGACAGCGTGCCGCCGATGACGGTGAGCTTGCCGCCCTGCTGCACGAAGATGTTGCCGCCGGCACCTAACCCGCCGCCACCGCCGCCGGCGAGCGAGCCGCTGCCGGCGCCGAATCCGCCGGTGCCGGGCGTGCCGTTCGAACCGCCGCCGCCACCGCCGAACCCGCCATTGCCGCCGCTGTGCGCGTATCCGGTGCCATTGCCGGAGCCGCCGCCACCGCCGGCGAAGCCACCGTTGCCGCCGCCATAAATGCCGCCGCCGCCACCGCCGCCCATGCCGCCGGCGCCGCCATAACCGATGATGTTGCCCGAGGGACCGCCACCGACCGAATTGGCGCCGCCGATGCCGCCGCCGCCACCACCGACACCGCCACCACCACCGCCACCGCTCGCGCCGCCGCCGGCGTGCGCGCCATAGCCGGTGCCGCCGTAATTGTCGGCGCCCTGGCCACCGCCTGCCGCGCCTTCGATCGTCGCCGGCGTGCCGCCGGCGTTGCTCGCGCCGGTCGAGGGATGCTGGGTGTCGGAGCCGGCCTCGCTGTAACCGTTGCCGCCATTGCCGTGATAGCCGTAGTAGTCCTGACCGCCGAAGCCGCCGCCACCACCGCCGCCGCCATTGCCGCTGCCGCCGTCGGCCCCGATGCCGCCGCCTCCACCGCCACCACCGGCCGGGTCGACCGCGCCGCCATTGCCGCCCTTGGCGGTGTTGTTGCCGAAGTTGACGTTGTTGAGCGTGACGTCCGCGTTCTGACCGACGAACAGACCGCCGCCGAGGCCCGCACCGCCGCCACCGCCGCCGACCCCGCCATTGCCGCCGCTTGCCACCGCATTGATGATGGTGAGGTTCTTGAACGTCACCTTGCCGGCGACGACGACAAAACCTTGATAGCCGCGCGCGTCGATGACGTCGCTGTAGTCCTGGCCGCCGAGCTGGTTGTTGTAGTCGGTGTTGCCGTCGAAGGTCAGCGTCGAGCCGTTCATCAGATTGATGGCCGGCAGATCGTCCAGCAATTGCAGCGTGCGCGCGCCGGACGAGAGCGAGAAGTTGATGACGTAATCGGTGTTGGCCGCGGCGAGTCCGCCGCCGACGCTGATCGCGTTGATTGCACCGTAGAGCTGGAGATAATCGTGGAGGGGATCGGTGGTCGTCAGCGTGAGAACAACTGGGTTCGACACAAGGACCTCGGCAATATGCGTGAGCGACCGCGATCGGTCGCTGTTTCCAAAAATTGCCGAATAGTTATCGTGCGCCGCAACTCATTGGCAACAATAACGAATTCTCACTCCGCGCACGGAGTTGAGATGCTCAAGAGGTAAGGTTGACGCGCGCGAGGGCGCGGATCGCGGGCTCGAACGGCAATCTTCGCGACGACAAGGGACGTGCGAGACGCATTCGTCCCCGCAGCGGCCATGCATCGATGTGAAACGGCGATCTCGCGTCTGCGCGCAATGAGAAGCGCGGCAAGGAAATGATCGGCGATGCGTCGCCGAATCACGGTCGGCGCCGCCGATGCGGCTTCGCTTCGCTGGTGGCTCGGAGGCGATCTTTCCGCCAGACTGTCCGCGGCGACTGCGCTCCGAACGGAGCGCGCCGGAGTGACGAGTGCAGCATGACGCATCCGCGCGATAGAACACGTCAACGCTACCTGCGAGCGGCACTGATGGCAGCATGCGCGCTTGCGATCGTCGCATGTGTCGGACGCGCCGAAGCGGGTGGATGCGATTTCGAGGTTCAGGGCGAGGGGCGCGTCGCAGCCGTGGTCGATGCGCGCAGCTTGCGGCTGGACGACGGCCGTGAGGTCAGGCTCGCCGGCATCGAGGTGGCGGACCGCGCGAAGGCCACGGCGATGTTGTCGGCGCTGCTGGTCGGCCGCGAGGTGACGCTGCGCGGACAGGACGACACGCCGGACCGCTATGGCCGGCAGCCGGCCTACGCATTCCTCGAAGGCGGCGAGAAGCCCGTGCAAAGCGAGCTGCTGCGTCAGGGCTTCGCGCTGGCGTCGTCCGAGACCGCCGACAAGGATTGCGCCGCCGCGCTGATGGCGGCGGAGGCCGAGGCGCGGGCGGCCCGATCGGGAACCTGGGCCGAGTCCGCGGTCATAAAAAACGCCGAAAGTCCGGACGATATTTTGGCCGGGATCGGGCGTTTTACGGTGGTCGAGGGCAGGGTTTTGTCCGTGCGTCAAGCGGGGGCGACGACCTACCTGAATTTCGGCCGAAACTGGACTAGGGACTTTGCTCTGACTATTTCAAGGCGCATAGTCCCTGCGTTCGAGGCGGCCGGGCTTGCGCCCAAGTCTCTGGAAAATCGTAGGATTCGTGTCCGAGGCTGGGTGGAAGCGCGACGTGGGCCGCGAATCGAATTGCTCCGGGTGGGGCAGATTGAACTGCTCGGCGGGAACTAGGGGGCCTTCAGGCCACGGCCCGGCCGATTCGCGGGACAAATTTGTGAGTTTTTGACGTGACTGAGCGCGCAGGACGGCGTGAAAATGGGACTGGCCGCCGCCTTTCGGCTGCGCCGGCGCTCGTCTGCGCGGCCCTGATGCTGTCGGCCTGCGGCAATGTCGGCCGGTTCGAGCAAGCGGCGCCGACCGCGGCGGCGGCGCCGGTGAAGCCGAACCGCGTGGTGCAGCAGACGCCATCGAGCGAGCGCGAGCATGAGCGCATCCTGTCGTCCTATGGCGGCGCCTATGACGACCCGAAGCTCGAGGCCCTGATCAGCAAGACCGTCGAGCGGCTGGTTGCCGCGTCCGAACGGCCCGACCAGGCCTACAAGGTGACGATCCTCAATTCCGGCGCGGTCAACGCCTTTGCGCTGCCGACCGGCCAGCTCTACGTCACGCGCGGTCTGATCGCGCTCGCCAGCGACACCTCCGAGCTCTCCTCGGTGCTGAGCCACGAGATGGCGCATGTGCTGGCCAAGCACGCCGCGATGCGCGAGGACCAGGCGCGCCAGGCGGCGGTGGTGACGCGCGTCGTCACCGACATGAGCACAGATCCCGATCTCACGGCGCTGGCGCTTGCCAAGACCAAGCTGACGATGGCGAGCTTCTCGCGTCAGCAGGAGTTCGAGGCCGACGGCATCGGCGTCGGCATTGCGGCGCGCGCGCATTTCGACCCCTACGGCGCGTCGCGCTTCCTGACCGCGATGGAGCGCAACGCCGCGCTCAAGATCGGCAAGACCGCGCTCGATCCGCGCGCGCAGGATTTCACCTCGTCGCATCCGGCAACGCCGGAGCGCATCAACAACGCACAGACCACCGCGCGGCAATATTCCTCGCCCGAGAACAACGACCGCGACCGCGAGACCTATCTCGCCGCGATCGACAACATCGTCTATGGCGAGGACCCCAGCGAAGGCTTCGTGCGCGGCCGCCGCTTCCTGCATCCCAAGCTCGGCTTCACCTTCACCGCGCCCGACAATTTCACGCTCGACAACACCGCGCAGGCGGTGATCGGCGTGCGCGAGGGCGGCAGCCAGGCGATGCGCTTCGACGTGGTGCGGGTGCCGGCCGAGCAGACTCTCGGCGACTATCTGAATTCCGGCTGGATGGAAGGCGTCGAGCGATCCTCGACCGAGGACCTCAATATCAACGGCTTTCCGGCGGCGTCCGC
Organism: Bradyrhizobium sp. CCBAU 53421; assembly: GCF_015291625.1. Classification (NCBI taxonomy): domain Bacteria; kingdom Pseudomonadati; phylum Pseudomonadota; class Alphaproteobacteria; order Hyphomicrobiales; family Nitrobacteraceae; genus Bradyrhizobium; species Bradyrhizobium sp. CCBAU 53421. The sequence continues at coordinate 8,983,962 of NZ_CP030047.1, forward strand.
CACTGCACATGGCGACCAGTGGCAGTTCAAGGTCTACGCGCTGCGCTTCGGCAGCGACGTCTACCGCTTCATCTTCGCCGCCAAGCAGAAATCCACCGAGAGCGAGCGCAACGCGCGCGAGACCGTCAATTCATTCCGCCGCCTGACGCTCGACGAGATCCAGGCCGCGCGCCCGCTGCGCATCAAGGTCATCAACGTGCAGCCCGGCGACACCGTGGAATCGCTGTCGCATCGGATGGCCGGCGTCGATCATCCGGCCGAGCGCTTCCGCGTGCTCAACGGCCTCGACGCCCACGCTCAGGTGAAGCCGCGCGATCGCGTCAAGATCGTGGTGGATTGAGGCGGCGAAGCGCAACTCGCGCCTCACTACCGCTGTCGTCCCGGCGAAGGCCGGGACCCATACCCACAATCATCCATTGATGGAAAAGCTGGGGCCGCAGCGCGCCCCAACAACATAGTCCTGTGGTTGGGTCCCGGCCTTCGCCGGGACGACGTGGAGAGAGAGTGGTTTATTTCGCCTTCTCCTTGAGGAAGGCGATGATGTCGGCGCGGTCCTTCGGATCCTGAACCTCGTAGAACATCTTGGTGCCGGGAACCATCGCGTCCGGACCGGTGAGCCATTTGTCGAGATTAGCCTCGGTCCATACGATCTTCGAGTCCTTCAGCGCCGGCGAATAATTGTAGCCCGCGACCGTCCCGGCGAGGCGGCCTACAACCCCCTTGTGCATCGGACCGACGTCGTTCTTGTCGATCGAGTGGCAATCGCCGCAGCCCTGGTACAGTGTGGCGCCGCGCGCCGGATCACCCGCCGCACGGGCGCTGTTCACGGCGAGCAAGATCGCGATGGCCGCCATCGCGGCAATTTTGGCGTGCCGCGGCGCCAGCACGCCTGCGATCGAACGAATGGTCATTCCCGGGGCTCTCCTGTTTGCCATCACAACAGGAGCAGCCTCGCTGCCATTCTATTCCCGGATATTTCGCCCGCCCGTAATTGCGCTGGACGCCGGCCTCATCGATCGCCGAGAATGGAACTCGGTGTTGAAGTTTTTTGCCGCCCGTGAGGAATTTCCGCGTCGTCAGCCGATCTATGTCCAAGCTGCCACCTCCGCAGCGGCGCCGGGTTTTTGGAGCATCCCCAGTGTTTCACAATCGGTTCGGCGCCGTCGCTCGACTTGCCGAACTCGGGTGCGTGCTTGCTGCGCTCGCACTCGCAGCAGCCACCGCTGCGCGCGCGGACGGTTGTCCCAAGCCGAGCGACGAAATTGCGACCGACCGGCCCGACGTCACCAATTCGAGTATCGTCGTGCCGGTCGGGAGCCTGCAGAACGAAAACGGCGTCAACCTCACCGGCCGCAACAGTGGCCGCAGCATCGACGGCAGCAACAGCCGCTGGCGGCTCGGCATCGCGCCCTGCCTCGAGGTGCTGATCGACCTGCCGAGCTATACCGGCCCGATGAGATCGCCGGGCGTCTCGGGCTTTTCCGACGTCGCGCCCGGCATCAAATGGCAGATCAGCCCGGTGCCCGGGAAGATCGACCTGTCGATCACCGCCGGTGTCGCGCTGCCGACCGGCGCCGCCGCCATCGCCGGGCGCGGCGCGCAGCCCTACATCCAGCTGCCATGGTCATGGGAGCTGCATGACGGCTGGGGCCTCAGCGGCATGTTCACGGAATTCTTCCGTCCCGCCGAGCTGACCGGCCAGCACATGTCGGAAGCGACCTTCGTGATCGAGAAGAAATTGACCGAGCGGATCAGCGTGTTCACCGAATATGTCGGCGACTATCCCGACGGCGCACGGCCGATCCAGCTGATCAATTCCGGCGGCATGTACCATCTAACGCCAACCCAGCAGCTCGACCTTCACGTCGCGTTCGGGCTCAACCGCAACTCGCCGAACTATATCGTCGGCCTGGGGTATTCGTTTCGCGTCGACGGGCTGTTTCGCTAGTCCACCTCCCCTTGAAAAGGGGAGGTCGCTTTGCTCGCCAGAGCAAAGCGGGTGGGGATCTGGTCTCTCCGCATGCAGCGTCACCTGCGGTGGACCCCCATCCCGACCTTCCCCCTTGCAGGGGGAAGGGGAAGAGTGCGTGACTAATTGACTTCCGCTTCGCGCAGGCCGCTCAGCCACAGCGCCAGCAGCGTCCACACCGCGCCGGACAAGAGATACGCACCGGCCGAGATCAGGCCGAAATGGGTCGCCAGCAGCAGCGCGGCGAGCGGCGCGAAGCCGGCGCCGAACAGCCAGGCGAAATCCGAGGTCAGCGCCGAGGCCGTGTAGCGATAGGTTCGCGCGAAGTTCGAGGCGATCGCGCCCGACGACTGGCCGAACGACAGGCCGAGCAGCACGAATCCGAGCACCATGTAGATCGTTTCGCCGAACGCGCCGGCATCGAGCAGCTGCGGAGCAAAGCCGCTATAGACCGCGATCGCGACCGCCGAGCCCAGCAGCAGCGGCTTGCGCCCGACGCGGTCGGCGATCATGCCGGAGGCGATGATCGCGACAACGCCGACCATGGCGCCGATCATCTCGATGATCAGGAAGCGCACCGGGCTTTCCTTGGTGAACAGGAACACCCAGGATAGCGGAAACACCGTGACCATGTGGAACAGCGCAAAGCTCGCCAGCGGCGCGAACGCGCCGAGCAGGATATTGCGGCCCTCCTGCGCGACGGTCTCGCCGACCCGCGCCGGCTCGAGGTCGCGGCTTTCGAACAGCTCGGAATATTCGTCGGTCGCCACCATGCGCAGCCGCGCGAACAGCGCCACCACGTTGATGGCGAAGGCGACGAAGAACGGATAGCGCCAGCCCCAATCGAAGAAATCATCCGCCGAGAGGTTGCCGGCGAAGAAGGCGAACAGCGCGCTTGCCACGATCAGCCCGAGCGGCGCGCCGAGCTGCGGCACCATCGCATACCAGCCGCGGCGATTCGCCGGCGAATTCATCGCGAGCAGCGAGGCGAGGCCGTCCCACGCGCCGCCCCAGGCGATACCCTGAAGGACGCGCGCCGCGGCGAGCAGCCAGATCGCCGCGACGCCGATCGTGTCGTAGCCGGGCAGGAACGCGAGCGCGACCGTGGCGGTGCCGAGCAGGAACAGCGCGATGACGAGCTTGGCGCCCTTGCCGTGGCGGCGGTCGACCGCCATGAAGATGACGGTGCCGAGCGGCCGCGCGGCGAACGCCAGCGCGAAGATGCCGAATGAATAGAGCGTGCCGGTCAGTTCGTTGACGAACGGGAACACCAGCTTCGGGAACACGATCACCGAGGCGATCGCGTAGACGAAGAAGTCGAAGAATTCCGAGGTGCGCCCGATGATGACGCCGATGACGATTTCGCCGGGTTTCGCCTGCCCGTGACCTGACGCGGTCGGGGTGCCGTGTGCCATTGCTGGGGCCTGTGCCATCGCCGGAGAACCGTCCTTTGGAGCATGACCCGGAAAAGTGGAAACCCGTTTTCCGAACAGGTCATGCTCAAACCTGAGATGAGGCCACGGGCAGCCTTTGCCACGCAGTCCACCTCACCTTCTGAGCTTCTATCCCGCACTGCAACATTGGACAAATTGTCCAATGTCAACTTTGCTGCATCGCAGCTACCCCTTGGCGGAACTCATAAAATTCCAGTGGGGTGAGCCGTGCGCGCCTTGAAATTATTGGCCTTATTGCCGTTCGCGGCGCTCCTTGGCGGGTGCGATTTCGTCGTCCTGGCCCCTGCCGGCGACGTCGCCGTCCAGCAGCGCGACCTCGTCGTGATCTCCACCGTCCTGATGCTGATCATCGTGCTTCCGGTGATGGCGCTGACCATCTTCTTCGCCTGGCGCTACCGCCAGTCCAACACAGCGGCGCCCTATGAGCCGGAGTGGGATCACTCCACCCAGCTCGAGCTCGTCATCTGGTCGGCTCCGCTGCTGATCATTATCTGCTTGGGAGCGCTGACCTGGATGGGCACCCATCTGCTCGATCCCTACCGCTCGCTCGGCCGCATCGCCGCCGACAAGCCGATCGAGAGCAAGGACGCCCCGCTCAATGTCGAAGTGGTCGCGCTCGACTGGAAGTGGCTGTTCATCTACCCGGACTACGGCGTCGCCGCCGTCAACGAGCTTGCGGCTCCCGTCGACCGCCCGATCCGCTTCCGCATCACGGCCTCTTCCGTGATGAACTCGTTCTACATCCCCGCGCTGGCCGGCCAGATCTACGCCATGCCCGGCATGGAGACCAAGCTGCACGCGGTCTCCAACAAGGAAGGCACCTATCGCGGCTTCTCCGCCAACTACAGCGGCGCCGGCTTCTCCGGCATGCACTTCGAGTTCAAGAGCTTGTCGAACACCGATTTCGACAAGTGGATCGGCACCGCCAGGGCCGGCGGCAACATGCTCGGCCGCACCGACTATCTGCAGCTCGAGCGTCCGAGCCAGAACGATCCGGTCCGGCTCTATCGCTCGGTCGATCGTGATCTCTACAAGGCGATCCTCAACATGTGCGTCGAGCCCGGCAAGATGTGCATGAGCGAAATGATGGCGATCGACGCCAAGGGCGGCCTCGGCCGCGAAGGCCTCAACAACACCCTGCCGCTGACTTACGACAAATATGCCCGCCGCGGCGCGCCGCTCGGCAACGAGCCGACCTTCGTCGCCGGGATCTGCTCGATGGACGAGATCAAGGACGCGCCGTCGCGCGACGTTCTGGCGCCGCTCGACCTGACGCCGCTGCGCGGCGTCGGGCTGAAACGCCCGCCGTTCTCGCCGGCGCATCCGTCATCGACATCGCTGCTGCTCGGCCAACGTCCGAAATCAGAGTCCTGAGGAGGACCGCATGAATCCCGATCTCGTCAAGATGATCTTCGGCCGTCTCAATCTGGAAGCGCTGCCGTTCCATGAGCCGATCCTGGTCGGCACCTTCGCGGTGGTCGCCACCGGCGGCCTCGCGCTGTTCGCAATCGTCACCTATTTCCGACTTTGGGGCTATCTGTGGCGCGAGTGGTTCACCACCGTCGACCACAAGCGCATCGGCATCATGTACATGATCCTCGGTATCGTGATGCTGCTGCGCGGCTTCGCGGACGCGCTGATGATGCGCCTGCAGCAGGCGATCGCCTTTGGCGGCTCCGACGGCTACCTCCCGGCCCACCACTACGACCAGATCTTCACCGCGCACGGCGTGATTATGATCTTCTTCGTGGCGATGCCGCTGGTCACCGGCCTGATGAACTACGTGGTGCCGCTACAGATCGGTGCCCGCGACGTCTCCTTCCCCTTCCTCAACAATTTCAGCTTCTGGATGACGGTCGGCGGCGCCGTGCTGGTGATGATGTCGCTGTTCGTCGGCGAATTCGCCCGCACCGGCTGGCTCGCCTATCCCCCGCTGTCGAACATCGGCTACAGTCCTGACGTCGGCGTCGACTATTACATATGGGGACTACAGGTCGCCGGCGTCGGCACGACGCTATCGGGCATCAACCTGATCTGCACCATCGTCAAGCTGCGCGCGCCGGGCATGACGATGATGAAGATGCCGGTGTTCACCTGGACCTCGCTCTGCACCAACGTCCTGATCGTCGCCTCCTTCCCGGTGCTGACGGCAGTGCTGGCGCTGCTGTCGCTCGACCGCTACGTCGGCACCAACTTTTTCACGAACGACTTCGGCGGCAACCCGATGATGTACGTGAACCTGATCTGGATCTGGGGCCACCCCGAGGTCTACATCCTGGTGCTGCCCGCGTTCGGCATCTTCTCCGAGGTGACCGCGACGTTCTCCGGCAAGCGGCTGTTCGGCTATACCTCGATGGTCTACGCCACCGTCGTCATCACCATCCTGTCCTACCTGGTCTGGCTGCATCACTTCTTCACGATGGGCTCCGGCGCCAGCGTGAACTCGTTCTTCGGCATCACCACCATGATCATCTCGATCCCGACGGGCGCGAAGATGTTTAACTGGCTGTTCACGATGTATCGCGGCCGCATCCGCTTCGAGCTGCCGATGATGTGGACGGTGGCGTTCATGCTGACCTTCGTGATCGGCGGCATGACCGGCGTGCTGCTCGCGGTACCGCCGGCCGATTTCGTGCTGCATAACAGCCTGTTCCTGATCGCGCACTTCCACAACGTGATCATCGGCGGCGTGCTGTTCGGCCTGTTCGCCGGCATCAACTACTGGTTCCCGAAGGCGTTCGGCTTCAGGCTCGATCCGTTCTGGGGCAAGCTGTCGTTCTGGTTCTGGGTCTCGGGCTTCTACTTCGCCTTCATGCCGCTCTACGTGCTCGGCCTGATGGGCGTGACGAGGCGGCTCCGCGTATTCGACGATCCGACCCTGCAGATCTGGTTCGTCATCGCGGCCTTCGGCGCCTTCCTGATCCTGCTCGGCATCGGTGCGATGCTGGTGCAGTTCGCGGTCAGCATCCTGAGGCGCGAGCAGCTCAAGGACACCACCGGCGATCCCTGGAACGCGCGCACGCTGGAATGGGCGACCTCCTCGCCGCCGCCGGACTACAACTTCGCCTTCACGCCCGTCGTCTACGACAACGACGCCTGGTGGGACATGAAGCGCCGCGGCTACAGGCGCCCGCTGACCGGCTTCAAGCCGATCCACATGCCGTCCAACACCGGCACCGGCATCATCCTCGCGGCCTTCGCGACGGTGATGGGGTTCGGCCTGATCTGGTACATCTGGTGGCTTGCCGCCGTCAGCTTCATTGCGCTGCTCGCGGTCGCGATCGGCCACACCTTCAACTATCACCGCGACTTCCACATCCCGGCGGATGAGGTGGTGCGGACCGAAGACGCGCGGACGCGCGTTCTCGCCGCGGGAGCCCAGACATGAGCGTTGCAACCACCCAAATCTCCATCCAGGACTCCGAACCGGTCTTCCACGTCATCGACGAGCACGCGCATCCGGAAGGCGCCAGCACCATGCTGGGCTTCTGGATCTACCTGATGAGCGACTGTCTCATCTTCGCGATGCTGTTCGCGACCTATGGCGTGCTCGGCGGCAACTACGCCGCCGGTCCGGCGCCGAAGGACCTGTTCGACCTCAAGCTGGTCGCGCTCAACACCACGATGCTGCTGCTCTCCTCGATCACGTATGGCTTTGCCATGCTGACGATGGAGAAATCGAGGATCGGCGCCACGCAGGCCTGGCTCGCCATCACCGGGCTGTTCGGCCTCGCCTTCCTCGGCATCGAGCTCACCGAATTCGCCCACATGATCCATGAAGGCGCGACGCCGCAGCGCAGCGCCTTCCTGTCGTCGTTCTTCACGCTCGTCGGCACCCACGGCCTGCACGTCACCTTCGGCCTGGTCTGGCTGGTGACACTGATGGTGCAGACCGCGCGCTTCGGCCTCACCGAAGCCAATCGGCGCCGGCTGATGTGCCTCTCGATGTTCTGGCACTTCCTCGACGTGGTCTGGATCGGCGTCTTCACCTTCGTCTACCTCCTGGGAATGCTGCGATGACAACAAAAGCGCACGCCGAAGCTCATACTCTCGAAGCCAATGCCGGCCACGGCCATGACGATCACAGCGGCGCGGCACACGGCTCGCTGAAGAGCTATCTGATCGGCTTCGGCCTCTCGGTGATCCTCACCGCGGTGCCGTTCTGGCTGGTGATGACCAGCGCCATCGCCGACAAGGCGGTCACCGCACTGATCGTGCTGGTGTTCGCCGCGGTGCAGATCGTCGTGCACATGGTGTACTTCCTGCACATGAACACGCGGTCCGAGAACGGCTGGACCATGATGGCGATGATCTTCACCGTGATCATGGTGGTGATCGCGCTGACCGGCTCGCTGTGGGTCATGCATCATCTCAACATCAACATGATGCCGATGCACGACATGAGCCAGATGCCGTGACCATGCGCTCTGCCAGACCATCGCTTATGCTGCTCACGCTCGGCATGCTGGGCGTAGTGCTGCTGAGCGCGCTCGGCATCTGGCAGGTCGAACGCCGGACCTGGAAGCTGGCGCTGATCGATCGGGTGGAGCAGCGTATGCACGCGGCGCCGGTCGCGCCGCCGCCCCAATCGTCATGGCCGGCCGTCACGGCCGCGCGCGACGAATACCGCCGCGTCACCGTGCGCGGCACCTTCCTCAATGCCGATGAGACGCTGGTGCAGGCCGTCACGACAGACGGTCCCGGCTTCTGGGTGCTGACCCCGCTGCAAACGGCTGACGGAACCACGGTGCTGGTCAATCGCGGCTTCGTTCCGCCTGACAGACGCGATCCGGCGACACGGCGCGAAGGCGGGCCGCAGGGCGCGGTCAGCGTGACCGGGCTGCTGCGGATCTCGGAGCCCAAGGGCGGCTTCCTGCGCAGCAATGACCCCGCAGCGGGCCGCTGGTATTCCCGCGACGTCGCGGCGATCGCTGTCACGCACGGATTGTCGCAGGCAGCCCCGTTCTTCATCGACGCCGATGCGACACCCAATCCGGGCGGCTATCCGGTCGGCGGGCTCACGATCGTGCGGTTTCCGAACAACCACCTGATTTACGCGCTGACATGGTTCGCGCTGGCCTTTATGCTGGCCGGTGCGCTCCTGCGCGTCATCAGCGGCAGGGGCCGCGCCGGCGCCTCCGAACCAAGGTGGAGTTCAAGGCGCGCCGCCGTGCGCCGCCTGATCGGCGCAGCCCGCAATCTGTCTCGCGACACTGGCCCAGATGCTCGAGCGCACATCGGATCTGCATGACGACAACGCCGCGACCGGTCCGGCCGTAATGCCGTCCGCCGTCAGCGCGGCTGCCGGCATGCCGTTCGATCTCGCAGCGCCCGCCGACATCGCGACCAACCGCAAGAACATGGCCCTGCTGGTCCAGCTGCGCTGGATCGCCGTGATCGGCCAGATCGTCACTATCGGCTTCGTGCAATTCTGGATGGGCGTCGCGCTGCCGCTGTTGCCGATGGCGGCCGTGATCTCCGGGCTGGTCGCCCTCAACCTCGTCAGCCTGCTGTGGCTGCGCTACCGCGCCGACATCAACAACCGCGAGCTGCTGGTTGCGCTGGCGCTCGACGTCGCGGCGCTGACCGTCCTGCTCTATCTCGCCGGCGGCGCCACCAATCCCTTCACGTCGCTCTACCTGCTGCAGGTGACGCTCGGCGCGGTGCTGCTCGATGCGCCCTCGACCTGGTCGCTGGTGGCGCTGGTCTGCGTGAACTTCGCGTGGCTGACCAGCTACTACCGGCCGCTGGAGCTGCCGCAGGGCTTTGCCGAGGCATTCAATCTCTATATCGCCGGCACCTTCATCGGCCTCGTGCTCGACGCCGTGCTGCTCGTGGTGTTCATGACGCGGATCAACCGCAATCTGCGCGACCGCGACCTCCGCCTCGCGGCGCTGCGCCAGCACGCCACCGAGCAGGACCACATCGTCCGGATCGGCCTTTTGGCCTCCGGCGCCGCGCATGAGCTCGGCACGCCGCTCGCCTCGCTCTCGGTGATCCTGGGCGACTGGCGCCGGATGCCGGCGCTCGCCTCCGACCCTGAACTGTCGCAGGACCTCGGCGAGATGGAGATCTCGGTGCAGCGCTGCAAGTCGATCGTGACGGGCATTCTGCTGTCGGCCGGCGAAGCCCGCGGCGAAGGCTCCTCGCCGACCACGGTGGCGGCGTTCCTGACCGCGCTGGTGGAGGAATGGCGGATGACGCGGCCATCGGCCACGCTGTATTTCCGCAACGCATTCGGCACGGATCTGGCGATCGTCTCCGACGTCGCGCTCAAGCAGGCGATCTTCAACGTGCTCGACAATGCCGCCGAGGTCTCGCGCGACTGGATCGAGCTGATGGCCGAGCGCAATGCCGACAGGCTGGTGCTGTCGGTGACGGATCGCGGCCCGGGCTTCTCGCGCGAAATGCTGGCGCATGTCGGCAAGCCGTATCAATCGACCAAGGGCAGTCCCGGCAGCGGCCTCGGCCTGTTCCTGGTCGTCAACGTCGTGCGCAAGCTGGGCGGCGTGGTGACGGCGCGCAACCGGCCGGACATCGGCGCCGCGGTCAAGCTCGAGCTGCCGCTCTCGACGCTCGCGATCGGAGACCATCTTGACGGATGAACGCCAGCTGCTGATCGTCGAGGACGACGCAGGCTTCGCCCGTACGCTGAAGCGCTCGTTCGAGCGCCGCGGCTACGATGTCGCCGTATCGGCCTCGCTCGACGAGGTCCGCGAGCTGCTCGAGCAGCAATCGCCCGGCTATGCCGTCGTCGACCTGAAGCTCGCCGGCGGCGCGTCGGGCCTTGCCTGCGTCGAGGCGCTGCATGCGCATGATCCGGACATGCTGATCGTGGTGCTGACCGGGTTCGCCAGCATCGCGACCGCGGTGGAGGCGATCAAGCTCGGCGCCTGCCATTATCTGGCCAAGCCATCGAACACCGACGACATCGAGGCCGCTTTCCTCAAAGCGCAAGGCAATGCCGCCATCGAGGTCGGTGCGCGGCCGACCTCGATCAAGACGCTGGAATGGGAGCGCATCCACCAGACCTTGATCGAGACCGACTTCAATATCTCCGAAGCCGCCCGCCGCCTCGGCATGCACCGCCGGACATTGGCGCGGAAGCTGGAGAAGCAGCGGGTGAAGTAGTTTCGACTGGCCACTCTTGCAGCCTGGATGCAGCGAAGCGTAATCCGGGCTCGGCCAATCCGCGGATCGAGCGGCCTCCGACGGCTACCGGTGCGCCAGGAAGACCCCCAGCAAGAAGGCGATGGTGAGTGATTGGAGCGGCGCCGCCTTGGTCGCCTCACTCAAATGATGCAGCCACCGATCCTGTCGTGGCAAGGGTTCGAATACGGCGTGCTCAGCCATTTGACGGATCGCTTCCGAGGCCAGCTCTATACGTTGTTCAGGGCTGGCGGTGGAAGCCATGGAGTTTTCGTTAGCCATCAGACGAACGAGCCTTCTCTATCGACACCAACGCGGACTGTTCCTCGACTCCTTCACCGTGTGGTGCGCTCAGTCATTCCCGAAGAAGTTCACAAGCGGACGACGCGGGGCGTCGTCGTCTTCGGACGCCATGATCGGCACTTCGCGGCGTTCTGCCTGCTCCAGGAGCACCGGAGCTTCACGGCGTTGATCGCCTTGCTCGATCCGCCGCTGCTGACGTCTCGCCTGCTCGGACGCAATACGCTTCGCTTTGCGTTCAGCATACCGCTTGCGTCGCTCCCGTTCTTCCGGGGCAGGCTTCCTCGCCTCCACTGCATCCGCTTGCTTCTCGACGGGCCCTTGGACATCCTTGATTGGCTCTGGCCGCACCTGCGACGGCGGAGGCTGCGCCGCGGCTTCTGAAGCCGCGGGCTCCGGTTGGGTCGCAGGTTGCGGTGCCGGCGCGGCTTCTGCCGAGGATGGCAGGACAACGCGTGCTGGTTCCGCGGCTGCCGGCGAAGAGACCCGCGTCTGGGCGCCGGCGGAATCCTTGAGCGCCGAGTTTGCCATGAACAGTCCTCCACCGAACCCGGCACCGAGAATGATGAAGGTTGTTCCGACCCCCGCGAAGAAAATGACTGCCTTTGATGCCATGGTCCACTCTCCTCCAATGGCGAGCGAACGCGCGAAAGTTACCGGCGTTCCGTTTAAGGATAACTCGGCAGTGAGTGCCGTTCGTCCGATCGGCGAGCGGTGCGGATAGCCTGGAACTTCAGCCTGCCCGAGCGAGGGGTTTTGGTCTATCGGGGGATTTCAGTTCGCGGGGAGTTGGTCCCCTGCCACACCCTGAGCGCGCGGCGCGGCAGCAAGAGCGGCGTCGTCAGCAGCAGCAGTCCGCTCAGTGCCACCGCAGCGCGGACGCCGACAATGCCCGCCAGCACGCCCCAGAGCGCCGTCAGCACGGCAATGGTTGCGCTGCTGGTGATCGTCCAGGCCGAGAGCACGCGCGCGGTCCGCTCCATCTCGATCTGGGCGAGACGATAGGCCGCGAACACCGGATTGAAGATGCCGGCACAGGTGACCAGGCCGAACTGAAGCGCAAACACGACGGCGATGCCCGTGGCGCCGTGCGGCATGAGGGCGAGGCCGAGCGACCAGCACGCACGGAGCGTACCGGCCGCAAGCAGCACATTGTGCTGTCCGCAGCGCGCGGCAAGCGAAGGCGCGAGCCGCGCGCCGATCAGGCCGCCAATGCACGGCGCCCCGAATGCGAGCCCGTACTGCCAAGGCGCGAAGCCGAGATCGCGCAGCATCAGCACCGCGAGCAACGGCGCCGTCGCCATGATCAAGCCGTTGACCAGCACGGTGTTGACGAACAGCAGGCGAAGCACGGGATGTGCGAGGATGCTGCGCCATCCCTCGGTCAGCTCGGCGGCGCGAAATGCCTTCGCGTGGCGCCGGGCGGGCGCAGGCTCACCGCCGCCGATCCGGCGGATCGCCAGTGCCGACAGCAGGAAGCTGATCGCATTGGCGATCACGGTCGTGACCGGACCGAACATCCCGATCGCGACACCGCCGAGCGCAGGTCCGATCGCGGCCGCGGTCCACATCGTTCCCTCGAGCCGCCCGTTCGCGGTCACCAGATCGTCCGGCTTGACCAGCGTTTTGAGGCAAGCACCGCTCGCCGAACGAAACGCGATGTCGGCGGCAGCCATGATGATCGACACGATCAGGAGCTGGCCAAGGCTCAGCCAGCCGAGCGCGAAGGTGATGGGGATGCTGATCGTGGCGGCGAAGCGGATCAGATCCATCGCGATCATCACCGGCCGCTTGCGGCGGAATTCGATCCAGGGGCCGAGCGGCAGCGCGACCGCAGCCCCGGCCAGCAGGCCCACGGCCGCAAGCGCCGAGACCGCCTCCGGCCGTGCATGCAGCACCAGGATCGCCAGCAGCGGCAAGGCGTCGAACGCGATCCAGGTGCCGAACGTCGAGACCGCGAATGCGGTCCACAGCCAGTCGTAATCGCGTCCCAGCGACCGTCCTGCAAGCATGCCGCGCCCCCTGCTGGTTCCGCGATCCCGCCGCCAGCGTGGCGCAAGAGGTCATGAGTCGCGGCGATCCGCCAAGCGGCGATTGCGGCAGGGGCGATATGCAAGGTCGCGCGGCGACACTTCGCCCCAAACAAAAAGCCCGGTCTTGCGACCGGGCTTTTGTTTTCAATCCGTCGAACCCTTTCAGGCGGCTTCGTCCTCGACGGCGGTATCGTCGCCATCGCTATCGGCATCCTCACCGTCGGCATCGCCCTCGCCTTCACCCTCGGCTTCCGCCTTGGCGCCGCGGCGGGGGCTCTTGGCGAGCTGGCCTTCGATCTCCTTGATCGCCTCGGTCTCGGTCGAGTGCTGCACGACGGCGATCTCGCGCGACAGGCGGTCGAGCGCCGCTTCATAGAGCTGGCGTTCGGAGTAGGACTGCTCGGGCTGCGATTCCGAACGATAGAGGTCGCGGACCACCTCGGCGATCGCGACGATGTCACCCGAGTTGATCTTCGCTTCGTATTCCTGGGCGCGGCGCGACCACATGGTGCGCTTGACGCGGGCACGGCCCTTCAGCGTCTCCAGCGCCTTCTTGACCAGCGCCGGCTCCGACAGCTTGCGCATGCCGACATTGGCGACCTTCGCCGTCGGGACGCGCAGCGTCATCTTGTCCTTCATGAAATTGATCACGAACAGCTCGAGCTTGGCGCCCGCGATCTCCTGCTCCTCGATCGCCAGGATCTGGCCGACGCCGTGAGCGGGATAGACCACGAATTCGTTGGCCTTGAAGCCCTGGCGCTGGGTCACGACCTTCTTCGGCTCCTCGACGCGCGGCGCGGCTGCAGGCTTGGCGGCAACCTTCGGAGCAGCGGCGGGGACGGCAGCCTTCGGGGCAGCCGGCTTCGGCGCAGCAGCAGTCTTGGGGGCGACCTTCGCAGCAGCGGGCTTCGCAGCTGCCGCTTTCGCGGCAGTCTTGGCAGTCTTTTCTGGCATCACGCTTCTTTTGTTCTTTGAGGACTTTGCAGCCGCCGCCTTCTTGGCTCCCTTCACGGGTGCCTTGGCACGGCCCTTGGTTGCGCTGCGAGCAACGACAGCGGCTTTCTTCGTCGTCTTTGAAGCACTCTTTTTACGCGTTTTCTGTGACACAGCCTGCGCGCGGATACTGCCACGCCCCTGTTCGAGTTTGCGGGAACCTCGAAGCCACAAGGTACGCATGGCAAGGGGTTCTTGGCCTGTAATGTGTCAGATATAGCACATTTTCCGCAAAAATCAATGGTTTACGCCCGATTCCGGGCATAACAGGGCATCCTCAGGTCATATGTCCGTCATTAGGGTTAAATCGGCGGCCGAACGGAGGGCCGCGACGGGCCTGAGCCCGCCCTTATCGGGGTAGTCCCAGCTGATCCGGACGAATCAGTCGCCGCTGCCCGGATTCGGAGAAAAATATTTCTCGAACTTGCCTTCCTTGCCTTCCCACTCCTTGGCGTCCTCGGGCGAGTCCTTCTTCTGGGTGATGTTCGGCCAGCTCTTGGCGTAGTCGCGGTTGACCTCGAGCCACTTCTCCAGCCCCGGCTCGGTGTCCGGCTTGATGGCGTCCGCCGGACATTCCGGCTCGCACACGCCGCAATCGATGCATTCGTCAGGATGGATGACCAGCATATTCTCGCCCTCGTAGAAGCAATCGACGGGGCAGACCTCGACGCAGTCGGTATATTTGCACTTGATGCAGGCTTCAGTGACGACGTAGGTCATCCAAAACTCCGAAACGATCCAGTTTTTCTGGGGTTGGGTAGCGCAGGAATACCTGGCCCGCAAGGAATTGCTGGCCCTAAATAGCTATTCCTTGCCTCCTTGCAAATCCTCGTACAGCACGCGCGCCGAGGCAGCATCGCCGCGCCGCTCGGCAAAGCCGATCACCTTCAGCACGCGGACGCTGCTGTCGAGCGCGACGGTGACGACGTCGCCCGCCTTCACCGCATGGCCCGGCGATTTCTCGCGCGTGCCGTTGATGCGGACATGACCTGATGCGACGAGTTCGGCCGCACTGGTGCGGGCCTTCACCACCCGCGCGTGCCACAGCCATTTGTCGAGGCGCTGTCTGTCCAAAGGACTTCTATGTTTGACGCGTTTTCTTCACGCGAACCGGTGCCCACTTCGCTCGAAAACGCTATGTCCGATTATTCCTTCCGACCGGCGAGCTGCTCTTTCAGGGCCGCAAGCTTGGCGAAAGGCGAATTCGGATCGATCGGACGGTCGCGCTCGCGCGGCGCGCTCGAGGCGTAGGGCCGATGCGACGGGCCGCTCTCGCGCTTGTCGCGGCCGCCCTTGCCGAAATCGCGGCCGCCACGGTCACGATCGCCGCGCTCGCCCTTGCGATCGCCGCCGAACTTGTTGTCGCGGCGACGCTCATTGTCGCGATCGCGACCCTTGCCCTCGAACCGCTCGCGGCGCTGGCCCTTGTCGTCCCTATTGTCGCGGGCCTGCGCGCCATCGGCAGGCGCAGCCGCCGCCTCGGCGGGCGCGCCGGGGCGCGGCGTGCGGAAATCCTGGTGGCGGCGCGTCCGGCGATGATGCTCGCGCTTCTCGCCTTCGCCACCGCCCTCGGCGGCCTGCGCGCCCTCGGCGGGCTTGTTCTGATGCCGGCCGCGGTTGCGGTCGTGGCCGCGATGATGCGGACGGCGCTCGTCGGAGCGGCCGCCGGGACGCCAGACTTCGACCAGTTGCGGCTCGGCCGGCGTCTCCGCGGCGGCGGGAGCGGCCTCGGCGGGTGCAGCATCAGCGCTCGCCGTCTCCGCAGGCGCTTCGGCGCCGGGCTCTGACGGTGTCTCCGCAGTGGCTTCCACGGCCGGCGCGGGCTCGGCGAGTGCTTCAGCAGCAGGGGCTTCAGCGGCGGACGCTTCGGCAACAACGGGCGCGTCGACCGGCGTGGCGCGCTCGGCCACTGCATCCTGATGGGTCTCGATCACCACCGGCGTCGCTTCGCTGGAGACCACCTCGGCAAAGCCGACGTCGGGCAGCAGCGCGGCCGACGGTGCAGGATCGCCCGACACCGGCTGATCTGTCGCAGCCTCCGGCGCATCGGCCGTGGCCTCGGCGGCGGCATCGACCGGCGCGTCGATGGCGGCATCAGACGTCGCCTCGGTCGGCGGCGTCTCGGCGGCAACGGTCTCGGTGCTCTCGACCACGGCCTCCGTGGCCTCAACCGGCGCAGCCTCGACAGCCTTCGGCGGCAGCGGCGGACGGCGGTCCATGCGGTAGCCGAGCGCGCGCAGGATCGAGGCAAAATCCTCGCCGGCCGAGCCGGTCAGCGAGGTCATCGCCTGGGTGACGACAAAGCCGCGGCCGTCGAACGCACCCGCGGGCTTCTCGCCCGGCGAGGTCTCGCGCCAGGCCAGCGCCGGGCGGATCAGGTCGGCGAGCCGCTCGAGAATGTCGACGCGCACCGCGCGCTCGCCGCACTGGCGATAGCCGAGCACGCGATAGGCGTCGCGCGCGAGCTGCTTGTCGACCGGGAACGAGGTGCGGCCGCTGCTCGCCAGATGCTGCACGTTCGACAGCGCAGCCATGTCGACATTGCTCTGCTTCTCGGCCCACAGCAGCGAGGCCAGCGAGCGCGCCGCGGGCTTCAGGAGCTGCGGGAAGTAGATGTGATAGGCGCCGAAGCGCACGCCGTATTTGCGCAGCGCCGCGCGCGAAGGCTGGTCGAGATCCTTCATCTCGGCGGCGATCTTGCTGCGCTCGAGCACGCCGAGCGCCTCGACGAGCTGGAAGGCGATGCCGCGGGCGATGCCCTGGATATCCTCGGCCTTGGACAGCTCGAACAGCGGCCCGAGCAGCTTCTCGATATGCGTCTTGAGCCAGAGATCGAGCCGGGTCTGCACGGCTTCGCGCGAGGCGCCGGTCAGCCGCTCGTCGGAAATGATGCGCAGCCGCGGATGCAGCGCGTCGTCGGCGGCCACGAGCTTGGCCACCGCATCGCCGGTCCAGCGGATGGTGCCGTCGGAGGTCAGCACGAACTGCTCGTCGGGAGCGGCGCCCAGTTTCTCGGCACGCGCATCGATCTCGCGCGCCAGCACCTGCTGGGCGGCGGCTTGCAGCGCCTTGGCGTCGCTGCCGGCCTCGGCCGCATCAGGTGCGAAGGTGAAACCATCGAGCCGGCCGATCACGTGGCCTTCCACGATCACTTCACCGGTCTTGCCAATTTCCGTATTCAAAACTGAGTTCTCCCGCAGGCGGCGCATCAATACACTGGTCCGCCTGTCAACGAAACGCTCCGTGAGCCGTTCATGCAGCGCATCGGATAATTTATTTTCGAGATCGCGCGTGATCCCCTGCCAGTGGTCCGGGTCGTAGAGCCAGTCGGGCCGGTTGGCAACGAAGGTCCAGGTCCGGATCTGCGCGATCCGGCCCGATAGCGTGTCGATATCGCCGTCGGTCCGGTTGGCCTGGTCGACCTGGGCGGCAAACCATGCGTCAGGGATACGCCCCTTTTGCATCAGGAAGCCATACAGCGTGGTCACGAGTTCGGCATGGGCGGCCGGCGACAGCTTCCGGTAGTCCGGAACCTGGCAGGCCTCCCACAGCCGCTCCACCGCCTTAGCCCCATGCGCCCATTCACGCACCTCGGCGTCGCGTGCGACATGTTCGAGCACCCGAAGGTCCTCCGCCACCGGGGCCCGCGTCAGTGCCTCATGATTGGGCGTCAGCGCCAGCGACACCTGCAACGCGCCGAGCGAGGAGAAATCCAGCCTGGCGTTGCGCCATTGCAGCATCTTGACGCTGTCGAAGGTGTGGTTCTGCAGCGCGTTGACGAGCTCCGGCTCGAACGGCGCGCAGCGGCCGGTGGTGCCGAAGGTGCCGTTGCGCGTCGCGCGCCCGGCGCGGCCGGCGATCTGGGCGAATTCGGCCGGCGTCAGCCGGCGGAATTGATAGCCGTCATATTTGCGGTCGGAGGCGAAGGCGACGTGATCGACGTCGAGATTGAGCCCCATGCCGACCGCATCGGTCGCGACGAGGTAATCGACGTCGCCGTTCTGGAACATCGCGACCTGCGCATTGCGCGTGCGGGGCGAGAGCGAGCCCAGCACCACGGCAGCGCCGCCATGCTGGCGGCGGATCAGTTCGGCGATCGCGTAGACCTCATCGGCGGAGAACGCGACGATCGCCGTTCTGCGCGGCTGCCGCGTGATCTTGCGGTCGCCGGCGAATTCGAGCTGCGACAGCCTGGGCCGCGTGACGATCGAGGCGCCCGGCAGCAGCCGCTCGATCATCGGCCGCATCGTCGCAGCGCCCAGCAGCAGCGTCTCGTCGCGGCCGCGGCGATTGAGGATGCGATCGGTGAAGACGTGCCCGCGCTCGAGATCGGCCGCGATCTGGATCTCGTCGACCGCGAGGAACGAGACGTCGAGATCGCGCGGCATCGCCTCCACGGTCGAGACCCAGAAGCGCGGCGCCTTCGGCTTGATCTTCTCTTCGCCGGTGATCAGCGCGACGTTGTCGACGCCGGCGCGGTCGGCGATCTTGTTGTAGACCTCGCGCGCCAGCAGCCGCAGCGGCAGCCCGATCAGGCCCGACGAATGCGCCAGCATGCGCTCGATGGCGAGATGCGTCTTGCCGGTGTTGGTCGGCCCCAGCACCGCAGTGACGCCCGCACCGGGCACGCGGTCATTTCCGAACGAAGTTGAGAAAACCATATTTTGCAGGTGTTTCTTTTATTGAAGGCAAGATCCCTGACCCGTCATCCTGAGGAGCGCGTCAGCGCGTCTCGAAGGATGCACGGCCGAGATATTTCCACGCGCGACGATCTGCCAGTTGGGACAGCAGGGCCGTCGCCCTTCGAGACGGCCGCTCCGCGGCCTCCTCAGGGTGACGGTGAAAGACTGACGCCTCGGGGTTCACTCCTTCACGCATCCTTTCGCAAAATCTGTCTCACAATGCGACGCTTTCCGCGCCACCCTTAAGCTTCGGAACGAGTCTAGAACGAATCGCGGCCGAATCGCTGACTCCATTCCAGACCCGAAACGTTCACCGCAACATCTCGGCGAGTCTTGATGCGGCGGCACTAGATCAAGTTTGAGAGGGCTCCACAAGCATAGGATATGCGGACTGAATTCCTTAAATTCCAGGGGCCGACGAGTCGAATCAGAAGCGGGCAAGAGTCAAATGGATTCTGGTGACGTTTGTTGCATTCCCGAGCGTCCCGCGCAGCGCCTCCGAAGTACCCTCTCCCCCTGTGGGAGAGGGTGGATTCGATGCGGTAGCATCGAAGCCGGGTGAGGGGTCTGTCTCCGCGGATAGAGACCCCTCATCCGGCGTGGACTGCGTCCACGCCACCTTCTCCCACAAGGGGAGAAGGTGGAGAGGCTACTGCGTCTTCGCCACGCGCGGCGGCGCGGCTGTGGTGACGAAGGACGTCGCTTCCAGCATGGCCTGGCCGAGCGGGGTCGGGATCGTCATGCGGAACGGCACCAGCAGGCGGGTGCCCGCGATCGGCACGAACGCGATCTCGATGTTGCGCTGGGCGGCGAGGTATTTGATGACGGGTCGATCCGGGATGTAGCCGGAGATCGGCACGAAATAGAGCGCGCAGACCAGCGCCGGGCCGTGATAGCCGCGCTCGGCCTTGACGATCTCGACCCGCTTGAAGTCGAGCTTGAGGTCGTAACGCATGCGGCCGTCGAACACGCCGGCGCCGGTGCGGCAGACATCCGGGCTCATCAATTCGGCATTGCCGGGCGCGCGCAGGAACGAGCCGGTCATCGGATCGAACACGTTCTTCTTCTGCGCATCGGTCACCGGCAGGCGGTCGGCATCGACCGGCGGCTCCGGCTCGATCGCGGATTCCTTGATGCCGCCATTGGCCAGCACCATCCGGATCGTCTCCGACTTCTTCGAGGTGGTGGTGGTTGCGGTATAGGCGGAGGCGACCAGCGAGCCGTTGACGACACGGCCCTGCGATGCGCCCGAGCCGGTGCCGCCGGAGAACGCCTTCAACAGGCCTGCGGTGCCGCCCTGGGCCGCGGCCGAGAAGGTGTCGTCGCCGATTTCGATGGTCCAGGAGCCCTTGCCGACCGGGATACCGGCGAGCGTCGCCTCATACTGGGCGTCGAGCCGACCCTGGGCGCTGGCGCGCTCGGCGCAGAACAGCAGCAATGCGCCCGCGCACAGGCCGAGGAGCCGGCCGAGCGGGGGCAAAATGGCAATGGCGGTGGTCACTTAACCTACCTGACGGTCCTGCTATCGGCGCTCTGTTCGTCGTCCATTTTGGTCCTTCAATTCGGCCGGACAACACGCGCATCTCTTATGGAACCAAGACTTGCAGCCGAATACGCCCTTTATATGGTTGCCATATCCGCGGTTAAGTGGCTGGAACGGCTTATGAACCGCCATTTCCCGGGACGTCCATGCGGCGATATAATCTTGACGCTCTCCTATTCTGCCCCTATACACCCGCGGTTCCTGGAAAATGGACGCGAATTCAAAACCCCCGCGCGGGCCGTGCGAATGCACGCCTGAGACGAGGCGGGGATGCAATAAGGATTTTGTAAGATGTCCCGGCGCTGCGAACTGACGGCCAAGGGCCCCCAGACGGGCCACAAGGTGAGCCACTCGAACATCAAGACCAAGCGGCGCTTCCTGCCGAACCTGGCCAACGTGACCTTTATCTCGGATGCGCTCGGCCGCAACGTGCGCCTGCGCGTCTCGACCAATGCGCTGAAGAGCGTCGACCACAATGGCGGCCTCGACGCCTACCTGCTCAAGGCCAAGGCCGACGTGCTCTCGCCCCGCGCTCTCGAACTGAAGCGCGCGATCGAGAAGAAGGTCGGCAAGCCGGCGCCGGTGAAGAAGGCGAGCTGAGCGAGACGCGCGAGCGGAATTCGCGTTGAGAGTTTTGAACGGCCGGGTCGGATGACCCGGCCGTTTTTGTTTTGCGACAATTCGACCATCGGAGAAGTAAGCGAACCCTATGCCGCTGACAAACCACCCGCTATGATCGCAGGAACGAGAACACTCAACTGCGATAGAGAAGGGGCGACTGTTGGCGGTCAATGTCGAAGAGCTGAGGGGGATCGCGGCCCAGCGCGAACGTTACCTGGGTCAACTCAATCGCCTAAAGAAACTCAACAAACAGACATCTTGCGTGGAGGCTGCGGTTTCCAGCGCTTGCGAGACTTTGCGTGCGGGCACGAGTTCGTTCGTGATCTACGGCGAGCCACAAAGCGGCAAGACGGAAATGATGATCTGCCTTACCGCAAAATTACTCGACGATGGAAACCGAGTTATCATTCACTTATTGAACGATAGCGTTCAGCTGCTCCAGCAGAATCTCGATAGGTTTCAGCGGTCAAATCTGTCACCAGCCGCTCGTAACTTCTCTGACGTCATTGATCCCGAGTACTCTTTCGCGACGGGTTTCCATGTCATCTTCTGCAAGAAGAATGCTAGCGATCTCGCAAAGCTGAATCAAAAACTAGAACGCGTGCGCGAGAAGGTCGTAATCGACGACGAAGCCGACTTCGCGACACCGAACGCGCTCATCAACAAGGGCGACGTAACGCGGATCAACGCGCTCATCAAGCAGCTGATCAGTCATGACGGAGTTTATATCGGCGTAACAGCCACACCCGCTAGACTTGACTTGAACAACACCTTCGACAACGACAACGAAAGGTGGGTCAACTTCCCCCCGCACGAAGCATACACTGGTCAAGACGTATTCTTCCCGTTGGACACTCCGGTTGGCTTCTCTCTGCAAACACTTCCGGACACCGACGACAGTCCGAAGTACCTTCGAGAAGCTATTTTTCGATTTCTCGTCCGCGTAGCAGCACTGAACTTGTCGACTGGCGTCGATGAGAATTTCTCGATGCTGATTCACACGAGCGGAAAGAAGCTCGATCACCGCTCTGATAAGAAGCCCATTGATGACGTCATGAACGCCTTATCTGACGTCCATTCAAAGAAATTCGAGTCTTACACACGCGAGCTAGACAAGATCGCAGCAAAGCTATACGGCGCCGAACAAGCGAGCAGAATACTCGGCTACATCGTCAAGAACTGCGACCAAACCACCACTATCATCATGAACAGCGAAAGGGACAAGAACGTCGACTTCAAGTCGGCAACTTCGCCGGCCGCCATGTTCACTTTTGTAATCGGCGGAAACATCGTTTCGCGCGGCGTGACTTTTGACAATCTTTTATCAATGTTTTTCACGCGTGATTCGAAGCACAAGATTCAGCAGGATACATACATCCAGCGCGCTCGAATGTTTGGCTCTCGCAAGAAGCATTTGCCGCACTTTGAATTGACCATTCCCGAGCAACTGTACCTCGACTGGCAACGTTGCTTTGTTTTCCACAAACTCGCACTAGAAGCCATTAAGACGAAGAAAGGGTCGCCCGTTTGGCTCGCGGATCAAAGGATCGCAGCCGTGGCGCCCAGCAGCATAGACAAGGCAAATGTCCTTCTCGATAAGGGCGAGATGTCGTTTCCGATCTTTGACTATTCGGCTGGGATAGAGCGAATCATTAAAGAAACAAATGATCCCCTTACTTGCCTAAGACGGCTGCAAGCTGAAATTGGAGACTCACTGCCAGATTATCTTGTTCAGTATGTCCAACGCATCCTTCCGAATGGACCGAGCTCGATAGCAATTCATCAATCGAGCACCATCGAGAATATGAAGGACGCTGACAAAGTAAAGATCGAGCGAACGAAAGGCCTATTCGGACAGGTGCGCCGCGAATTTCCCGATGCGGTACATCACTTCAAGATCTTTTTTAACGACAAGAAGAAGGCTCGAGTCATCTATAAATTCAACGGCAACATCAGCTTTTTGAAGAATGTGAAACATGCTTGACGATTATGAATTTTACCAGGGCGTAGTCCTGAGACAACTTGCGATCGAGAGTGACTATTCGATCTCCTTTCGTCCGTTTATCCGCGAGGGGCGCATCAATGCATTCGTCGTGAATGGAAGAGTTGGCGTCTATGTGAAACATTCGTCGAAGCGGATGTCACCGTGGCGCTTCACCTTTACGATCGATCAAGCGGCCGATCTTCTCGACCTTGAGCACAGGTTTCCCGACTCCTTTGTTGTCTTTGTTTGCGGAACCGATGGACTCGTGACGCTGACATTCGCTGATTTGCACACAATCGTCAGCTTTCAGGAGAGCGAAAATGCTTGGGTGAGCGTAACAAGGCCACCGCGAGCGCAGTACGATTTGGCGGGAAATCGGGGCGAATTGCAGTACAAGGTGTCGCGCGGGATAGGTTTGATTCCCGAGACACTCAAATCTCGTGTGCGCGAGCGCTACGCGGCGATCTAATCCAAACGTCGCGTCTTTCTCTCGTCACTTGGCAACGGCCGCAGGCTCATTTGTGGGGCAGAGGTGAGCAAGACTTTTAAGAAGACCATATACGAAACACTCGGGCGTGAACCTGTTCATCCCTTTCCAGCGAGGATGGCTCCTGGGATTGCTCTCGATATTATCGCAGCCGAGACGAAGCCCATCCGCATTCTTGACCCGATGATGGGCTCCGGTACGGTTCTAGCCGTTGCCCGCGCTAAGGGGCATACCGCAGTGGGTGTAGATATTGACCCCTTGGCCGTCTTGCTTACTCGCGTTTGGACTAGCGAGATCGACGTGGACAAAGTCGAGCGCAAGGCCTCTGAGGTTCTCGTGCGCGCTCGGAACGACTTCAGCAACCGACGTACAGCCGACGCGTATCCGCGTCACGCTGACGACGAGACGCGAAAGTTCATTCGATACTGGTTCGATCCGTATGCGCGTCGTCAGCTGGCGGCTCTAGCGGAAGCTATTCTTAGGGTCCAGGACGACCGTACGAGAGATGTACTTTGGTGCGCCTTCTCGCGTCTTATCATCACGAAACAAGCCGGCGCCTCTCTTGCGATGGATCTTTCGCACAGCCGCCCACACAAGGCTTTCGAAACCGCCCCGGTGAAGCCGTTTGGGAAGTTTCTTAAGGCAACAGTTCACGTCCTAAAGAATTGCATTCGACAAGATCAAGCTCACAACAGTCCCGCGACACAGGCTGCACTTGGCGATGCACGATCATTAGCGATCGCCAGCGGAGCTATCGATCTTGTTCTGACCTCCCCACCCTACCTGAACGCAATCGACTACATGCGCTGCAGCAAGTTTTCGCTAGTTTGGATGGGTTACAATATTGGGGAGCTCACGGACATCCGAGCAGAGAGTGTGGGGAATGAGACGAGCGACAAAGAGGCTCACGAGGATGACGTCATCAAAAATATTATGTCGGGTCTCAAATTGAGCCCCCGCCTATCCCCGAGACATGAGGCTGTACTTGCTCACTACATCGAGGACATGCGCCGAGCCGTTGCAGAGGCGGCCCGTGTTCTAAAGCCGGGTGGCAGAGCCATCTACGTAGTCGGAGAAAATACGGTTCGCGGGACGTTCATTCCAAACGCAAAGATCGTCTCTGCGGTGGCAGAAAGAGCGGGCCTAAAGAATGAAACAAGACGCGTTAGGCTCCTGCCAGCCAACCGTCGCTACCTCCCCCCTCCATCCGTTAGGAAGGGGCAGGAGTCGCTCGATGGGCGCATGCGGCGAGAGGTGATCTTGTCATTTTCTAAACCTGGCTAGGAAAAATTTGCGCTGGTGTAGCCCAAGCGCCTACCCCGACGCGTGCGCCAAAGCTCGAAACTCCCTAACATTTTCAAAGCGACACACCCTATCCAGCCTCCGCAAAGAAAGCATTGCAAGCAGCGCGTCCCGCCTCCTCGGAGAGGGGCGTATCGCCATCGTCACGGACGTTGGGTGCGGGATGCGGTGGACGCGAGAAGCGCGCGACACGAGCGCCCTCATCGCGGACGGTGAGAGCGTGTGGTCCTGACGCCCCAGTGGCTGGTATCCTCTCGCAAGGCGCGAAAGCGCTTTTGCGGAAGCGATGGCAAACAAGCCCGGTCTCGCCGGAGAGAGCACGTATAAACCGTAACCCGACAATGCGCCTCCTCACCCTCTCCTGCTGTCTACCAGGTGGACCGATCCGACCGACGCGCGCGGCGCGATGCCGAGGTGGATTCTTCTTTGCGCCATTGCGCGTGAAGTAAAATCGTCCATCCTGCCGCATGAGTAGAGATGATTTTACGCCCTCGCTAAAGCTTCTGCCTTCGCCATGGCTTCCGCCTTCGCCGAGAGGCTTCGGCGGACAAGTCGGCGCGACGAGCCCTCGCAATGACGGCGCCCACGAACGCTAGCAGCGAGTCCGCTGACAACTGCTGCCAATGATAGCGGTGTCATCGCTCGCCACGGCGCGAATCCGTTGCTGATGCGCTGTTCGTGCGTGAAGAAACGCTTAACGCCCGCGCCTTAACCAACCAAGAAAGCCTATAAATAAAGGCAAAAGTGGCTTGTCGCCTGCCCGTTAATCACAACATCACTGCGCATCATCACGAGCGCATGAGGCGCATGCAAAACGCCACGATCTCTTCCAGATATTAGTGTGCAAACAAGCCGTCCGACACGATTGCGATTCGATGTGGCCAAGCCTGCATCGTCTCGAACACCGTGAGGGACATCACGGCCGGTACAACTGATTGTGAGGCATGTGCGCCGCACTCTTGGGAAGAAGCCCGGCCGTTCTTATGTCACGTCCAAAGAGCGACCCCGATAAAGGAATTGATCAATGCAAGTTCGCGCACTCGATACGCGCGGAAGACTGGTGCCTGCGATTGCAACCGCCGCCGTGGCAGTGCTCGCGACAGCCGCCCTCGTCGTCCTCGAATTCAACCCGCCCCGCAATGTGCAGGCCGCGGCCGAGCCCGGCATGATCACCTCCGCCGCCGCCAACCGCGCCGGCGCCACGGTGCTGCCGACCGATCCGGTCACCACCGGCAGCGTGCGCTACCGTTGAGATCAAGAGTTCTCCCTCGCCCCGCTCTCTTGTCCGCCGAAGCCCGCCTTCGGGCGAAGGCGGATGCGGGGCCGAGACGAGCGAAGCTCGCTCTTAGAGGGTGGGGGTGAGGGGCTGCTTCCACGAGCAGTGAATGGGGTGAGACCTGTACCCCCTCACCCGGATCGCATCTCGCGATGCGATCCGACCTCTCCCCGCAAGCGGGGCGAGGTAAGAAGCGCCCCGCACGCGGGGAGAGATTTTGATAATCATTCCACATCGCGGCAGACCGCCGCACACTCGCTGATTTTGCCAATCTGATATTACCCCCGCCATCGGCCCCGCCGCATTTTCGCATCCCTGCCCCGGCGTCTCGCCACAAGCCTGCCTCCGCCGACCTCACGTAAGCTCGCCCCCGCGAACAACAAAAAACGCACAGGGAGGCTCACGATGATCTGGAAGGCCATTGCGGCAACAGTCGCGCTTGCGCTCGCGACACAGGCGCACGCCGCCGAGAAGAAATATGGCGCGGGTGCCAGCGACACCGAGATCAAGCTCGGACAGACCTCGCCATTCTCCGGCGCGGCGTCGGCCTACAGCGTGATCGCGAAGACGCAGGCTGCCTACTTCCGGATGATCAACGACCAGGGCGGCGTGAACGGGCGCAAGATCAACCTGATCACGCTCGACGACGGCTACTCGCCGCCGAAGACGGTGGAGCAGACCCGCAAGCTGGTCGAGCAGGAGGAGGTTGCCGCGATCCTCAATCCGCTGGGCACGCCGACCGGCCTTGCCGTGCGTAAATATCTCAACGACAAGAAAGTGCCGCAGCTGTTCGTCGGCGCCGGCGCCACGCTATGGGGCGACTATCAGCATTATCCGTGGTCGATCGGCTTCCAGCCGTCGTACCAGGCCGAGACCGCGGTCTACGCGAAATATGTGCTGACCCAGAAGCCGGATGCGAAGATCGCGCTGTTCTACCAGAACGACGACGCCGGCAAGGATTACGGCAACGGCTTCAAGAAGGGCCTGGGGCCGGAGAACACCGCCAAAATGGTGGTGGCGGAGACGACCTATGAATCGACCGATCCGACGGTCGACAGCCAGATCGTGAAGCTGAAGGCCTCCGGCGCCAACGTGCTGTTCATGCACGCGATCCCCAAGCAGGCGGCGCAGGCAATCAAGAAGATCGGCGAGATCGGCTGGAAGCCCGACCTGTTCTTCCTCGCGGCGACTTCGACATCGGTGTCCTCGGTGCTGAAGCCGGCCGGCTTCGAATATTCCAGGGACATCATCTCGTCCTACTCGCTGAAGGATCCGAACGATCCGCAGTGGAAGGCGGACCCGGACGTGATCGCCTGGCAGGACTTCATGAAGAAGTATTTTCCTGACGGCAATCTGCAGGACCAACTGATCGTCTACGGCTATGTGGTGGCGGAGGCGACGGTGCAGGTGCTGAAGCAATGCGGCGACGACCTCACCCACGAGAACATCATGAAGCAGGCCGCCAATCTCGACATCGCGCTGCCGATGTTCCTGCCCGGCATCAAGGTGAAGACCTCGCCGACCGACTACTTCCCGGTGGAGGCGATGCGGCTGCAGAAGTTCAACGGCGAAACCTGGCAGCTGTTCGGCGACACGATCGGGAATGATTGAGGGGCTTCCACCCTCCCCTGGAGGGGGAGGGTCGTTGCGCATGCAGCGAAGCGAAATGCGCAGCGGGGTGGGGTGACGGTATCTCCGCGTCCAACAGTGCTCGAGTGGAGAGATCACCCCACCCCGTCTCACATTCCGCTGCGCTTCATGTGAGCCGACCCTCCCCCTCCAGGGGAGGGTAGGGCAGCAGTTCGTAGGGTGGGCAAGCGCAAGCGTGCCCACCATCGGGGCGATGCGCGTACCCGATTTCGGAATATCGGAAATCTAACCCTGAGTTGCCCGACGCGTCAAGCCGCCTGGTCGAGCGCCGGCCACCACCGCCGGCTACTGTGCATGGGGTTGTTTTCGATATTTTGGCAACGCACCTCCCCCGCAGGGACCCTCCACGGGAGGACAAGGGAGGAGTTACACCCCTTTGTCCAACAACACCTTGAAATCCGCCCGTGCGCGCTGCGCCTCGGCGCGAGCGGCGTCCGAGGCATCGCCGAGGCCGAAGTAGCCGTGAATGAGGCCCTCGCCGGAATGATACGCGACCGGCACGCCGGAGGCCTGCAACGCCCTGGCATAGGCATGGCCCTCGTCGCGCAGCGGGTCGAACCAGGCGGTCGTGACCACCGCCGGCGCGACACCGGCTAGGATCTTCGCGCGCAGCGGCGAGACGCGCCAGTCGGCACCCTCGGCCTTGTCCGCGAGATAATGCCCCGCGAACCACTGCATCGTCGCGCGCGTCAGGAAGTAGCCCTCGGCATTCTCATCGCGCGATGGGAATTTGGCGTTCTCGCCTGTATCGGCATAATTGCCGACCACGTCGGTGACGGGATAGACCAAGAGCTGCCCGGCGAGCTTGATTCCGGCGTCGCGGCAGGCCAGCGCCGTGGTGGCGGCGAGATTGCCGCCGGCGGAATCGCCGGCGACGCCGACGCGGGAGAGGTCGCCGCCGAACTCACTGAGCCGCGCGATCACGTCGCGGATCGCGGCGAACGCATCCTCGAAGGCGCCGGGAAAGCGCGTCTCCGGCGGACGGCGGTAATCGACCGAAATCACCACCGCGCCGGTCTCGATCACGAGGTTGCGGGCCTGGCGGTCATGGGTCTCGAGATCACCGGCGACCCAGCCGCCGCCATGGAAGAAGATCACCGTCGGCGCGCTGCCGCTGCCGCTCCGATAGAGCCGCGCGCCGATCTTGCCCGCCGCGCCCTGCACTTCGATATCGCTGACAACATCGACCGGCGGCGGCGGCACCGCCTTGCGCGCCTCGGCCAGCGCGCGCAGCGAATCGCGGCAGCTCTGCGGCGTCATGGTCGAAGGATCGCGCAGCGGCAGCAGCGGGATGATTTTTTCGATGACGGGGTCGAGGGGAAGAACCATGGCTGTGCTTTCTCGGGAGCAGTTGCCGTCTATCTGACAACATGCTCCCGAAAAGCACAACCATCATGCCGAGACTCATGCAACGTGTTGCTGACGCGTCTCCGGCTCGGCCTCGGTCGCGTCGGTATTCTCATCCGTCTGCGGCGCAGGGGCCGGCGCCGCGGCGGCGAGTTCCTTGGCCAAGGCGGTAGCGCCGACATAGTCGGTCTTGCCGGTGCCGAGCAGCGGCACCTTGTCGACGATTCGGATGTCGGCAGGCACCGCGAGTTCGGAAGCGCCGATGCTCTTGGCCTGGCGCTGCATCGCGGCGCGGTCGGCGTCCTTCTGCGTGGTCAGCAGCACGATGCGTTCGCCCTTGCGCTGATCGGGCAGCGTGACCGCAACCGACGTCGCCTGCGGCCAGATCGCGGCCGCGATCGCCTCCACCGCCGACAACGAGACCATCTCGCCGGCGATCTTGGCGAAGCGCTTGGCGCGGCCCTTGATCGCGATGAAACCCTGCGCGTCGATCGAGACGATGTCGCCGGTGTCGTGCCAGCCCTCGGGCAGCGGCTCCAGCACGCCAGGATTCTCGGCGCGGAGGTAGCCGATCATCACGTTCGGACCCTTCACCGACAGCCGGCCGCCCTCCTCGATGCCGGGGACCGGATCGAGGCGATACTGCATCAGCGGCGAGATGCGGCCGACGGTGCCCTGGCGGTTCGCCATCGGCGTGTTCATCGCCAGCACCGGCGCGGTCTCGGTGACGCCGTAGCCCTCGAGGATGCGGATGCCGTAGCGCTCCATGTAGATCTGACGGGTGCGCTCCTTCACCGCTTCCGCGCCGGCAATCACCAGCCGCAGCGTGCGGAAGTCATAGGCGTGCGCCGAGCGGGCGTAGCCGGTGAGGAAGGTGTCGGTGCCGAACAGGATGGTGGCGCCGGTCTGGTAGATCAGCTCGGGCACGATCCGGTAGTGCAGCGGCGACGGATACATGAAGATCGGGATGCCGCCGAGGAGCGGCATCATCATGCCGCCGGTCAGACCGAACGAGTGGAACACCGGCAGGACGTTGAACACCTTGTCGTTGGCATTGGCATCGACCCGCGCCAGCGCCTGCGCCGCGTTGGCGAGGATGTTGCGATGGGACAGCACGACACCCTTCGGTGTGCCTTCCGAGCCCGAGGTGAACAGCACGACCGCGGGATCGTTGGCCTGGCGCACGACGCGCGGCGCAATGCCGGCGCGGAAGCCCGCGATCTTGTCGGCGAGGCTGATGCCGGCCCTGATATCCTCGAGATAGACGACGCGCGCCTGGCCCGCCATCGCCGCGATCAGCTTGTCGAGCTTGCCCTTCTCGATGAAGGCCTGCGAGGTCAGCACAGTCTTGACCTGCGCTGCCTTCATCGCGGCCAGCACGTTGACTGGACCTGCCGAGAAGTTGAGCATCGCCGGCACGCGGCCGATGGTCTGCAGCGCCATGAACACGACGGCGACGCCGGCCGAGTTCGGCAGCAGCACGCCGACATTCTCGCCCACCGAAGTCCCCTGCTCGAGCTTGTGGCTCAACACCTGCGCGCCGAGGATCAGCTTGCGATAGGTCAGCTTGGTGCCGAGCGCGTCCTCGATGATCGGCTTGCCGGTGTCGCGGTCGCGATAGGCGTGGCCGAGGCCCTCGAACAGCGTCTGGTCGAGCATCGCGTTCTGCACCATGGCGTCGATCATGACGTCCTGCAGCGCGGCGCCGGCGGCGTTGCGGCGCGCCTTGCCCCGCAACGACTGGTCGACCGGCAGCTTCACCGGCGGCAGGATCGAGATCGTCACCTTGGGGAACCAGGAGCGCTTGATCTCGCCGTTCTTGAGATAGCTGAGATGCGAGCGCTGCGCGCCCTCGATGCGGACCGGCACGACGACCGCGTCGGCCTTGTCGGCGATCATCGCGGTACCGTCATAGACCTTCATCAGCGAACCGGAGACCGTGATGCGGCCTTCCGGGAAGATCACGACCGGCTCGCCGGCGGCAACCAGCTTGATCAGGTCGCGCGCGGCCAGCGGCTTGGACGGATCCATCGTGTAGTGCTTGATCATCTTCAGGAACGGCTTGGCCCACCACGCCTTGGCGATGCCGGTATCCACCGCGAAGCTCGCGTCGATCGGCAGCATGGCGTGCAGCAGCGGGCCGTCGACCAGGCTGACATGGTTGGGCGCGATCAGCATCCGGGTGCCTTCAGGCGGCAGGTTCTCCATGCCGCGCACCTCGAGCCGGAACAGCGCGCGGAACAGCAGCGCGCCGAAATCGCGCACGCCCTCCTTGCCCCATTTGGTCAGCACGAACCAGACGGTGCCGAAGCTCGCGATCGCGAGACCGAAGAAGATCCAGGCGATCGGCAGGCCGGCAGCCTGCAGCGCGCCGACGAACACCGCGCCGGCCACCATGAAGCCGGCCTGCAGGATGTTGCCGGCGGCGATGATGCGGGCGCGCTCGGACGGCGCGGTCCAGGCCTGCACGGCGGCAAACGACGGCACCACGAACAGGCCGCCGCCGAACGCGAACAGGAAGAAATCGGCCAGCATGCGGAAGCCGCCGAACGAGGTCGCGAACGCGGCCGCGGTGACGTCCTTGCCGAGCGAGGTGGTGGCGATCGCAAGTGCGAGGTCGAGGCCGATCACGCCCATCACGATGGCGCCGATCGGCACCAGTGCGAGATTCGGGCGGACGTGGCTGAGCTGCGCGGCGAACAGCGAGCCGGCGGCGATGCCGATCGCGAACACGGCGAGGCACAGCGTGACCACGCCCTCGGTGCCGCCGACGCCTTCCTTGATCAGCGCGGGCAGCAGCGACAGCACGATCGCGCCGACCATCCAGAACCAGGACACGATCACCATGCCGTCCCACAGCCTCGGCTCGGCATAGAGCGACTTCAACAGGCGTACCGTCGAGGTCCAGGGATTCCTGGTGATCGGCAGATCTGGCGCGGAGGGCTGCGTCACCGGAATCCGCGACGCAAATCCCCAGGACAGCACCGACAGGCCGACCACGGCCGCACAGATCCAGCCCATGTGGCTGGCGCCCGCAACGAACATGCCACCCGCGATGGTGCCGATCAGGATCGCCATGAAGGTCGCGCCCTCGACCAGCGCGTTGCCGGTCGCGAGCTCGGAGACCGACAGCTGGTCCGGCAGCACGGCATATTTCACCGGACCGAACAGCGCGGCGACGATGCCGAACAGCGCCAGCGCGATGAACAGCAGCGGGATCGAATGGGTGAAGAAGCCGGCTGCGGCAAAGGCTGCGGCGAAGATCTCGAAGAACTTCAGCCGGCGCGCCACGACGGATTTGACATAGCGGTCGGCGAGCTCGCCGCCGAGCGCCGACAGCACGAAGAACGGGAAGATGAACACCGCACCCGCGAGCTGGACCAGCGCCGGCCCCTGCTCGTTGGCGACGCCATACAGCAGCATGATGACCAGCGCGTTCTTCAAGACGTTGTCGTTCAGCGCCGAGCAGAACTGCGACCAGAACAGCGGCGCGAAGCGGCGGGACGTCATCAATTCCTTGATCATGACCGGTTCCTTGGGTTAGCGCGCACGGCGCTGGCAGGTCTGCGAGTGCGAGAGAATGGGGGCGTGGTGAAAATGACGGGTATGCCGCAGCCTTTAGTCTTTTCCGCAACGTATCGGTTCGAACCGGCGTGGATCGGCCGCACCGGAAGGCCGCGACAATGCCCGGCAGAGATGTACGAGACCTTATCCAGGGTTGTGGTCGATCGACATCGAAACGGGCTCGCGAGGGACATGGTGAGTGCTTCGTTGAGGTTTCGGTGACAATTGCGGCCTGGCCGCTTCAGGTCAGTTCACTCAAGCCGCCGAACGGCGACCATCGGCAGTTGCGCGACTTGCACTGGCCGCCGCCGCTTGCAGCCGCCGGGCGCGGCGCGCGCCGGTCGGCGCGCCGCTGCTCCAGGACGCCCGCGACGTCGCAGGCACGAGCGATCCGCTCGATCGGCGCCATCGCCGGTGAGAGAATGGCGCGGCCAAAGCCCTTCACGAGCTCGATCGCGTCATCGACAAAGGTGGTGGTCAATTGAAGTGCTAGGGTCTGCATCTGAGTGGCCTCCTATGCCAACTTGAGCAACGCTCAAATTAGTAGCTCGAAAATGAACATTGTTCAAGAAGAATCGCGACGGGATCGAAAAAAGCTTCAGCGGCGCGTGCTGCTGATCGAGATCGCGCGCCGGTACATTGCAACTAAAGGATTGAGATCATTGAAGGTTCGTGATGTCGCCGAGGCCGCCGGCTGCTCCATCGGCAGCGTCTATAATGAGTTCGGCGACTTCGACGGCCTGATCCTGACCGTGAACCGGGAGACCGTTCAGGCCCTGAGCGTACGGCTCAAGGCGGTTCCGGCCGACGATCCCCTGCGCCAGCTGCACGGGCTTGCGGACGCCTATCTCGGCTTCGCCACCGAGCACGCCAACCTGCTGCGCTCGCTGTTCGAGCACCGGATGGAGGACGACCGGCCGTTTCCGGAAGATATCCTGGTGATGGTGATGGATGCCTTCGCGCTGATGCATGCGCCGCTGGTGCGGTTGTTGCCGGGTCGCGATCGCGACGACGTCGCGCTGCTGTCGCGGATGATGTTCTCTGCGGTTCACGGCATCATCTCGCTCGGCCTCGAGGAGCGCATGGTCGCGGTGCCGCCGGAGAGGCTGCGCGAACGCCTCGCGCAGTTCGTCGACACGCATCTTGCCGGGCTCGGCGTATCGCGTGGCGATCAGGTTTGATTGTGCGCGACGCGTCCGGGATGGGCGAGTGTCCAGAGCGGTTCAAGGAACACCACCCCGGTGCCGCCTTCGCGGAAGATCAGCTTGAACTCGATCCGTCCGTCCGCGGTGATGGAAGCGGAATGCAGTCCCGCATTGCCGTCATATCGCAGGATGCCGTCCAGAACGTACCCGGTGAAACCGCCGGAGAAGCCAGGGCCAGGCGTGCGGCTGTGCGGCATGGCCGGTCCGTTCACGAGATAGCCGGTAACGACGCCGTCCCGGTCGACACCTGTGACGATCATCATGAATTGGCGATGCGAATTGATCCATCCCTCGTGGCTCACCCACACGCCGAGAAAGCGGCGGACATCGTCCGGCACGTCGCTTGCCGGCGCGCGAACACGAAAGGCAGGAAGCGGCAACTGCTTCTCCGCAGCCAGCGCGGCGATCCGTTCGACATCCCGATCCGGCACGATGCCGCGATCCTGCGGCGCAAGCCAGTTCACCAACTCCGCCAGAGGATGCCGCATCCCATCGGCAATTGGTAATGCGACGAGAGCCGCCAAGGCGATCATCGACAGGCTCGAAACAAGCAGCCATCGGGGAAGCGCGGCCAGACGTACCGCCACGCCGCGGGAAGTTGACGTCGCGCGCGGGACGTTGCTCTGTTCATGGTGGTACGACGGCAGAACAGGCTCGGCATCGAGCCGGTAACCCCGGCGAGATACCGTCTTAATGATGCGGTGGTCGTCATCCCGCAATTTCAGCCGCAGCTCGCGGACACATTGGACGAGCGAGTCGTCTGAAACGGCGACGTCGCCCCAGACTGCCGCGTGCAGATCCTGCTTGGAGATGAGCCGCCCGGCGTTGCTGGCGAGATGGCGGAGCACCGCGAAGGACTTCGGCCTGAGATCAAGGTCGACGCCATTCACGCGCACAACGCCGCGGGCAAGGTCCAATACAAATGAATCAAATACCAAAACGGAATCAGTCGCCGGGTCCATAGAGGTCACTCCATGCCCACAGACGGCACCAATCCGGGAAATTTAGCAGGAAATTCGTCGTTCTGTCACTTCTTGATCAGGACTTCCCTGCGGCGAAGCCGATAGTCGAGAGCCGGCCCGGCGTCATTTCCGGGCCCGCAGGAGGTTGGCCATGTCGAGGACGCGGTTTGCGGTGTTGACCGGGGTTGTTCTGACGCTCGCGGCGGTGCAATCGGGACATGTCCGGGCGCAGGACACCGTGAAGGTCGGGCTGGTGATGCCGCTGACCGGCGTTCTGGGGCCGGTCGGCAAGCAGGCTGTGGCGGGGGCGCGGCTCTACATGGCGCAGCACGGCGACATGGTCGCCGGTCGCAAGATCGAATTGATCGTCCGGGATGACGCCAGCGTCCCCGACAATGCCAAGCGCATCGCGCAGGAGCTGATCGTCAACGACAAGGCCGCGATCCTCGGCGGCGGGCTGACGCCGAGCGTGCTCGCGCTCGCACCACTGGTCACCGAGAGCAAGACGGCAACCGTCGTCATGGTATCGGGCACATCGATCGTGACCGAGCGGTCGCCCTACTTCGTGCGCACCAGCTGGACGCACGCCCAGCAGGCCAGCGTGCTGGCGGATTGGGCGGCCAGGAACGGATCGAAGCGGGCTACCATCATTGCGTCCGACTGGGCACCCGGGCGTGAAGCCGCCGGCGTATTTTCGGAGAGCTTCACCGCGGCAGGCGGAGCGATCGTCGAAGCGCTGAAAGTGCCGCTGGCCAATCCCGACTTCGCGCCGTTCCTGCAGCGTGCACGGGACGGCAATCCCGATACCCTGTTCATTTTCGTTCCGACAAGCCAGGCCGGCATCCTGGCCAAGCAATTTGTCGAGCGTGGTCTGGACAAGAGCGGGATCAAGCTGATCGGCCCCGGCGACATCGCCGATGATGAGGACCTGCCTGGGATGAGCGATGCCATGATCGGCACGATCACGGCGGGGTTCTACTCCGCCGCCCATCCATCCGACCTGAACCGCGACTATGTCGCAGCGTTCCGCAAGGCCAATGCCAACGTCCGACCGAACTTCATCAGCGTCAGCGCCTATGACGGCATGCATCTGATCTACGAGGCGCTGAAGGCGACCGGTGGCAAGACCAGCGGCGACGCGTTGATCGAAGCCATGAAGGGCACGGCCTGGGAAAGCCCGCGCGGCCCGATGTCGATCGACCCGAAGACGCGCGACGTCGTCCACGACATCTACATTCGCAGGGTCGAGAGGGTCGGCGGCGAGCTCTACAGCGTCGAGCACGAGACCTTCAAGGCCGTCAAGGACCCCGCCAAGATCGCGAACAAGTAAGCCGGGCGTCGCGCAGCGGGCCGTGCCTGGCGTCGTGCCGACGCTTCAGACGCGGGTGCGGGCGATGGTGCCGGCGACGATCTGCATGGCGACGCCGAGCACCCAGCCCGCCATGATCGCCGCGGTCCAGGCGACGTCCGGCTCGGTCCGCAACACGATCACGCCGACCGAGAAGAACGCAACCATGGTCGCGAGGAAGGTGCCGATCGCGCTCAGCAGCTCCGCCGCGTCGATCTTGCGCGTCGAGGCGGCCTCCTTCGGATGGAAGAGCTTTGGCGGCGTATCGATGCCGAGATAGAAGCCGATCGCGCCGCCCAGCATCATGATCAGCAGGAATGCCTGCGAGGTCAGCGCCGAGACGCTCGAGCCGACATGGATGGCGACGAACAGGCCGCTTGCAGCACCCGCCAAGGCAAGACCGAAGCGCTCCAGGACATGGGCAAATTTTCTGACGCGGCTACGCATTGCTGTGCCTCATCAATGAACTGCGCCGCTATCAGGCTAGGCCTTTTCGCAGCAACGCGAAAGCCGTCACCTCTCAAATGGCCGCGACCTCGTGACGCTTTTGTGCGCCAGTTCACACCGGCCGTGGCACAGAATGACTAAATACCGATCCAAGGTAGCAATCGAATCCGCTACTACTACGCTGCGCCCTTCGCTTCATTCATTTCAGCGAGCGTCTTGCAATGCCGAGTCCCAAGATCATCATCCTGTCCGATGGCACCGGCAATGCCGCTTCCAGCGTCTGGCGCACCAATGTCTGGCGGATATTCCAGTCGCTCGATTTGCAGGGCAATACGCAGGCCGCCAAGTATGATGACGGTGTCGGCACCTCGAAATTCGTTCCGCTGGCGCTGCTCGGCGGCGCCTTCGGCTACGGCCTCAAGCGCAACATCCTCGACGCCTACAAGTTCATCTGCCGCAACTACGACCACCACAACGATTCGCAGATCTACCTGTTCGGGTTCAGCCGCGGCGCCTTCACCGTGCGCACGCTCGCCGCACTCGCCCTCGATCAGGGCCTGATCGTCGCCGACACCGAAGCCGAGCTGCACGACGGCGCGGTGAAGGCCGATCGCGCCTACCGGGCCGCTGGCTATCACTCGATCTGGCGCATCGAGGTGCTGTTCCGCGCGCTGCGCGACTACATCCTCGTGCCGGTGCTGGACCGCGTCAAAGGCAACAAGCCCTATGCCGCGATCACCAGGAAGCCGGTGCCATCGATCGAGTTCATCGGCATCTGGGACACCGTCGCAGCCTATGGCCTGCCGATCGACGAGATGACGCGCGGCATCTCGAACTGGGTGTGGCCGCTGGAGCTGCCGAACCGGATTCTCAGCCCGAAGGTCAAGTGCGCGCGGCACGCGCTGGCGCTCGACGATGAGCGCACGACCTTCCATCCGGTGCTCTGGACCGAGCAGCAGCCGGGACGGCCCGCGCCGGCCGTGCCGACAACCATCGATGGCGAGCGCCTCGTCCAGGTGTGGTTCGTCGGCATGCATGCCAATGTCGGCGGCGGCTATCCGGACGACGCCGTCGCGTTCGTGCCGCTGGCCTGGCTGGTCGATGAAGCCGTCAAGCGCGGCCTCGTGTTCAAGAGCGCGCCGATCGCCGATCCCGATGCGATCAAGGCGATCAAGTCCTCGGAGGACAAGGACGGCCGCCTCTACGATTCGCGGGCCGGCCTCGGCTCCTACTATCGGTACGGTCCTCGCAAGGTCGCCGACCTCTGCAACGATCCCTATGCCGGCGTCAGCGTGCCGATGCCGAAGATCCACGAAAGCGTGTT
This sequence comes from Bradyrhizobium sp. CCBAU 53421, assembly GCF_015291625.1. Classification (NCBI taxonomy): domain Bacteria; kingdom Pseudomonadati; phylum Pseudomonadota; class Alphaproteobacteria; order Hyphomicrobiales; family Nitrobacteraceae; genus Bradyrhizobium; species Bradyrhizobium sp. CCBAU 53421. The sequence continues at coordinate 9,021,602 of NZ_CP030047.1, forward strand.
CGAACGGATCGACAGTGGCGCCAATGCCTACGCCCCGATCGGGCTGCCGCCGAACTATGTGGTGGTCTCCCGCAGCGGCCAGGTCACCCCGCTGGGCTCCACGATGTTCGAGACGCCCACCGGCGCGCCGGCACGCTATGCCGCGCAGGAGAAGCTGTGGAATTTCGTCTGGATGCGGCGGATCGCCTACTTCGCTACGCTGGCGGCGTCGCTGCATCTGGCCGCGTTCTGGCTGTTCCACAACCAGCACAGGGAGCACGAGTTCAGCTCCTGGGTCAGGATGATCTCGGAGCTGGTGCGCTTCGTCGAATCCTTCCTGCCTGCTTCGTTTCATTGGTGGACCGATTGGTACGCCGGCAACCCGGAATGGTTCGCCGGCGGCATCATCGCCGTTTTCGTGCTGATGGCGGTGGGCAATTGGCTCAGCGCAACGATCAGCGACCGGATGCGGATCATCTGGCGTGACCGCGCGAACCCGACGGCGCTGTCCGGGTTCATGCACGATGCGATCTATCGCTTCCGCACCAGCACGATCTATCAATGGATCCTCAATGTCGGGAAGCGGCATGTCGTTCCGTTTGCACTGACCGCCTTGCTGGTTTGGTTCGGCGCGACGCTGCTGAGCCATGTCCTGTTCAATGCCGCGGACTCGATGGGCGCGTTCTGCAAGGGGACCGCGCCCGACAAGCTCGTCGCCGTCGACAAGGGCATCGCGCAGGATGCGGCTGAGTTCGACACCGGCGCGATCTGCGCGCCGACCGGCCTCAAGGTCCGCACCGGGTTCAGTTACGAGATCGCAATCACGATGTCGGAGCCGTGGGAGGACGCCGGCCGCGCGGTGACGCCGATCGGTTACCGGACCTCGACCATCGAGGGCGCGAAACGCTGGCGTGGATACGCCACGATCTTCCTGCGGCGCATCCTGTTCCGGCCGTGGTTCAGGCTGATCGCGCGGGTCGGCGAAACCGGCGTCGACGAATATTTCCTCGATCCCTTTGCGGCGCCGAACACCGATCCGCAGGTCTACAAGGCAACGTTCACCGCCGATCGCAGCGGCGAGGTCTTCCTCTACGTCAACCAGGCCGTCATCGGCCTCCCCTGGATCTGCAAATGGTTCTACGGCGATCACAAGGGCAAGGCGAAGGTCACGGTGAAATTGCTCTAGGCAGCCGCGTTCGCGGCGGAGCGGTCCGCTCGGCCTGATCCATCTGTGATCCAGCCGATAGTTTCGGTTGCATTCCTTGTTCCATACTCCTCCTGCTAGACGGGCCGCCGGGCGTCCGGAGCGATCCGACGTGGCATCCCGGATTCCCCGAGCCCTGACGCGCCAGATTCATATCGACCGGATATCTCATCAGCGATTTGGAGGCATCACCATGATTTCCGCAATTCAGGCGTTTCCAACCACTGACGGCATCTTCGTGGTGTGGGAGGTCGCGGCCATGATCCCGGACTGCCTCGGCTTTGCGCTCTATCGTCAGCAGCAGGGCAAGAGCGCGACCGTGGTCGATACCTGGGTCGGGTTCGAGGACCAGGCGCAGGGTCACAAGCCGGGCGAACATCGGCCGAGCACCGAATGGCCGGTGCAGAAGACGAACTGGACCGATTTCCTGGCGCCGGTCGACGCGCCGGTCCGCTATGGCGTGGTCCCGGTTCTCAAGGACGGCGCCACCAAGGTGAAGCCCGCATACGGTGCGCCAGCGACATGGACTGAATACGTCTCGGCCATGCCGTCGGGCCCGCTCAAGCCATGGTTCAACCGCGGCACGATCTCGGCGCAATGGCTGTCGCGCGCGATCGGCAAGGACAAGAAGCCGGCGCAGTCTCTGGAGAAGGCGATCTCGACCAAGGGCAACAAGATTCGCGACTTCCTCAAGGGGCAGCTCGGCGCCCGCCTGCTGGCGCTGCTGGCCGACACCAAGAAAAACAAGCGCGACGTCTATCTCGCGCTCTACGAGCTCAACGACCCTGAATTGATCGCCGCGCTGACCGCACTGAAGGGCAAGGCCCACGTCGTGCTCGGCAACAGCACCGGCAAATCCGACGCCACGGCAAAGGACACCGAGAAGAACGCCGGCGTGCTGAAGAAGGCAGGCGTCGACATCGTCCGCCGCAAGATCGCGCCGAGCCGCTACGCCCACAACAAGTTCGCGGTGTTCTGCGACGGCGCCAAGACACCGAAAGTGGTCTGGACCGGCAGCACCAACTGGACCCGCACCGGACTGTGCACCCAGAACAACAACGGGCTCGAGATCACCGACGACAAGCTCGCTGCGGCCTATCACGAGCACTGGAAGGCGATCTACGCCGACGGCAGCAAGTCGCCGAAGGCGCTGGCGGTGGCCGGCGATCACGAATGGCCGTTCACGATCGGCAAGTCGAATGTCAGCGTCTGGTTCACGCCGACCACCAGGAGCGGCGACCTCAAGGAAGCCACCAAGATGATCGAGGACGCCGAGCACGGCGCGGCATGCCTGATGCTCAATCCCGGCAACAAGGGCCTGCTCGGCCCGATCCTGGAGAAGGCCCAGGACAAGAAGCTCTATGTGCGCGGGGTGCTGAACAATTTTCCGGCGCAGGGCAAGGACAGTCCGAAGGATCAGTTGCGGCTGCTGGCCGGGAGCGGCCAGCAGCAGGTCTTCAAGGGCAAGCAGATTGCCGATGTGATCCGGCCCGCCGGCATCGACAAGACCGCCGACTGGTGGGAGCACGAGATCAAGAACACCGGAAAATTCATGATCGCGGTGCACAGCAAGGTGATCGTGCTGGATCCGGCCGGCAAGAACCCGGTGGTCATGACCGGCTCGCACAATTTCTCCGACCGCGCCAGCACCAAGAACGACGACAACCTCGTCATCATCAGAGGCGATTCGCAGCTGGCGCTGACCTACGCCGCGCGCATCGTCAGCATCTACGGGCAATACCGCTGGCAGGCCTGGCGCAATACGCCAGAGGGCCAGAAGGACAAAGGCCTAAAGCGCAGCGATGCCTGGTTGAGCAACCGCATCGGCAAGGGCTGGGCGGAGATCGAGACGCGGTTCTGGCTCGGCACCGCCTGACGCGGGCGACCGTCATGACATGAAAAGGGGCAGCGTTGCCGCTGCCCCGCGCTCTCTCTCAAGTTACGCCGCGCGTCCGACCGAGGCGTCGAGATGCTTCAGCTTCGGCAAGACCTCCTGCTTCAGCAGCCGCAGCGAATTGTGCCAGGCTTCGGGCTTGTGCTTGTAGTCGAAGCCGAACACCAGGAGCACGCCGAAGCCGCCGACCTCCTGATAGATCTTCTCGATCTTCTCGGTGACGGTCGCGGGCGAGCCGACGATCCAGTTGTTGCGGGCGCAATACTCCACCGTGACGTCGCTGTCGGGCACGTCGGGCGAGGCCTTCAGATAATCCTTGAAACCAAAGTGGCCGAGCAGCGGCAGGAAATACTCGCCCATCATCCGGCCCATCATGTCGCCGGTCGAGAGCCTCCATGCCTCCGCATCGGTGTCGGCGACGAAGACCTCGCGCACCATCCGCCAGTCCTTGCGGCTCGGCTTGCGGCCGGTCTTGGCGGCGCCGGCTTCCACCGAGTCCCAATGGCTGCCGACATAGGCCGGGTTGAGGTTGAGGCTCATCGGGATGAAGCCGCGCTCCCCGGCGAGCTTGAGCGTGTCGGAATTCTTCGACAGGCCGGCGACGCCGATCGGCGGATGCGGCGCTTGCTGCGGCTTGATGTGGGGTTTCAGGAAATCGAACATCGTGTCCGGCTTGGTCACGGTCCAGAACTTGCCCTTGTGGGTCCACGGAGCCGGCTCGGTCCACATCTTCAGGATGATCTCGAGCGCCTCGCGGGTCATGTCGCGGTTCTGGCCCGACATGCCATCGACATTGAACATCGCCCAGTCGCTCGGCAGGCCGGAGGCGGCGACGCCGAAGTTCAAGCGCCCGTTCGAGAGGTGATCGAGCATCGCGACGCGGTTCGCGAGTTCAGCCGGATGATGATACGGCAGCAGGAAGCCGCCGGGGCCGATGCGGATGTTCTTGGTCTGCAGCAGCGCCTGCGCGATCAACAGATCCGGCGACGGATGCGGCTCCCAGGGCGCGGTGTGGTGCTCGCCGATCCAGGCTTCCTGGTAGCCGAGCTCGTCAAGCCAGCGCAGCACCTGCAGGTCCCAGTCGTGGCCCTCCTTCAATCCGCACTCCGGCGGATGCGACGGCATCGCGAAGTATCCGAGTTCCATGGGTTTCCTCTCTTTGTTCGATGCGTGTCTTCCGCACGCGCGCGCAAGAGTAGCTGCGCCGGCCACGGCAGAACAATGGCCTTGTCGCATACGGCCCGGCCGGGATTTACGCGTAAGGCGTCCCCTTCAGCATGATCGCGATACCCGAAAAGCTGCGCTCCATGACCTGCACGAAGGCCTCGCGGGTCGAGGCCGCCGATCGGCGGGCCTTGTGCTCGCGAAGCCCTTCTGCGTAGGCGACGGTCACGGCCGTGACCACCATCGACGCGGCGAGCCGGGCGTCGGCATCGGCGAGCGGCCGCCTGATGGCTCCCGCCAGCACGGTTGCGAGATCTTCGATCAACTCGTCCCGCATCTCACGCGCCCGCGCCGAGAGCGCCGGGCTGTCGGCGACGGTGCGCCAGAATTTTGCCGTTGCATCGGTGAATTTCGCGAACGGATGCGCGCGATCCACGAGGCTCTGCACCAGCCTGCGCAGCGTCATCAGCGGCGCTTCGCCCGCCGGTCGCTCGGCGAAGGCGGCCCGCAGCATCTGGCGGCTTTCCTCCTCGCGGTCGAAGAACAGATCTTCCTTGCGCGGGAAGTAATTGAACACCGTCATCCGGGAGACCTCGGCGGCCTCGGCAATCTCGGCCACCGAAACATTGTCGAAGCCGCGCGCCAGGAACAACTCGGTGGCGACATCCGAGATCGCCTGGCGTGTCGCCTCCTTCTTCCGCTCCCGTAGTCCGCCCTGATTTGACATGTAGAAATTTGTACCATATTAAATATTATACCGAGTACAAATTTGGTGAGAGCGTGACGCGTATCCGAACGGATGTGGTGGTGGTCGGTGCCGGACCGACCGGACTGCTGCTGGCGATCGAACTGACCCTGGGGGGCGCCGACGTGATCGTGATCGAGCGGCTGGCGGAGCCGGACCAGACCATCAAGGCCGGCGCGATCGGCGCCCTCGCGGGCGAAGCGCTGGAGCGCCGCGGCCTTGCCGACGCCATGGATGCGGTCGAACGCACCATGGCGGAGGGCATGTCCAGGCTCATGAAGACCGCGGACGCCTCGGCCGAACTGCCGTTCAAGAAATTCGGCGGTCACTTCTCCGGCATCTTCGGGATCGACCAGACGCGTCAGCGCGAGCCGCATCGGCGGCTGCGCGGCGTGAACCAGCAAGCGCTGGAGAAAATGCTCGGCGAGCGCGCCGAGGCACTCGGCATCGAGATCAGGCGCGGCTGCGAACTGATCGATTTCGAGGATACCGGAGACGGCGTCCTGGCGAGAGCTGGGGGCGCGTCCGGCGATGTCGAACTGCACGCCGCATATCTTGTCGGATGCGACGGCGGACGCAGCGCCGTGCGCAAGCGCGCAGGCTTCGACTTCCCGGGCACCGAACCGACGCTCACCGGACACCAAGCCATCGTCGACCTCGATCATCCGGATCGTCTTCTCCCGGTCGGCTGGCGGCGGACGCCGGTCGGCATGATGGCCTATGGACCGATTCCCGGCCGGGTGTTCATGGCCGAGTTCGACGGACCGCCGGCCGATCGCAGCGCCCCGGTGACGCGCGAGGAGATCGAGACCACGCTGCGCCGGATCAGCGGCGCCGACATTCGCGTCACCGCCGTCAAGACCGCGACGCGCTTCACCGACAATGCGCGGCAGGCCGACAGCTATCGCAGAGGCCGGGTACTGCTGGCAGGCGACGCCGCGCATGTGCATTCGCCGTTTGGCGGACAGGGCCTCAATCTCGGCCTGCTCGATGCGGTCAATCTCGGCTGGAAGCTTGCGGCGGTGGTCTGCGACCGCATGCCGGAGAGCCTGCTCGACAGCTACACAGAGGAACGACATCCGATCGCGGCAAAAGTGCTCGCCAACACCCGCGCCCAGGTCGCGCTGATGCGGCCCGATGTCATGACGGACGCCCTGCGCGACATCGTCGCCGACCTGATGAGCGGTGACGAAGGCACCCGCTACTTCGGCGAAATGATCAGCGGCATCAAGATCCGTTACGACCTCGGCAACGATCATCCATCGGTCGGCCGGCTCTCCGGCAATTTCGTGCTCGGCGACGGCGACGCGAAGACCACGCTGTACGATCAGATGGAGGACGGCAGGGCCGTGCTGGTCGACGCAACTGATGGAGCTGCGTCAGCGATCGCAGCGCGCTGGGACATGTTCGTGCGCTGCGTGCCAAGGCGCGACGGCCCGTCGCTGCTGATCCGCCCCGATGCCTGTATCGCCTGGGCGGCGGACGGCGAGGATTTGGCGGGCCTCGACGCCGCGCTCGCGCGGTGGTTCGGACCCGCCATGCAGTGACCTCGCAGGCGAGACGCTGCGTCAGCGCGTCCCGAACGTGGTCTTGCCGAACAGCATCTTCTGCGTCGAGGGCTGCGAACGCCAATACTGCGGCGGCGCGCTCACCTCGCCGCCAAGCTCGGCGGCGGCGTGCCAGCCCCAGCGCGGGTCGTAGAGCATGCCGCGGGCGAGCGCGATCATGTCGGCCTTGCCCGACGTGACGATCTCCTCCGCCTGCTTCGCTTCGGTGATCAGGCCGACCGCCATCGTGGTGACGCCGGTCGCCTCCTTCACCGCCTGTGCCGCCGGCACCTGGTAGCCCGGACCGAGCGGAATCTTCTGCAACGGCGACACGCCGCCTGAGGAGACGTCCATCCAGTCGACGCCACGCTTCTTCAGCTCCTTGGCGAATTCGATGGTCTGCGCGAGATCCCAGGCTCCCTCGACCCAGTCGGTCGCCGACACCCGCATGCCGATCGGCTTGTGATCCGGGAATACGGCGCGCACAGCGTCGAACACTTCCAGCGGAAAGCGCATGCGGTTTTCGAGCGAGCCGCCATAGCGGTCGGTCCGCTTGTTGGCGATCGGCGACAGGAACTGGTGCAGCAGGTAACCGTGCGCGCCGTGCAGCTCGAGCGCGTCGATGCCGAGCCGGTCGGCGCGCCTGGCGGCCGCGACAAAGGCCTCGCGGATCCGCTTCAGGCCGGCATCATCGAGCGCCAGCGGCGGCGCCTCACCGTCCTTGTGCGGGACAGCCGACGGTCCGACCGTCTGCCAGCCGCCTTCGGCAATCGGGATCAATTGCCCGCCCTCCCAGGGACGCTGGCTTGAAGCCTTGCGGCCGGCATGGGCAAGCTGCATCGCGACCGCGGCCTTGGAATGCTTGCGCACCGAGGCCAGGATCGGCTTCAGCGCCGCCTCGTTGGCATCGCCGTAGAGGCCGAGGCAGCCCGGCGTGATCCGCCCGATATCCTCGACATGGGTGGCCTCAATGCAGAACATCGCGGCGCCCGACAGCGCCAGCATGTTGATGTGCGTGAAGTGCCAATCATTGGCGGAGCCGTCGTCGGCCGAGTATTGGCACATCGGCGAGACCATGATCCGGTTGGAGAGCTTGAGGCTGCGCAGTTCGATCGGGGAAAACAGGGTGCTCATGCGGGGACATCCAGGATCGGGGAAATGGCCACGATAAGATAGAGGCCGCCGCCGCGATCACCAACAGGCAGGAGCAGCGGAGAGGCCTGGACGCAGAGCAGCAATGCAGACACGGCCTCCGCTCACCCTCCCCTGGAGAGGTGAAGAGAAGCCTTAATCAACCAGCGTGAACTGCAGCAGCAGATTGCGCTGGATCAGCGAGAAATTGTCGTCGGAGATCAGGGTCAGCACGGTTTCGCCGTCTGCGGTGACATGGGCGTCGATGCCTTCCATGTTGTCGATCTCGTTGCCGAGATCGGCATTGAAGATCGCCGGACCATCGACGACGGCGCCGGGGATAATGTCCGACAAAGCGAGGCGGCGGATGCGGATGCCGACGCCGCCGAGCCAGGAGAATTTCCGCTCCAGGATCAGCAGGTCGCCGGACGGCAGCAGGACCGCGTCGCTGATGTCGAAATTCTCGGTACGACGTACGCTGAACTGGCCCGGCGTCTTGCCACCGACCAGGAAGGCGATCAGGTTGCCGCCGGCATCGAACCCGCGTTCGGAGAACGCGATCAGCGTACCGGCCAGCGGCTGGCTCGGCGGTGTGGCCGCGGATGTGGCTTTGGGCATCGCCTTCGGCACGAAGACCAGCCCCTCGAGCCCCTTGTTGATCGGCAGCTTGCGCGCCGCCGGCGGCAGCGGCACCACCTCGCCGCGCGAGCGGGTGAAGCCCTTGGCGAAATCGTAGCGCAGCACCTGGTTGACCCGCTCGAGCCCGACATAGGCGATCGAGCCGTCGAGCGCGAGCGATTCCGAATCATACCAGCCGCGGGTCGCGGTGATCGGTTTACCTTCGGCATCGAGCAGCGGCGCTGCCTCGACATCGTCGAGCCCGGCCATCTCCCGGCCGCGATAGACGATGCGGCCGGTGAACCAGGTGCCCTGGTCGCTGACCGCGATGAAGCGTTCGCCTTTGGCATCGAGCCGTAGCGCGGACAGGCCGCCGAAGCCGGAGAACGACGAGGTCAGGATCAGGCCGCTGCGATATTCCAGCGCGCCGAACCGCACCCGCGCGCGATCGCGGATGTCGAACGACGGCAGCGGCCGTGCGTTGACCTCGACCGCAACGGGCTCGTCGACGCGGTGACGGCCCGGCCTGCCGGGCGGTCCCGGCGTCAGCGCCGGTTGGCTCGCACCCTGTGCCTGCGCGAGGCGCGGCAATGCGGCGGCCGACAGCCCCGCCGCCGCATCTCTCAAGAAACGGCGACGGCTAGAGCCTTTTCCGTTCCGATTGAATCGGAACGGAGCTCTAGATTCTTGTTTCGACGCGTTTTCTTTACGCGAACCGGTATCCACTTCGCTCGAAAACGCTCCAGGCGGTGAGCGCATGTCTCACGAGTGGAGGCGGCGCCGGGTGCCCGGTGCGGGTGCCGAGCCGTGGGTCTCGCTGAACAGCTCGGCGAGCTTTTCGGTGATGGCGCCGCCGAGCTCTTCGGCATCCACGATGGTGACGGCGCGGCGATAGTAGCGCGTCACGTCATGACCGATGCCGATCGCGATCAGCTCGACCGGCGAGCGGGTCTCGATCTCCTCGATGATGTGGCGCAGGTGTCGCTCGAGATAGTTGCCGGGATTGACCGACAGCGTGGAGTCGTCGACCGGCGCGCCGTCGGAGATCATCATCAGGATGCGGCGTTGCTCGGGACGCGCGAGCAGGCGCTTGTGCGCCCAGTCGAGCGCCTCGCCGTCGATGTTCTCCTTGAGCAGGCCCTCGCGCATCATCAGGCCGAGATTCTTCCGCGCACGACGCCACGGCGCGTCGGCCGATTTGTAGATGATGTGCCTGAGGTCGTTGAGGCGGCCGGGATTGGCCGGCTTGCCGGCCGCAAGCCACGCCTCGCGCGACTGCCCGCCCTTCCAGGCGCGGGTGGTGAAGCCCAGGATCTCGACCTTGACGCCGCAACGCTCCAGCGTGCGCGCCAGGATATCGGCGCAGGTGGCGGCAACCGTGATCGGACGGCCGCGCATCGAGCCGGAATTATCCAGCAGCAGCGTCACCACGGTGTCACGGAAGGTCGCCTCCTTCTCGTGCATGAAGGACAGCGGATGATAGGGATCGGTGACGACGCGCGACAGCCGCGCCGGATCGAGGATGCCTTCCTCCAGGTCGAAATCCCAGGCGCGGTTCTGTTGCGCCATCAGGCGGCGCTGCAGGCGGTTGGCGAGCCGCGCCACGATGCCCTGCAGATGCGCGAGCTGCTTGTCGAGGTACGAGCGCAGCCGCTCGAGCTCGTCATGGTCGCAGAGGTCTTCGGCCGCGATCACCTCGTCGAACTTCGGCGCAAACGCATGATATTCCGGGCCGCGCGGTTCGTTCTGGCCGCGCGAATTCGGCCGCGTCGCCTCGCCCGGCGTCTCGTCGTCGCCGAGCTCGCCGTCGTCGAACGTGTCTGATGTCGAGGCCTGCGCGCTCTCCATCGCGCTTTCGCTCATCTCGTCCGCGGTGGTCTGGGCCTGGTCGGCGCTCATTTCCTGCGCGGCGTCGGAATCGGGCGAGCCCTCGGCGCCGGACTGATCGCTCTCGCCGTCCTGGTTCTCGTCCTGGTCCTCGTCGTCGTCGGAATCCATGTTGCGGTCGTCGCCGAGATCGAGCGCCGACAGCAGATCGTGGACGAGATCGCCGAACCTCGCCTGGTCCTCGGTGAAACGGCTGAGCTGGTCGAGCCGCGAGCCGATCTTGTCCTCCAGCGTAGGACGCCAGAGATCGACCATCTTCTTGGCGGCCGCGGGCGGCGCCATGCCGGTGAGGCGTTCGCGCACCAGCATCGCCAGCGCATCCGACAGCGGCGCATCGGCCCGGTCGGTGATCTCGTCATACTTGCCGCGGTGGAAATGATCGTCGAGCATCGCGGTGAGGTTCTTCGCGACGCCGGCCATCCGCCGCGAGCCGATCGCCTCGACGCGCGCCTGCTCGACCGCCTCGAACACGCCGCGCGCCTGCGGATTGCCCGGCATCAGCTTGCGATGCACCTTGGGATCGTGACAGGCGATCTTGAGCGCGATCGAATCGGCGTGGCCGCGCACGATCGCCGCATCGCGCTTGGTCATCTTGCGCGCCGGCTCCGGCAGCCGCGCCTTGCCGGGCGCAAGCCCCGGCCGCTCGGCGGCGAAAGAGACCTCGAGCTCCGGCTTCTTGGCGATCGCCTTCAGGCACGCCGACACCGAGCGCTTGAACGGCTCGGTCGGCGCTTCCTTCGACCCGGGACGGAATTTGATATTGGAGGTTGTCATAGCGATTTCGTAAACCAGTGGCGCGTGACGCCGCCGGGATACCCCTCAATCGAACCGAACTCTTTATATCCGTTGGCGCGGTAGAAGCCCGGCGCCTGGAAGCTCATCGTATCCAGATAGGATCGCGTGGCTCCGAAGCGCCGCGCCTCGTCTTCGATCGCCTTGATCAGCTTCGCGCCAAAGCCCCTGTTGCGAAACTTCTGCTCCATCCAGAACAGCTGGATGAACAACACCGCGGTCCAGACCTCGCCGACGATGCCGCCGACGATCTCGTCGCCTTGCCGCAGCGAGATGGCGAAGCGCTTGTACTTCTGCTTCCCCATCTTCTCGTTGTTGTAGCGGAGCAATCCGCCGAGCACCGCCTTCTTCGTCTGTGTGACTGTGCGCTCGACGGAGATTTTCGGCATGGACTAGCTGAGCGCCACGTTGACCGAGGATTCCGGCAGCTCGACGTTGAAGCAGCGCTGGTAGAACTCGGCGACCAGCGGCCGCTCCAGCTCGTCACACTTGTTGAGGAAGGTGACGCGGAACGCGAAGCCGATGTCGTTGAAGATGTCGGCGTTCTCGGCCCAGGTGATCACCGTGCGCGGGCTCATCACCGTCGACAGGTCGCCATTGGCGAACGCGTTGCGGGTGAGATCCGCCAGCCGCACCATCTTGTTGACGATGTCGCGGCCTTCCTGGGTGCGGTAGTGCTTCGCCTTGGCCAGCACGATCTCCACTTCCTCGTCATGGGCGAGGTAGTTCAGCGTGGTGACGATCGACCAGCGGTCCATCTGGCCCTGGTTGATCTGCTGGGTGCCGTGATAGAGGCCCGACGTGTCGCCGAGACCGACTGTGTTGGCGGTCGAGAACAGGCGGAACGCCGGATGCGGCTTGATCACCTTGTTCTGGTCGAGCAGCGTCAGGCGGCCGGACACTTCCAGCACGCGCTGGATCACGAACATCACGTCCGGACGGCCGGCATCATATTCGTCGAACACCAGCGCGATGTTGTGCTGCAGCGCCCAGGGCAGGATGCCGTCGCGGAATTCGGTGACCTGCTTGCCTTCCTTGACCACGATGGCATCCTTGCCGACGAGATCGATACGGCTGATGTGGCTGTCGAGGTTGACGCGCACGCAGGGCCAGTTGAGGCGGGCCGCGACCTGCTCGATGTGCGTAGACTTGCCGGTGCCGTGATAGCCGGTCACCATCACGCGGCGGTTCTTGGCAAAGCCGGCAAGGATCGCGAGCGTGGTGGCGCGGTCGAAGCGATAGTCGCTGTCGACTTCCGGCACATGCGGATCGACTTCGGAATAGGCGGGAACTTCCAGATCGCTATCGATCCCGAAGACCTGCCGAACCGAAACCTTCATGTCGGGCAAACCGACGGGTTCTTGCTCTTTGGTCTGGACGGCGGTCGTCATTCATCCTCCGAGGTCCCGGGCATTCCCGAAACCAGATTTAGGTCATTGGCTGCGGATGGGGTGCTACGCACAAGCCTAGCAGAGAGCATCGGCCGGCAGAAGCCCACGGGCAAATCAAAGTTCCGTCGTTGTATCATAAAGATAGGCGCGAAACTCGGTTTTTGGAAGGCTGCTCTGCAAATCCCGCCGTACTTTCGCCGCAGCGCCACGGCGGCCTGTCCGGCCAGGCACTTTTCAGCCCGGCGCGGAGTTGTTAGCTCTCGGACCTGTTTCATTGCCACCCAGGGATTCTGTGACTTCATTCCTTGACCCATTGATCGCGTTCGTTTCGGCCCATGCCTGGCTCGCCTATCTGACGCTGTTTCTGGCCGCCCTGCTGGAAGCCGTCCCGGTGGTCGGCTCGCTGGTGCCGGGCTCGACCATCATCCTGGCGCTGAGCGCACTGGTCCCGGGCGGCGAATTGAAGCTCGTGCCGGTGCTCGCCGCGGCTGCCGCCGGCGCCATGCTCGGCGACGGCACGGCCTATATGATCGGCCACCGCAGCCAGCGCGAGATCCTGTCGGCGTGGCCGCTCTCCAACTACCCGCGCGTGGTCGCGCAGAGCGAGGCCTTCTTCAACCGCTGGGGCGTGCTCGCGGTGTTCTTCGCCCGCTTCGTGCCGCCGATCCGCGCCTTCGTGCCGATCACCGCCGGCGCGCTCGACATGCCGCCGGTGCGCTTCTACGCGGTCAACATCCCCGCGATCCTGCTCTGGGCGCCGGCCCATGTGTTGCCCGGCGTGCTCGCCGTCACCGCGCTGCACGACTATGCCGGCCTGCCGCATCATCAACATGTCGGCAAGCATCTATGGATGTTCGCGGTGGCGGGCGGCGCGGTCATCCTGGCGCTCGCGATCTGGACCATCCGCCGGCGGCATGGCGGCGGCCTGATCGAACCGTCCAAGCCGGCACAATAGGAGCTAAATGCTATTGGTCGTGCCGGCGCGTCCGGGTGCCGGACCGACATAACGCGCGCGGGGCCTGATCAGCTTGCCGAGCTGCAGTTGTTCGCTGGCATGTGCGATCCAGCCGACGCTGCGGGCCATCGCAAACAGTGCGAGCTCACTCCCTGCAGGCATCCGCAGCGCATGCACCAGCACCGCCAGCGCGTAATCGATGTTGACGAACTCGCCCGTCGCCTCGGCGATTCTATCCGGCACTTCCCTGGTGAATTTGCGCGGCGCGCCGGCCTGCGTCAGCGCCTCGAGCAGCGAGATCGCGCGCGGGTCGCCCTTCTTGTAGACGCCGTGCCCGAAGCCGGCGAAGCGCTCGCCGAGCGCGACCCGCTCGCGGACGACAGGTGCAACGTCGTTGTCGATCATCGTCTTGACCAGGCGCGAGGCGAGCACGCCGGCGCCGCCATGCATCGGACCCTTCAGCGCGACGAGCCCCGCGATCACGGCGTCGTACAGGTTGAGGCCGGTCGACGCCGCGCAACGCGCGGTGAAGGTGGAAGCGTTCAACTCGTGATCGGCGAGCAGCACCAGTGCGCGGCGGATCAGGTCGGGCGCGTGCTTGTTGTCGGGCGCCCAGACCCGCGCCACCTGTTCATGCAGCGGCTCGGCCGACGGCTCAGCGTTCAGCATGGTCGCGACCAGCAGCCGCAGGATGCGCCCACCGACCATCCCACGGCCATCGGGCGCGCGGGTGAAGGCGCCGGGATCGGCACTCGCCGCCAGCGCCAGCACCGCGACCGTCCGGTCGATCGGCTGGGCGCGGCGCGCGGCTTCGGCGATCGCGCGCATCTCGTCCGAGACATGCGGGCAATTGTCCGCTGCGAACGGATCGACGCCGGTGACGTCCCATAGCAGGGTCGCGGTGTGCTCCAGCGTGTCGCGCTGGGCGAGATCGACACAGTTCACGCCGCGATAGATCGGGCCCTGCTCGGTGATGGTTGCGATCGCCGAATCCATCACCGGCAGATCGGCATCGAAATTGCGAAACCCGCGCGGCTCCGGCGACGGCACGCGACGCTCCTTCAACCCCCTGATGTCCTCGGCGCGGTAGCGGTGGCTGCGCGAATCCGGCGACGGCTCGGAGCGGATCAGGCCGCGGCTGACATAGGCGTAGAGGGTCGCCGGCGAGATCGCGAGCTCGGCGGCGGCTTCGCGGGCGGAGAGGTAAAGCTCGGCGGATTTTTTCATATTGATTTATATAATCAAGATTGATCAACTCGTCGAGAGGTCCGACCTTCAAGGCGTGAAGCAAGGAGATCGGCCATGAATATGATTCTCACCAAGAGCCAGATCGGTCTGGACGGCGTTCCCGCCGCCGAGACCGTGTTGAGCCATGTCGACGGCGAGCGCGGCGAGTTGATCATCGCCGGCGAGCACGTCGCGAGCCTCGCGGACAAGTCGAGCTTCGAGGGCGTCACGGCGCGGCTATGGAACGGCGCCACCGGCAAGTCGCTGAGCGAGGCCAATGTCCGCGCCAGCCTCGGCGCCACACGCGAACGCGCCTTCGCCCGCCTGCCGGACCTGCTGCCGGCGACGCGCGGCATGTCCATCGTCGACGGCTTCCGTGCCGCGATCGCGGGTCTCCGCGGCGAGAACGGGCTGGAGCACGAGGCGACCATCGTCGGCGCCTTCCCGGTGATCGCGGGCGCCCTGGTCCAGCACGCCAAGGGACACGCCCCGATCGCGCCGGATCCCAATGCCAGCCACGCCGCCGATACGCTGCGGATGCTGCTCGGCCGCAAGGCTGCGCCGCGTGAGGTCGCCGCACTCGACGCCTATCTCGTCACGGTCTGCGATCACGGCATGAATGCGTCGACTTTCACGACGCGGGTGATCGCCTCGACCCAGGCCGACCTGTTCGCGGCAGTCACCGGCGGCTACTGCGCGCTGACCGGTCCGCTGCATGGCGGCGCCCCGGAGCCGGTGCTCGAGATGCTGGATGCGATCGGCACGCGCGAGCGCATCCAGCCCTGGGTCGATGGCGCGCTGGCACACGGCGAACGGCTGATGGGCTTCGGCCACCGGGTCTATCGCGTGCGCGACCCGCGCGCCGATGTGCTGAAGGTCGCGATCGAGCGCCTGGAGGCCAGTGGTGCCGACCTGCCGTTTGCCGGCGAGGTCGAGGCCTATATCCGCGCAGCGCTGCGCAAGAAGAATCCGGAACGGCCGCTGGAGACCAATGTCGAGTTCTTCACCGCGATCCTGCTCGACGCGCTGGAGATCCCGCGCCAGGCCTTCACGCCGATCTTCGCGGTGGCCCGCGCCGCCGGCTGGACCGCGCATGCGCTGGAGCAGCGCCGCACCGGCCGGCTGATCCGGCCGAGTTCGTCCTATGTCGGCGCAGTGCCGAAGGGCTGAGAGCTGACCCGCGAGCCGTAGCCCGGATGGAGCGCAGCGAAATCCGGGAACGACCGCGGATAGATGTGCCCCGGATTGCGCTTCGCTTCATCCGGGCTACAAAACCGCACCGTTGGACGACGGCGAAGCCACAAACTCCGCTGTCGTCCCTGCCTAGTGCGCAATTGCGAACGGGAGCAGGGACCCACACGCCGTGGCCCATCAATGGGGCGACGGAGGCACGAGCTTACGCCTCGCGTACCACGGTCTTCAGATAGTTATACGCCTTGATGATCTCGATCAGGCGATCCTCGGTGGAGCGGTCGCCGCCATTGGCGTCGGGGTGGTGCTGCTTCACCAGCGCCTTGTATTTCGACTTGACGTCCTCGAGCGTCGCGCCGGCGCCGAGCCCCATCACCAGCAGCGCCTTGCGCTCGGCGTTCATGACCTTGCGGGTCTCGGGCTTCGGCTCCGCGCCACCCGGTCCGGGCCGCCAGCGGCCGCGACCGTTGAGCTCGGAGAACATGTGGAACGGATCGGAGGCGGCATCGAGACCGCTCTCGCCCTTCTTGCCGTTGTTGGCGCCCATCTTCCAGGTCGGACGATGACCGGTCAGCGCATCCTTCTGGTAGCGCGCGACGTCGTCGGGATTCATGCCCTGGAAGAAATTGTAGGACTGGTTGTACTCGCGGACGTGATCGAGACAGAAGTGCCAATACTCGCGCGAATTCTCGCGGCCCTTCGGGGCGCGGTGCGCGCCCTTGTTCTGGCAACCCACCCACTCGCAGGTCACGGCCTGCTCGCCGGCCTGCGCCTGGCGCTTCGCACTCACCTTGGTCGGCTTGATGCGAATGGAGTCGAAGAATTTTGATGAATCGATCGGCATGTTCTCTTTGACTACGCAATGCACAAATCTTCAAGTCTTGACATTGCGCAGACCTCGTTTCCCGCTTGCACCATTGACGAAAAGCTGTCGCGGACCTAACTCCGCCGCCATGAGCACCAAAGACGCTATCATAAACAAGTTGCGTGAAGCTTTCTTGCCCGAAAGCCTCGACGTGGTCGATGAGTCACATCTGCATGAGGGCCACGCCGGCCACAGGCCAGGCGGCGAGACACATTTCAGGGTATATATTGTGTCTCCGGCCTTCGAAGGGAAGAGCCGGATCGAACGCCATCGCATGATAAATGCGACGCTGGCGCAGGAACTCGCCGGCTCGGTGCATGCGCTGGCGATCCATGCCCACGGCCCCGGGGAAAAGCCCCGCTAGCTCGCGCTTGGCTCAAGACGAAGCAGCGGTTTTCCGTTATGAGAATAGGGCCATCCGGCGCTGGACCTGCTCCATACCTGAGAACTGTGGATGGCATCGCCGCGCTTGATATGGGCCCATTGATGATCCCTTGCTGGCCACGTTTCCGGTCGATCGTCGCCGCCGCCGGCCTGCTCCTGATCTGCGCGATGCGCCCGGCCGCGGCGCTGGATATGCCGAGCCCGTTCGTCCAGGAGGTGCTGATCAAGAGCATCCTGGTCTCGCTCAACGACGCGGTGGCCGCGAACAATTTCACCGTGTTCCACACCAAGATATCAAAGCCGTTCCGCGACCAGTTTTCGCCGGACAAGCTGAAGACGATCTTCAAGGACCTGGTCGACAAGCACGCGGTGTTCGACGCGGTCGTCGCCAAGCCGATCGTGCTCGATGAGGACGCCAAGATCGACGACAAGGGCGTGCTCCGGCTGAAGGGCCATTTCGACACCACGCCCAAGCAGGTGAAGTATCAGCTCGGTTTCATCCCCTCCGACGGCGCGTGGAAGCTGTCGGGTATCTCGATCGATATCGAGTGAGGAAGGCAGCCCATGGCGGAGGTGAAATGCACCATCCATGGACTTCAGCAGAGAACCTTCGTCTGCCAACACATCGCCGAAGGACTGGTGGATCGCAAGCGCGTCGGATTTTTCTGGACGCGTGACGACCCCGAGAACCCGCGCCCCGATGCTTGGTGCTCGGCTTGCCAAAGCAGGGTCGAAGCGACCGGCGGCGAATGGGTGGACGCTGCGCTGAAGCATCTTGAGCCGAAGATCCTGTGCGGCACTTGCTACGATTTCGCCAAGACCTTCCATATGGGTGAAGACCCGCGCTCCTAGCTCGTTGACCGCGTCACGCCGACGGCGGTCTGCCTCAGAACGCCGTCCCCGCCCGCTTCGGCTTCTCGGGCTCGGCGGCCTCGCGCGGGACGGCGACGATGCGCAGCGCCGTGATGCGGTTGCGCTCGCGGCGGAGCACGCGGAAGCGGAAGCCGTGGAAGGTGAAGCTCTGGCCGCGTTCGGGTATTGAGCGCGCCTCGTGGATCACGAGGCCGGCGACCGTGGTCGCCTCCTCGTCCGGCAGCCGCCAGTCCATCGCGCGGTTGAGGTCGCGGATCGGCACCGAGCCGTCGACCACGACCGAGCCGTCCGGCTGCGCGCGCACGCCGGCGACGACGACATCGTGCTCGTCGGAGATGTCGCCGACGATCTCCTCCAGGATGTCCTCCAGCGTCACCATGCCTTCGACCTCGCCATACTCGTCGACCACCAGGGCGAAATGGGTCTTGCGGCGGCGGAACGCCTTCAGCTGTTCGGAGACCGGACGCATCTCCGGCACGAACCAGGGCGGCAGCGCGATCGCGGAGGCATCGATCGCAGACATGTCGCCTTCATTGGCGCGCATCGCACGCAGCAGATCCTTGGCGTGGAGCACACCGACGATGTTCTCCGGCTTCTCGCGCCACAGCGGGATCCGGGTATATTCGCTGGCCAGCACCTCGCGCACCAGTTCCTCGGGCGGCAGGTCGGCGTTGACCATGGTCATCTCGGTGCGATGGACCATCACGTCGGAGACCTGCAGCTCGCTGAGGTCCAGCAACCCGCCGAGCATGTCGCGGTCCTGCTTCTCGACCTTGCCTTCGTGATGCAACAGATCGACCGCGCCGCGCAGCCGTTCGGTCGGCGACAGCACCGCCTGATGGGCGCCAACCTTGATGCCGAGCAGCTTCATCAGCGCCAGCACGATGGTCTCGATGATAGTGAGCAGCGGCCCCAGCACGAAGATGGTCAGCCGCATCGGCCGCGCGACCAGGAGCGAGATGCGGTCGGGCGCGTTGATCGCAATGGTCTTGGGCAGCACCTCGGCGAACACCACGACCATCACGGTCATGACCGCAGTGGCGTACAGCACGCCGACATCGCCGAACCAGGCGGTAAACACGCCGGTCGCCAGCGCCGAGGCGCCGATATTGGCGATGTTGTTGCCGAGCAGCAGCGCGCCGATCATGCGTTCGCGCATGTTGAACAGCTTCGAGACCACCCCGGCCTCGCTGTTACCCTGCTTCGACAGCCGCAGCATGCTGGCGCGCGAGGCGCCGGTCAGCGCCGTCTCACTCGCCGCGAAGAATGCGGAGATCAGGAGACAGAGCAGCACGATCGAGAAGGTCAACCATCCCACTGGCTTGATCCGTGGCTAGAGCATGATCCGGAAAAGTGTGTAGCGGCTTTCCGAAAAGATCATGCTCAAATCAAAGAGATAGAGAGGGATGACGATCCGAAGGAGAGTCATCCCGCTCTAGACCTTCAGCTTGGCTTGCAGGAAGTCGCGCACCGGCTGCGGCTCGACATTGTTGGCAATCACGGCGCGGCCGACCGCCTCCAGCAGGATGAAGGTGAGCTTGCCGCGTTTGACCTTCTTGTCCTGCGCCATCAGCGCCAGCAGTGCGTCGGCATCGGCAAGCCCTTCCTGGGTAAAGCCTGCGATATCCTGCAGGCGCGTCGGCAGTCCTACCGCAGAAAGATGACGCGCGATGCGCCCGGCATCGTCAGAGGAAATCATGCCGAGCTGCGCGGAGAATTCCGCTGCGAGCACCATGCCAACCGAGACGCCCTCGCCGTGGAACAGGCGATCGGAGAAGCCGGTCGCGGCTTCCAGCGCGTGGCCGAAGGTGTGGCCGAGATTGAGCAGCGCGCGCTCGCCGGTCTCGC
This sequence comes from Bradyrhizobium sp. CCBAU 53421, assembly GCF_015291625.1. Lineage (NCBI taxonomy): Bacteria > Pseudomonadati > Pseudomonadota > Alphaproteobacteria > Hyphomicrobiales > Nitrobacteraceae > Bradyrhizobium > Bradyrhizobium sp. CCBAU 53421. The sequence goes on from NZ_CP030047.1 coordinate 9,041,297, forward strand.
GCTCGTCGCGGGAGACGATTTCGGCCTTGGCGCGGCAGGAGGTCGCGATCGCGTGCTCGCGCCCCGCGCCGCCTGTGAAGATGTCGGCGTGGTTCTTCTCGAGCCAGGCAAAGAACGCCTCGTCACCGAGGATGCCGTATTTCGCGACCTCGGCGTAGCCGGCGCGGAACTGGCGCGGCGACAGCGTGTCGAGCACCGAGGTGTCGGCAATGACAAGCACCGGCTGGTGGAAGGCCCCGATCAGGTTCTTGCCCTGCGGCGAGTTGATGCCGGTCTTGCCGCCGACGGAGGAATCGACCTGCGCGAGCAGCGAGGTCGGCACCTGCACGAAGTCGACGCCGCGGCGCAGGATCGAGGCCGCGAAGCCGGCGAGGTCGCCGACCACGCCGCCGCCGAGCGCGATCACCAGATCGTTGCGCTCGATCTTGGCCGTGATCAGCGCCTCGCTGACCTTTGTCAGCGTGGCGTAGCTCTTCGAGCCTTCGCCCTCCTCGACCACGATCCGCGACGTCGGCACGCCTGCGGCGGCGAGCGACGCTTCAGTCGGCTCCAGCCAGTGTTTTGCGACGGTGCGGTCGGTGACGATGGCGGTCCGCACGCCGGGCCGCAGCGCCGCGACGCGTTCGCCGAGCGAGGCCAGCACATCGCGGCCGATGACGATGTCATAAGCGCGGTCGCCGAGCGCGACGTCGACGGTAACGGAGGCGGAGTGTTTCAGGGGCGCAGTCATGAGGTCGCGTTCAATCCATCAGATGGTGGCTCGCCGGCCGGACGCACGCCGCACAGATGGGCGTGCAGGGCCTCGAGGCATTCGTCGACGATGCGGTCGTGCGGCACGTCGCGGGAAGCGATCGTCAGATCGGCGGTGCCGTAGACCGGCTCTCGCTCGCCGAGCAGCCGGTTCACCGTCGCCTCGGGATCGGCGGTCTGCAGCAGCGGGCGATCGGCGCGGCGGCGGACCCGGCGCATGATGATATCGCTGTCGGCCTTGAGCCAGATCGAAACCGCGCGGTCACGGATACGGTTGCGGGTTTCCTCGCGCATGAAGGCGCCGCCGCCGGTCGCCAGCACGATTGGGCCGCTGTCGAGGATACGGGCGATCACCCGCGCCTCGCCATCGCGGAAATAGGCCTCGCCGTGGGTCTCGAAGATCTCCGGGATCGTCATGTCGGCTGCCGTCTCGATCTCGGTGTCGGCATCGGTGAACGGCAGCTTGAGCCGCGCCGCCATCCGCCGGCCGATGGTCGACTTGCCCGCCCCCATCATGCCGACCAGCACGATCGACCGCGGCCCCAGCGCGGCCGTGATATCGGCCTCCAGGGTCGGGTGGGTGGGCGCCGGGACGGCTGCGTCGGACATCAAAAAGCTCGGATATTGGGACGAATTGTTCAGAATTCGAGCCACCTATACTACCCCCGGCGACACCGTTACCAGCGACTCTTGCAACGGCGCGGGGAACATGTTGGATGATTTCATTGGTTAATTCGCCGCCCGAGTCGCCTCCATGCCCAGCCTGTTCCGCTTCCTGACGGTCGTCGCCGTGATTTTCGGGATCGGCTACGGCATCGTCTTCGCGCTGGCGAATTTCGTGCATCCGAAGCCACGGGAAATGAGCGTGACCATCACGCCGGATAAGTTCCTCAAGAAATAGGCGCTATGAGTCTTGGCATGACCGCTGCTGCCAAGAAGACCCCCGCAAAGTCCTCCGACGCCAAACTGACCGCGTTGTTCCTCGACATGCTCGCCGCGGAACAGGGCGCAGGCCGCAACACGCTCGACGCCTACCGGCGCGACCTCACCGATTTCTCCGATTACCTCGCCCATGCCGGCGCCGATTTCACCAGCGCCGACACCGAGGCGCTGCGCGGCTACCTCGCCGACCTCGACACCCGCGGCTTCAAGTCGACCAGCGTGGCGCGGCGGCTGTCGGCGATGCGGCATCTCTACCGCTTCCTGCTCAACGAGCGGGTCCGCGGCGACGATCCGGCCGCGATCCTGTCCGGCCCGAAGCGCGGCCGCGGCCTGCCCAAGGTGCTGTCGATCGCCGATGTCGACCGCATGCTGACCCGCGCCAGGGAGCTGACCCAGACCGACGTCTCGCCGGCGCAGCGGCTGCGCGCGCTGCGGCTATATTGCCTGCTCGAGGTGCTCTACGCCACCGGCCTGCGCGTCTCCGAGCTGGTGTCGCTGCCGGTGTCCGCGGCGCGGCGCGATGCGCGGATGATCGTGGTGCGCGGCAAGGGCAACAAGGAGCGGCTGGTGCCGCTGAACGACGCCTCGCGCCAGGCGATGGCGGACTATCTCGCCGCGCTGGAGGTGATGCAGCCGAAGGCGAAGAGAACAGCGCCGTCGAAATGGCTGTTTCCATCCTCCGGCGAGAGTGGCCATCTGACCCGGCAGCATTTCGCCCGCGACCTCAAGGAGCTCGCGGCAGCCTCCGGCCTCGCGCCGCGGCTGGTGTCCCCTCACGTGCTGCGCCACGCCTTCGCCAGCCATTTGCTGCACAATGGCGCGGACCTGCGCATCGTGCAGACCCTGCTCGGCCATACCGATATTTCGACCACCCAGATCTACACCCATGTGGTCGAGGAGCGGCTGAAGAGCCTGGTCCGTGACCTGCATCCGCTGGCGGAGAAGTAAGTCCGGCGCCCGATACCTTCACCTGATCCGCCTTGACTTCCGCGTCGTCTCCGCAGAAAGAGCGTGGCCTGCCTGCGATCCCGAAGCGTGCATTCCGCCCGAATGCGCGTTAACCGATTGAAGTTACAAAACTTCTTTACCACTCGCCAAAACCGCTTCGCCCCTCGCACCGTTCCTCCCTATATTGAGTTGATGCCCGACCCGATGCGCAGCTATCTCGACTTCGAAAAACCCGTCGCCGAGCTTGAATCCAAGATCGACGAGTTGCGTGCGCTTGCCGCGAGCGGCAGCGACATCGGCGACGAGGTCGCGCGGATCGAGGACAAGGCGGCGCAAGCGCTCACCGACCTCTATGCCAGCCTGACGCCGTGGCAGAAGACGCTGGTGGCGCGGCATCCGCAGCGGCCGCACTTCACCGATTTCATCGGCGGCCTGATCACCGAATTCACCCCGATGGCCGGCGACCGCAAATTCGCCGACGACGAGGCCCTGATCGGCGGTTTCGGCCGCTTCCGCGGCGAGAGCATCTGCGTGGTCGGCCAGGAGAAGGGCGCCACCACCGACAGCCGCATCAAGCACAATTTCGGCATGGCGCGCCCCGAGGGCTACCGCAAGGCGGTGCGCCTGATGGAGATGGCCGACCGGTTCGGCATCCCGGTGCTGTCGATCGTCGATTCCGCCGGCGCCTATCCCGGCATCGGCGCCGAGGAGCGCGGCCAGGCCGAGGCGATCGCGCGCTCGACCGACGCCTGCCTGTCTCTCGGCGTACCCAATGTCGCGATCGTCACCGGCGAAGGCATGTCGGGCGGCGCCATCGCCATCACCACCGCCAACCGCGTGCTGATGATGGAGCACGCGATCTACAGCGTGATTTCGCCGGAGGCGGCGTCCTCGATCCTGTGGCGCGACGGCACCAAGGCGCAGGAAGCCGCCAACAGCATGAAGATCACCGCGCAGGACATGCTGCGCTTCGGCGTGATCGACCAGATCCTGAAGGAGCCCTCCGGCGGGGCTCATCGCGATCCCGCCGCGATGATCGCGACCACGGGCGACGCGATCGCCCAGGCGCTCAACGACCTACGAAATCTTGATCCGGACGCGATTCGCAAACAGCGGCGCCAGAAGTTCCTGGATATCGGCCGCAAGCTGGGCTGACCCGCCCAAATCGCCGGATTTTTCGCCCAAATCGACCGATTTTGCCGTAATTGAGCCCCGAGCCGGGTCTTTAACGTTGCTTGAACCATGCCTGCTACCGTGAGGGCTGTCAGCCCCGGTTCAGGTTGCGAGCAGGGGTGGTCGAAGGCTAATATTTTACACAATGGCTTCAGGGCATATTCGCCGTGTTGGGGTCGCGAAAATCGCCCGGTGGGTGTGGAGCTCGGACTTGACTCATCGCACGCTCGTACGCGCGCTTCTGACTTCGGCGGTCCTCGCCGCGGGTGTCATGCTCGCCGGCTGTGACAGCGACCAGATCTCGCTCGCGCAGAATGCCAAGGCCAACCAGCCGGTCCCGCCAAAGCTCGTCGCTGCCATGACCGAGAAGGACATGGATCTGCAGTCGCCGATCCTGGTCCGGCTGTTCAAGCAGGAGGCCGAGCTCGAGGTCTGGAAGCAGACCCGCTCCGGCCAGTTTGCGCTGCTCAAGACCTATCCGATCTGCCGCTGGTCGGGCGATCTCGGCCCGAAGGTTCGCGAAGGCGATCGCCAGGCGCCGGAAGGGTTCTATTCGATCAACCCCAGCCAGATGAATCCGCAGTCGGCCTATTACCTGTCGTTCAACACCGGCTATCCCAACGCCTTCGACAAGGCGCTCGGCCGCACCGGTTCGGAGCTGATGGTGCATGGCGACTGCTCGTCGCGCGGCTGCTACGCGATGACCGACGAGCAGATCGCCGAAATCTATTCGCTCGGCCGCGAGTCCTTCTTCGGTGGCCAGAAGGCGTTCCAGTTCCAGGCCTATCCGTTCCGGATGACGCCGGCGAACATGGCCAAGCACCGCAACAATCCGAACATGCCTTTCTGGAAGATGATCAAGGAAGGCAACGATCATTTCGAAGTGACGAAGCAGGAGCCGAAGGTCGACTTCTGCGAGAAGAAATACGTCTTCGACGCGGTGAAGCCGCCGGACGCGACGCGCGATCCGGTGTTCAATGCGTCGGCGAAGTGCCCGGCCTATGTGATCCCCGAGGAGGTCGCGAGCGCCGTGCGCGAGAAGGAGCAGCGCGACGACGCGGAGATGGCCAAATTGGCTGCGAAGGGCACGCCCGTGGCGCGTCTCAACACCGGCATCGATGGCGGCATGAACGCGATCTTCGCCTCCAAGATTCCGGAAGGAAACACCGGTCTGTCCGAAGGCGGCGACAGCCAGGCGCTGGCATCGATGTCGCTGGCCCGCGCCCCCGGCACGATCCCCGGAACGGTCAATCCGCCGCGGCCCAATCTCGCGGTCCAGCGGGAAGAGCCCGTGGTGGCGACGACGTCGTCGACCTCGGTCGCGACACCGTCGTCGGCCTCGGCGCCGGCCACCCGTGTTGCGTCGGCGAACGCGTCCGACAAATCCGAAGGATTCTTCTCGAGCTTTGCCCGCAAGGTCGGCATCGGTGACGCCACCGCCGACGCCAGCAAGCAGGCCGCGTCGCAGCCAGCTCCGGCCGCCGCCGCACCGGCCAAGCCGAAGGTTGCCGATGCCAAGCCGCAATCGGTGGTTCGGGTCGCCCCGAAGGCGGAGCCGAAGCAGGCCGCCAAGCCCGCTCCGAAGCCGCAGGTGACCAGCACCGCCGCCGCAGCGCCGGCCGCGACAGCGTCGACCCAGCTCGCCGGCTCCGCGCCGGTCGTACAGACCAACTCGTTCGACACCCGCTTCTCCGCGGTGAAGTAAGCGCGGCACTTCCCCGTCGTCCCGGCGAAGGCCGGCACGACGCGAGCGTCGCTTTCACGACGCAGTTGCACGATCCCTCCCCGCGTCGTCCTGGCGAAAGCCAGGACCCATAACCACCGCATGCAGTGATGGACGGGATCGTGGCCGCAGCGCCGCGCAGCAACTGAGATTTGGGGTAATGGGTCCTGGCTTTCGCCAGGACGACGATGGGGATGGGTCTCAATTCAAGTTGCTACACCACGCGGTGTCATCACCCACGAAAGCGGGCGATGGCAGTTGTCGTCATTCAGGGGCTCGCGCAGCGAGAGCCCGGAATGACGAGGAGACAGTGCTCAACCTGGCTGAACGGCATCCTTCACCATCACATTCCGCTTGCCAATCACGCACTGACGATCGTCAGATGATGCGCGGGGCACAGCCGGGAGATTGCGATGGACGATCACACTGTGCGGATCGCGCTGCAGCGCCATTGGGAGGCGTCAGACGCCAGCGATTTCGAGCGCGAGCACGAAATCTACCGTGACGATGCGGTGCTCGATTATCCGCAATCCGGCGAGCGGATCCGCGGCCGGCGCAACATTCAGGAGAGCCGGACGGTGCAGCCGAACAAGAAGCGCTTCACGATCCGGCGCATGATCGGCGGCGGTGACCTGTGGATCACCGAATACATCCTCACCTATGACGAGAAGCCGTCCTGCGTGGTGAGCATCATGGAATTCCGCGACGGACTGGTCGCGCACGAGACGCAGTATTTCGCCGACCGGTTTGAGCCATCGGCCTCGCGCGCGCACATTGTCGAGCACGTCGACGGAGCGTCGACGCGTTGATCAGCAACACGAGTTGCGCCGCACCGGCTGGCCGCTACATTCCGTGGCTTTCGAAAACCTTCTTGCAGCCTCGGCTCAGGCTGGCGCGGTTCGTCTGAAGGCAATTCTGCACGGCGCCGTCATTGCCGAGATCCTTGCGGCAGAAGCGCTGTGCGTCGCGCGAGCACGCGCTCTGTTCTGCCTGGGTACCTGAATGCTGCGCCAGCGCGGCACCGCTGCTCATCGTCGCGACAGCACAAAGGACGACAATCGAAAGATAGCGCATGTTGAACTCCTCCCGCTGCCTAACGGCAGCCTGCGCTCTTCGTTCCTGCGGAACCCGGATTCCGCGCTATTTCGGCTGCGGGTCCTCAAGCCCTTTGCCGGGATCCTCCAGATGCCCGGTGCGCGCCAGGTCAACGGCAGCGCCAAGCGCCAGCGCGACGTTGCGCACCTGGTCCTGGAACGCCTTGTCTTCATCGAAATCGCGATGCGATGTCGCATAAGGCTTCATGTAGCCAATGTAGCCATCGGTTTCGGAGCGGCCGCCCGCCGAGATCAGCTCCATGTCGGTAAGCCAATCCGCAAGAAAGCGGCGGCAGGTCTCGGCACCGACGCTGTCGCCATGGACCACGAGACCGAAATGCCGGCCGCGCAAATGCTTGGGGTAATGCCAGCCCTTGAGTTCGAGCGCCTTGGCCTCGCTCGCGGTCTTGCCGTGGGTCGAGGTCGGATCGGGATTGCCGCCATCGGCGCAGACCAGGCGATCGATCATCGCCTTGAGTCCGGTCGGCGTTTGATACCAATTGACCGGCGAGATGATCATGACGCCGTGCGCGCGGAGCCAGAGCGGATAGATCTCGTTCATCCAGTCATCGGTTTGCCCGAGCGAGTAGTTTGGGTAGCAACTGCACGGCCAGTGGCAGAGCGCCATCGAAGTCGACACGCAGGATTTGCAAGGATGAATCTGCTTGCCGAACTCGGATGTCAGCCGCGACAGATCGAGGATATCGACCGTGAAGCCCATCTCGCGAAAGCAGGCCTCGGCGATTTCGACCATGCGCCAGCTCTTGGACATCTCTCCGGGACAGCTGTGTTCGCTGCGCGAGGAGCCGTTGATCAGCAGGATATGCGGCGTCGCGTTCGGGTCGTCGTGCCTGCGTTGTGCTTCATCGATGGCATCGCGCGCGAACAGCCAGTCGACCGCGAGATCATAATCCGGATCGGCAAAGCCGGGGCCGGCCTTGCGCGTGACCGGCGCCTTGCGTGAATGATGGTAGGCATCCCAGGCACCGGCGATGATCGTCGCCAGTTCCTGCTGCATCGATCGGAAGACCGGATCGGCGAATCGCTTCCGGTAGCGCCGCTCGAACTCATCGCGCGAAAGCTTGACGGGCGGCATCCCCTTGCGAACGTCCGGCTCCGTCATCGACATCCCTCCCTGAACAACGATCATCGCGCGCCGCGCGTCGCGATGGATGCGCGACGTCGACGGGTGCGCGACGGCATCGAAGCGAGTCGAGGCGGGCCAACGTTAGAAGGGCTGGAACTGGCTTTGGTTCCTGTGGCGTCTCCTGAACGGGCCATTAGGACCCATGCCGAAGCTGGCGCGTTGCATGGAATCCCGGCTTTGAGGACCATGCGTACTGCAGCTCACCTTCGAGGCACGCCAACCTTCCCGATGACGGTCCGCCCGACCGCGGCGGACGCCGTGATCGCACGTTCGATCGCCCGCAACACCGCGCCTGCTCCAGAGGAAATTGCCCGCGGGCTGACATGGGGCGCCGATGAAAAGGTGCTGCTTGTGCTCGCCGCCGCGGGCTGGCTCGCCTCCCGCGGACGCGGCGCCGCTCTGGAGCGCGCCGGCAATCATGCACTGCTGGTCACGGTCGCCGCGTCGCTGCTGCCGCATGGCCTGAAGCTTCTGTTCAACCAGACCCGCCCGGACCGTCTGACCGTGGTCGGACACGTCCACGGCATCTCGATCTCGGGCAAGCGCAAAGACGCCTTTCCGTCCGGCCACGCGCTGCACATGGGCGCGCTGGCATCGGCGGCAGCAACATTGCCCGCCCGCGCACGCCGCACCATCCAGGCCGTCGCGATCGGTCTTTCGCTGACGCGCGTGGCGGTTCTCGCACACTGGACCAGCGACGTGATCGCGGGATTCGCGCTGGGAGCGGGTCTTGAGCGGCTGCTGCGCTTGTGGACCGGTTATCCGGGCAAGGATCCGCGATGACCGAATACGTCGTCCGCTTTGTGCTGGGCGGAGCCGTCGTCTCATTGTTCGCGATGCTGGGTGACGTGCTGCGCCCGAAGAGTTTTGCCGGCCTGTTCGGAGCGGCGCCGTCCGTTGCGCTGGCGACGCTCGGTATCGCCGTATGCCGGCACGGCGCCGACTACGCCGGCCTGCAGGGCCGCGCCATGATTGCCGGCGCGGTCGCGCTCGCCGTCTACAGCTTCGTGGTCTGCCAGCTGCTGATTCGCGCCAGACTGCGGGCAGCCCCTGCGACATTGCTGTCGCTCGTCGCCTGGCTCGTGATCGTATTCGGCCTGCTCGCCCTCAGCGGAGGACAGGCATGACACCTGTACGCGTGTCGCTGTCTGCCCTCAGGGAGGGCCGCTGGTATGAATATCTGATCCGCTTCGTGCTCGGCGGCGGCGCCACGGTGTTCACCGGCCTGGTCAGCAGCATCTGCGGCGCCGATGTCGGCGGTGCCTTTCTCGCGCTTCCCGCCATCTTCTGCGCCAGCGCGACCCTGATCGAGAAGCACGAAATCCGCCGCAAGCGCGAGGCGGGCCTCGACGGCACGCGGCGCGGACAGCAGGCCGCTGCGCTCGATGCCGCGGGGGCGGCGCTGGGCGCCATCGGCATGCTGGCGTTTGCGATTGTCTTCTCGTTGACGGTGGCGCGCAGCGTCGCTGCAGCCTTCATCGCGGCATCAATCAGCTGGCTGATTTGCTCGGTCGCGGCCTGGTACGTCCGGCGGAAAATGCGCGTGGTTCGGGGGCCACGGACGGGGCTTTCTCGCGGGCACCATCCGTGGTCGGCCTAGATCGCGCTTCGGCGCTCACGGCGAACAATCGCGCATCGGCCGAGCCCTTTTGCGCAACCCCAAAGAGTCACTTGAGGTAGGTGCGGACGACGTCGATCAGGTCCGCGGCGCCCTGTGCCTTCTCGGGGTTTTTCTCATGCGCGGGATCGACGACGTGATGACGGATATGCTCTTCGAGCAGCTCGGCGGTCAGCCCGTTCATCGCACCGCGCACCGAGGCAACCAGCATCAATACGTCGGCGCAACCGAGCTCGGATTCGAGCGCGCGCTCGACCGCTTCGATCTGCCCCTTGATGCGCCTGACCCGGCCCATGAGCTTGGACTTGTGCTTGATGGTGTGCGACATGGATCGTGGTATAGGGGGGTCCCCTATATCGATCAAGCGACAGTTACTCCAGGCAGGGCGATGTCAGGCAGGCCGATCACTCTCCGCGGAGCCGCTCTGCTGATCGCGCTGCTGCTGTGGACGCAGGCGGCGCACGCGCATGGCATCGCCGGCAACCGCTATTTCGCCGGCACGATGACATTCGACGACCCCGCCGTCGCCGACGAGCTCATCCTGCCCAATTTCAGCTACCTCGATCATCCCGCACAGGGCAGCACGGTCGCCGAGAGCCGCATCAACGGGGCCTTTGCCCGCTTGTTGACGCCGACGCTCGCCTTCACCGTCGACAGTTCATGGCTGCACCAGAACTGGCCGATAGGCCGCACGTCGGGCTTCGACAAGACCAGCATCGGTCTCAAATATGAGGCTTACCGCGACAACCGCCACGAAGCGCTGGTGTCGGTTGGCCTCGCCTGGGGCATCGGCCACTCCGGTGCGGTCGCGGTCGGCGCCGACGCGCCCGATACGATCCAGCCGGGCATCTTCGTCGGCAAGGGATTTGGCAACCTCCCGGATTCGGTGTCATGGCTGCGCCCGTTTGCCGTCACCGGCGCGGTCGTCGACGAGATTCCCCTCGGCACGGCAGGCCGGGCGCTGGCCCCCAATCCGGTGACAGGCCGATTTGACTCCCTCCTCTCGCCGGCAGTCGAGACGCTGCACTGGGGCTTCTCGATCCAGTACAGCACGCTCTATCTGACGAAGCGGTTCGACGGCGGACCGCCGAAGGACGAGCCGCTGAACCAATTGGTGCCGCTGATCGAGTTCCAGTTCGACAGCCCGCGCGGCCAGGCGACCGCAGCAACCGCCAATCCCGGCTTTGCGTATGTGGCGGTGACCTGGCAGGTGGCCGCCGAAGCCATCATCCCGCTGAGCCGCGCCGGCGGTACCGGGCCGGGCTTCCGGGCGCAATTGCTGCTCTTCCTCGATGACCTTGCGCCGTCGCTGTTCGGGAAGCCGCTGTTGAGCGACCGGCCCGCGCGCAGCCAGATTGCCTGGTAGACGAAGCTTTCACGCTACGGCGCCAGATAACGCAGCAGTTCCGGATCGCTGCGCACGTCGCCTGCTGCGCCCTGCAGCGCGACCCGGCCGCGGTCCAGTACGTAGGCATAGTTGGCGACGCGCAGCGCGAGGTCGAGATGCTGCTCGACGATCACGACCGAGATGCTCTTGGCCAGCTCGATCAGCCGCTCGGTGATCTCCTCGATCACGCCGATCCAGACGCCTTCGGTCGGCTCGTCCAAGAGCAGCAGCTTCGGATTGCCGAGCATGGCGCGGCCGATCGCCAGCATCTTGCGCTCGCCGCCGGACAGCGTGCCGGCCGGCTGGTCGAGGCGCTGGCCGAGCTTGGGGAAGATCGCCAGCACGCGATCGACCGCGCTGGCATCGGAATTGAACAGCGAGCCGACGGCGAGGTTGTCGCGCACCGACAGGCGGGCGAACACCGAATGCTCCTGCGGCACATAGCCGATGCCGGAGCGCACCCGCTCCTCGGTGCGGCGCCGGGTGATGTCGCGGCCGTCGAAGAACAACTCTCCCGTTGAGCTCGCGAGCTCGCCGACGATGGTCTTCATCAGCGTGGTCTTGCCGGCGCCGTTGCGGCCGAGCACGGCGACGCCGCCGCGCCAGGGAATGCCGATGTTGACATCGAACAGGACCTGGCTGCGGCCATAACCGGCATCGATATGCCGGATATCGAGGAAGGACTGATCAGGCACGGCGAAGATAAATCTCCTGGACACTTTTGTTGGCCTGGATTTCCGCGACCGTCCCCGACGCCAGCACCTTGCCCTGGTCGAGCACCGTGAGACGGTCGCAGATGTCGCGGATGAAATCGAGGTCGTGTTCGACGATGACGAGCGAGCAATGCTGCTTGATCGGCTGCAACAACTCGCCGGTGACGCGGCGCTCCTCGAGGCTCATGCCGCCGGTCGGCTCGTCCAGCAGCAACAGCCGCGGTTTGCCGGCGAGCGCCATCGCGATCTCGAGCCATTGCTGCTGGCCGTGCGACAGCGCCGCCGCGGCATCATACGCGCGATCGGCGAGACGGAACTGGGTCAGCATCGTCATCACCTGATCGTGCAGCCGGTTGCGCGTGCGCGACAGCACGAGGTCGAACAGCGACGAATGCGCCTGCAGCGCCAGCAGGATGTTGTCGTACAGCGTCAGCGTCGGCAGCACCGAGGTGATCTGGAATTTCAGGCTCATGCCGGCGCGGGCGCGCTCGGTCGGCGTGAACGCCGTGATGTCGGTGTTGACGAAGGAGACCTTGCCCGTGGTCGGCACCTCGGCGCCGGCGACGCATTTCATCAGCGTGCTCTTGCCCGAGCCGTTGGGGCCGATCAGGCCATGAAACTCGTTCTCGCCGACGGTCAGCGCCGCGCCATCAAGCGCAGTGAGCTTGCCGAACACCTTGCTGATGCCCGACGCCTCAAGGAGCGGCATGGCCGGCCTCCTTTGGCTTTGGCGCCGTGTTCGGTCGCTTGCCGAAGCTGCCGACCCGCTCGCGCTCGCCGAGCACGAAGGAGACCAGCCCGAGCGGGCGGAACATGATCACGAGCAGCAGCAGCACGCCGAGGATGATCGGCCAGACGTCGCGGTAATTGTCCGACAGCCAGAAGCTGACGCCCTCGATGATCACGGTGCCGATCACGGCGCCGATCAGCGTGCCGGAGCCGCCGAACAGAACGTAGAGCACGACCTGGGTCGAGAACACGACGCCCAGCATGTTGGGCCAGACGAAGCCTTCGTGGAAGGCATAGAGGCTGCCGGCAAGACCGGCGATGGTGCCACCGACCGCGAAGATGATCGCCTTCAGGTGCTGCGCCTTGTAGCCAAAGAAGGCGATGCGCTGCTCGTTCTCGCGCAGGCCTGCAAGCGCCAACCCGAATTGCGAGCGGACCAGGAAGCGGCAGAGCAGATAGACCACCACGAGGATGCCGAGCACCATGTAGTAGTAGACCGGCCCCTCCTCGAACTCGTAGCTGCCGAGCGTGAGCGGCGGGATCGACGGGATGCCGTTCTGGCCGCCGAGATAGTACCAGCCGCGCGCCAGCCGGTCCGCTGCATAGGAGCCGGTCAGGGTGCCGAGCGAGACGAAGATCACGCTCGAGGGATAGCGCCCGAGCAGCAGGAAGCCGCCGAGCAGCAGCGAGGCGGTGAGGCCGATCAAGGTGCCCGCCGGCAGGATCAGGAGGATCGAGGTGACGTTGAGGTCGCGCGCCAGGAGCGCCACGCCGTAACCGGCGGCACCGAAGAACAGCGCCTGGCCGAAGCTCATGATGCCGGCATAGCCCCACACCAGGTCGAACGACAGCGCGAACAGCGCGAGGATCACCACGCGGGTGGCGAACACCGTGAGATAATCCTGCAGCACCCATGGCAGGACCAGCGCGATCAAGAGCACCAGCCCTTCCACGATCGGCAGGACCTTCCATCCTGCCGACGCCTGTCCCGCCGGCGCGCTCGTGGCCGGTGCATTCTCACGCGTCACGACATCCGGTCCCTCACCGATGCGTGCGACGGCCTCTCTTGCTCCAGCCATTGACTGCTCAGCATTCCTTGGGATCGACGAGACCGGCGCTGCGTGCCACGATCTCATAGTTCCCGCCTTTGGCAACAGCGGTGTACATCTTCATCTTGCAGTGACGCTTGCCCGGAACCATCTCGGCGGGGCCGCCGGGCCCTTCGGCGATCTTGGCGTGGTCGAGCGCGGCCGCAACCGAGTCGCGGTCCACCTTGCCGGCTTCCTTGACCGCGGCTTCCCACAGCTTGAGGCCGCGATAGGTTCCGGTGGCTGCGCTGCCGGCCGCGAACAGGAAGTTGCCCGGGAAGTCCTTCTCATAGGCCGCCTGGATCTTGGCGTTGAACGGATCCTCCTTGGTCAGCACCTTGAAGTAATCGAGGCAGCTCGCCAGTCCCTCGATCTCGCTCGCCTGATTGATGTTGAGCGTGTTCTCGTCATAGTAGACGCAGGCGAGCCGCCCGCCGTTCTTGAGGAAGCCGGCTTCATAGAGCTGCTTGAAGAACGGGCCGACGCCCGGCGGGATCACGGTGTTGAAGACGACATCGACCTTGTTGGAGATGATGCGGTTGACGGTGGCCGAGAAGTCGACCTGGTCGAGCGGGTAGTACTCCTCGAACACGACCTCGCCGCCGTTATCCTCGATCACCTTGCGGGCGTAGACGTTGAGCGTGTGCGGCCAGACATAGTTGGCGCTCGGCAGCGCGAACTTCTTGCCGCCGTTCTTGATCAGCCAGGGAATGAACTCGTCGCATTGCTGCGCCGGCGTCGGCCCGGTGCAGAACAGATAGGGCGTGCACTCCTTGCCTTCGTAGAGCTGCGGATAGATGTAGAGCGTCTTGCCGCGCGCCACGATCGGGTCCTTGATCGCGTTGCGCATCGACGAGGTGATGCCGCCCAGCACCATGTCGACCTTGTCGCGCTGGATCAGCTTGCGGACGTTGCCGACCGCGACCGATTCGTTCGAGGCGGTGTCCTCGATGTAGAGCTCGAGCGGCCGGCCGAGCAGGCCGCCGCCGGCGTTGATCTCCTTGATCACCATCTTGGCGACATTGGCGTCGGCATTGCCGGCATAGGCGATCGGGCCGGTCAGGTCGGTGGCGATGCCGACCTTGATCGGACCCTCGGCGGCGTTGGCCCAATCGGGCCGCACTACCCAGCTTCCGACTCCGGTCGCGAGCGCGCCGGTCGCAAAGGCGAAATTGCTCATGAAGCGGCGGCGCGTGAGGTTCATGCGTTCAATCGACATGGTGATTAGACCCCTTTCCCAGCAATGAGGCCTTGCGGCCGGAATTTGATGAAGGCGATGGCGAGCACGAAGACGAGGACGTCGGCGACGACCGGAGACATCACCCATGGCAGCGCCGCGCTGAGCGTGCCGATCACGCCGGCGCCGGCGACCGGACCGATGAAGGAGCCGACCCCTCCGACCATCACGGCGACGAAACCCTGGATCAGGAAGCGAATGCCAAGGTCGGCAAACAGACTGAACACCGGCACGATCAGCGCGCCGGCAAGCCCGGCGAGCGCCGCGCCGAACGCAAAGGTCGCGCCGTAGATCAGCGGCGTCGAGATGCCCGACGCGCGCGCCAGCGCCGGGTTCTCCAGCGTGGCGCGGACCCGAAGTCCGAAAGAGGTGCGCGCCAGCAGCAGATAGCAGCCGCCCATCACCAGCAGCGTGATCACGATGATGGTGAAGCGCCAGGCCGAGATGTGGACGGAGCCGAGGTCGATCGAACCGCCGATCGGCTCCGGCACCGTGAGATAGAAGCCGCCGATCAGCCCGCGCACGCTTTCGCGGATGATCAGCCCGAGCGCATAGGTGCCGAGCATCGCGACGATCGGCGCTGCATAGAAGCGCCGGATGATCAGCGCCTCCAGCACGAAGCCGATCGCGCCGACCACGAAGGGTGCGGCGACCATGCCGGCCCAGACCGGCGCGCCGTGAGCGTAGGCCAGATAGGTCACATAGGCCCCGAGCAGGACGAATTCGCCCTGCGCGAAGTTGAAGATGCCCATCATGCTGGCGATGATGCCGAGCCCGAGCACGACCAGCACGATGATCGCGCCGAAGCTCACGATTTCGAACACCGCGGCAAAGGTGCTAGCCATGGCGTTCGATCCATCGACCTTGCGTCTGCGACAAGCGGCGCCTCACATCTTCTTCCAGTCGCCGGCCTGCTCGAAGGCGTGCGCGGCGCGGTAGATGGTGGATTCCTCGAACATCCGGCCGACCAGCATCAACCCGACCGGCAGGCCGTCGACCATACCGCAGGGCAGCGACATCGCCGGGTGATGGGTGATGTCGAACGGCGCGGTGTTGGAGATCATCTCGAGTGCACGGGCAACGTATTCCTCGCGGCTGGCATTGGCCTCGGGCAATTTCGTCGCCTTCATCGGCGTCGTCGGCATCAGCAGCAGGTCGTAGTCCTTGAACGCCTTGTCGTAGGCTGCGGCGAGCCGCCGCGAGATGTTGAGCGCCTTGCCGTAGAAGCGCGGACCGAAATTGTTGTTGATGTAGGTGCCGAGCATCATGAACAGCTTGGTGGTCTCGGACAGCGAATCCGCCTGGCGGCGCCAGCCGCGATGGAAATCCATCAGCGAGGTCGAATAGAGGTCGCCGCGGCTGAGGCCGTAGCCATCGCCGAACATCATTGTCTGGGTCAGGCCCTCGGTGCCGATCGGCGTCCAGATCGCGCCGCCGAGCATGTGCATCGGGATCGACACCGTTTCGATGCTGGCGCCGAGATCCTTGAAGCGCTTGGTCGCCTCGCGCACGCTCTCGTTCACCGCGGCCTCCGCGGTCGGCTGCTCAAAACCTTCCTTGACGATGCCGATCTTCATGCCCTTGACGCCCTTGCCCAGCGCCTTGGTGTAATCCTCGACCTTCGGCGCCTTGATGCGGGGATCGTAGCCGTCGTCGCCGGCCAGCACTTCCAGCAGCAGTGCGTTGTCTTCCACGGTCGCGGTCATCGGGCCGGTGTGATCGACGTAGATCTCGATCGGCATGATGCCGGTGTAGGGCACGAGGCCCCAGGTCGGCTTCATGCCGTAGGTGCCGCAGAACGAGGACGGCATGCGGATCGAGCCGCCCTGGTCGCCGCCGATCGCCATGTCGACCTCGCCGAGCGCGACCACGACGCCTGAACCCGACGACGAGCCGCCGGCCGAGTAGCCCATCTTGTGCGGATTGTGCACCGGCCCGTAGGAGCCGGTGTGGCTGCCGCCGGACAGGCAGAAGTGCTCGCAATGGGTCTTGCCGGCGATCTCGGCACCGGCGTCGAGCATGCGGGTGACGATGGTGGCGTCGAAATCGGGGATATAGCCTTCCAGCGTCGACGAGCCGTTGGTCATCGGCACGCCGGCCAGCATGATGTTGTCCTTCAGCGCCACCGTCTTGCCCTTGAGCTTGCCGGAGGCCGCGCCCTTCACCGTCGATTTGCGGTACCAGGCGTTGTGCTTGTTGTCTTCCGGCGCCGGGCGAGAGCCGGGCGTGCGCGGATATTTCACTTCGGGCAGTTCGTCCGGCATCTGGGCGACGAGGTTATAGGCCTCGATCGAGCCCTGCATCAGGCCGCGGAACGAGGCCACGTCCTCATCGGTCAGGGACAGGCCGCACTGTTCGGCGACGGCACGAAGTTGCGTTGGCGTGGGAAGGACGACGGTCACGGCGCTCTCCTGAAGCTTTTGATCCTTGGATTGATCCCTCGACGCAGGTCAGCGAGCTGCGCGTTGACCCGCGCGAACCGCTCACCCCGTTGTTGTATTCAAAACGGAAATATTTTCCTTTTCAAGCATTATTTCGTAGAGCCCCCTCTCCCGCTTGCGGGGGAGGGATTGGGGTGGGGTGCTACCGCGAGTCGTATCGTGGAGAGAACCCCCACCCGCATTGCATCTTCGATGCAATGCGACCTAAGAGCCAGCTCCGCTGGTCTCGACCCCGCAAGCGGAGGAGGTGAAGAAAGACTCAGATCGGCTTGATCACCCTGAAGTCGAGGCCGTCGGCTTCGGCAAGATACATCGGCATCCTGGCGTGGCCGCTGCGCACCGTGACCGGACCGCGCGGGCCGCGATAGACGAGGTTGTCGGCTGCCGCGAGCAGCGGCCGCAGGTCGAGCGAGCCGGCGCAGTTGGCGGCAGCCTCCAGCAGGCAGAAGCCTTCATAGGCGGACTCGCCGCACGATCCGACCGGCGGCGCAAAGGCCCCGAACATCGCGCGATAGCGGTCCCTGAATTCGTCGCCGGCCTGCGAGCCGACCGAGGGGAAATAGCCGGAGGCGCAGAACAGGTTCTCGGTCTTGTCGGCGCCGATGCCGAGCAGCGCGGTTTCGTCGAAACAGCCGGCAAGGCGCAGCGTGGTGGCGGCGAGCCCGGCGTCGGCAAAGGCGCGGTTGAAGGTCACGCTGTCGGTGCCGATCAGCGAGATCAGCACGACATCGGGCTTCGCCGCGCGGATCCGTTCCAGATGCGCCTCGTGATCGTCCTCGCCGACCGGCACGAACTCCTCGCCGACCACAAGGCCGCCGGTTTCCTTGATGTAGCGCTTCACCGCGCGGTGCGACTGCCAGGGCCAGACATAGTCGCTGCCGATCAGGTACCAGCGCCTGGCGCGCTTCGCCTCGGCCAGCCAGTGGATCGATGGCCGGTTCTGCCAGCGCGGCGTCTCGCCGATCGCGATCACGCCCGGCGTCCGCTCGCCGCCCTCATAGACCGGCGTGTAGATGTAGGGGATCTTGCTGCGGGTGATGAGGCCACGCAGCGCGACACGCACCCTGCTGGTGTGCATGCCCATGATGAGATCGACCTCGTCGGACGCGATCGCCTGCTCGGCGCGGTCGATCACGTCCTCGATCGGTCCGCCGGCGTCATAGACCTGGAACTCGATCTCGCGGCCGAGGATGCCACCGCGCCGGTTGATGTCCGCAACGGCAAGCTGCGCGGTCGAGGTCGCGGCGGGGCCCCACATCCCGGGCGAACCGGAGCAACAGACGAAGCCTGCGATCCGCAGCCGGTTGCGCGCGCCGCGCGGACCGAACCCGCCCCGATCCATCGGCGCGAGCATGCGATCCGACGCCGCGGACGCCAGGTTCCTGAACAGCAGGGACGGCGGGAACGGGAGGTTTCTTGCCGTGACGTTGGGCGTCGAATGCACACCTGCTCCTGTCTGGCACCGGCACGCCGCCTCACGGCATCGCCCTGATGGGCGACGGTGCCACTAGCTCCTGCCTTGGCGCGTTCTCTTCACGCGAACCGGTACCCACTTCGCTCGAGAACGCTTCTAGATCGTCTTGATCACATTGAAGTCGAGACCGTCGGCCTCGGCAAGATAGATCGGCATTTCGGCGCGGCCGTCGCGAATGGTGACGGCGCCGCGCGCGCCGCTGTAGACGAGGTTGCGCGCCGCAGCAGACAAGGGCCCTGTCGACAGCGAGCGGGCCCGGTTGGCCGCCGCTTCGAGGAAGCGCATCCCCTCGTAATTGGACTGCCCGACCGAGCCGATCGGCGGCGCGTGCGCCCCGAACATCGCACGGTAGCTGGTCCGGAACTCGTCATTGGCGCGCGAATCGACGCAGCCGAAATAGCCGGAGGCGCAGAACAGGTTCTCGGTCGCATCAGGCCCGATGCCGAGCAGCACGGTCTCGTCCATTGCCCCCGCATAGCGCAGCGTGGTGGCGGCGAGCCCTGCGTCGGCGAAGGCCCGGTTGAAGGTGATGCTGTCGGTGCCGATCAGGGTGATCAGCACGACGTCGGGCTTGGCGGCGCGGATCCGCGCCAGATGCGGCTCGTGATCGTCCTCGCCGAGCGGGACGAACTCCTCACCGACCACCTGGCCGCCGGCCTCCTTGATGTAGCGCTTCACCGCGCGATGCGATTGCCAGGGCCAGACATAATCGCTGCCGATCAGATACCAGCGCCGCGCCTTCTTGACCTCGGTGAGCCAGTGGATCGCGGGCCGGCTTTCGGCGCGCGGCGTCTCGCCGATCGCCATCACCCCTGGCGTCCGCTCGCCGCCCTCATAGACCGGCGTGTAGACATAGGGGATGCGGCCGGCCGTGACCTTGCGCAGCGCGAGGCGCACCGCACTGATATGCGAGCCCATGATGACGTCGATCTCGTCGAACGCGATCGCCCGCTCGGCGCGGCGCACCACCTCCTCGATCGGCCCGCCGGCGTCGTACATCGACAATTCGACCTCGCGGCCGCGGATGCCGCCGCGCCGGTTGATCTCGTCGACCGCCAGCATGACGCTGTTGGCCGAGATCGGCCCCCAGATTCCGGGCGCGCCGGAGAAAGTGATGAAATTGCCGATCCTGAGCTTGCTGTCGGTGCCGCCACGGCGCGAGGAGCCCGGCTTGACGGTCAAAGCGAGATCGGCCGCACAGGACGACGGGCTTCGAAACAGGTGCGGCGGCGCGACGGGCAAGCCGCCATGCGCCTGGAAAGAGACCGTCGAGAGCACGCCAACTCCTGTCTGGGAAGCAATACGCAACGCAGCCAGCGGGCGGTTGCGGCATCCGCCCTTTGGTTGGGGGAATATCCTAGGGGAAAATATTGAATATTCAACAATTGAAGTGCATATAGAAACGGCATGCGTTGCCGGACATTCATTCACCGGGTCAGGAACCAGGTCTCACGCCGTGGCTAAACCGCCGAAAGAAAATTCCCCGATCACCGAACACCTCACCTACCTGCTCGCGCAAGCCAACCGGGAGATCAACCGGCAGTTGGAGACGCGGCTGGCCAAGGAAGGCGTGCCGGTCGAGCAGTGGCGCATCCTCAAGGTGCTGTCCGACGGCAACGGCCACTCGATGGGCGAGCTTGCGGATGCGGTGCTGCTCAACCATCCGACGCTGACCAAGATGATCGACCGCATGGTGTCGGATGCGCTGGTCTATCGCGTGCAGGATCCCAAGGATCGCCGCAAGGTGCTGATGTTCGTCTCCGACCGCGGCAAGGCGCTGTGCCGGCGGCTGAACTCGCTGGCGGTGAGCCAGGAGGAGCACATCGTCGAGAGCTATGGCGACAAGTCGACCACCGAGCTCAAGCGCCTGCTGGAAAGCCTGATCGGCAGCGCCAACTAGGGCCGCGCCGGCCGGGCGACGCCGCTATCGAAATCATCGAAAAAAGAGCCGGCAGGGAATGTCGGGAGGCGACGATCCGGAGCGTCCTTTGGGCGCGCCTGCGGCGCAGCCTTCGCGTGTCGTCGCGCAGGTTCCCCCGATCCGACAACTAGCGAGGACACCCCTGTCATGACTTCGATCACGCCGTTCCTCTGGCTCGACAACAACGTCCGCGATGCCGTTGCCTTCTACAAATCGGTGTTCCCGAACGCCGAGATCGAGACCGTCAGCGACTTCATGGCGAGTTTCGAACTCGAGGGGCAGCGGTTCTATGCGCTCAATGGCGGACCGCAGCACAAGTTCAACGAAGCGGTATCGTTCTTCCTCAGCGTCGAGACCCAGGAACAGGTGGATTACTTCTGGGAGAAGCTCACCGACGGCGGCCAGGAATCGCGCTGCGGCTGGCTCAAGGACCGCTTCGGCCTGTCCTGGCAGGTGATCCCGACGGCGCTGAGCCGCTACTTGAGCGACCCCGATCGCACAAAAGCCGACCGCGTCATGCAGGCGATGTTGAAGATGCAGAAGATCGTGATCGCCGATCTCGATCGTGCCTACGCCGGCTGACGGCATGCGCCTGCGACGGGCGGGCCGATTTGCGGTGCGGAACGTGCCTCGCCAGGCACCCTTGCCGGCTTCCGAAATTTTCAGGAAGCTGGGTGGCGATACTTGGCGCCCTTCTTAAGGGAGGCGCGATTTCCGTGAAGGTGACAATCGGAATTGCTTTGGCTGCGATGCCGGTCACGTCGGCGGGTGCGCAGGACTCGCCGTTTCGAAAGGAACTGAAGCGCAGCGACCTCACCGGGATGAACATGGAGGTCATCACCAGCATCAGCGAGTTAAAGCCCGGGGACACTTCAACGCTTCACATCCATCCCGGCGATGAGTCGTACTACTTCCTCGAAGGCGGCACCATCGAACTACCTGACGGAAAGCAGGTACCCGTTCGGACCGGCGCCGTTGGCCTGAATGCACGGGATACACCGCATGGCGCCTACTAAAGTCGTCGGCGGCAAGGCGATCAAGCTGTTGACCATCCATATCGTCGACAAGGGTAGGCCGCTCTACGACAAGCCGAAATAGCAAGCGGCGATCGTCCAACACGGCCGCCGTGATCGGGGCACGATAGACCGTCAAGGGCGATCGCGGCAGCGACGCCGCTTGAAATGCCTCGATCAGAAGAGGCATCCACCCGTTGGATGTTCACGACCGCTTCGGTTTTGACGCCGATGGCGCATCGCAACAATCGACATCCCTCATCGAGCACTGGTTGTTGTGCTACGCTTCGATGTCCCGCCTTCACGGGGACATTTATTTTCAATTGTTTTTTGGAGGGGAATGCCATGCGAAGGTACATATTGGCCGTATCGATTATCGCCTCTGCCCCGTCCGTGTTTGCAGCCGAGCTGCCAAAGGAGGGCACCTACGACTACACCGCGTGCTGGTCCGGCGCCAACAACGTGATCGCCTTCTCAAAGACGCACACGGCTGCGAGTTACGAAATGACGGGGGCTATCCGAAGCACGACACCGGGCGGAATGTTTGACAAGCACACCTTCCGCTGCGTGGGAATGAACGCCTCGCTCGACGGCAAGAACACCGGGTCGACGGTGTGCGAGGCCATCGATGCAGACGGCGACAAACGCCTGTCGTATTTTTCTGTCGGGAGCGACGGCAAGGTCACCCGCGAGAATATCGTGGGCACTGGAAAATACGAAGGTATGGTTGCAAGCGGAACTGTCCAGCCACTAGGTCCCTTTCCGGTCATCAAACCGGGAACGTTCCAGGACTGCAATCACCAGACCGGCACCTACAAGCTGAAGTAGGGCATCAGGCCGGAATGCCGCCGTTCGAGCGGCGGCATTCTGTCTCGCGAGGCATGGAGCAAGTCCCGCTCACGGAAGCGGATGCCGCAGCACATCAACGGAGCGCGGACCAAATACCGACAGCGCACCGATGAGTTGGAATTGCTGTCAAGCGTACCTTCCGTGGCAGTGCTTGTACTTCTTGCCTGAGCCGCAGGGGCAGTCCTCGTTGCGGCCGACCTTGCCCCAGCTTGCCGGGTCATTCGGATTGCGGTCGGCGGCGGGCATCCCCGGCGCCAGCGAGGCCTGGGCGTAGGTGGCTTCGGTCAGGCGGGCCTGGGCGAACTCGTCCTCGCCAGTGTTGGGATCGAGCTTGTGCGCTTCCATCAGCGGCAGCGGCTGCGGCGGCTCGTCCGGCGGCACGATCTCGACCCGCATCAGCTGCGCGGTGACCGCCTCGCGCAGATGCGCGCTCATCTCCTGGAAGAGATTGAAGGCTTCGGTCTTGTACTCCTGCAACGGATCGCGCTGGCCATAGCCGCGCAGGCCGATCACCTGGCGCAGATGATCCAGCATGATCAGGTGCTCGCGCCAGAGATGGTCGAGCGTCTGCAGCAGGATGGTCTTCTCGACGTAGCGCATCACGTCGGGGCCCCACTGCGCGACCTTGGCGGCCATCCGCTCGTCGACATGATTCTCGATGCGGTTGAGCAGCTCCTCGTCGGCGATGCCCTCTTCCTTGGCCCATTCGTCGACCGGCAGGTCGACATCGAGCACGCGCTTCAGCTCTTCCTTGAGGCCCGCGGTGTCCCACTGCTCGGCATAGGCGTGCTCGGGGATGTGCTTGGCGACCACGTCCTCGACGAAGGCATGGCGCATGTCGGTCACGGTCTCGACGACGCTGTCGTCCTTCATCAGGTCGACGCGCTGGTCGAAGATCACCTTGCGCTGGTCGTTCTGAACGTTGTCGAACTTGAGCAGATTCTTGCGGATGTCGAAGTTGCGCGCTTCGACCTTCTGCTGGGCCTTCTCGAGCGCCTTGTTGATCCAGGGATGGATGATGGCCTCGCCTTCCTGCAGGCCGAGCCGTTGCAGCATGCTGTCGAGCCGGTCGGAGCCGAAGATGCGCATCAGATCGTCTTCCAGCGACAGGAAGAATTTCGAGCGGCCGGGGTCGCCCTGACGGCCGGAGCGGCCGCGCAGCTGATTGTCGATGCGGCGGGATTCGTGACGTTCGGAGCCGATGATGTAGAGGCCGCCCGGCTTCTTCACGGTCTTCGCGGGCTTGCTGCCCTTGGCGGGCTCGACCTCGAAATCCTCTTCCGCCTTCAGCACGAGCTCGCGGAAGCGCTCGATGTCGGCCTTGATCTGCTCGATCTTCCTGGCCTTCTCGGCCTCGTCGGTGATGGTGGCGGTCTCCTGCTGGATTCGCATTTCGAGCGAGCCGCCGAGCTTGATGTCGGTGCCGCGGCCGGCCATGTTGGTCGCGATCGTGATCGCGCCGGGCACGCCGGCTTCCGCGACGATATAGGCTTCCTGCTCGTGGAAGCGCGCGTTCAGCACCGCGAACAGCTTCGCCGGCTTGCCGGCGCGGGCCGCGGCATAGAGCTTCTCCATGCCGGATTCGGAGGTGAAGTCGATCTGCTTGTAGCCGTGCTTCTTGAGGTAGTCGGCCAGCACTTCCGACTTCTCGATCGACGCCGTGCCGACCAGCACCGGCTGCAGCCGCTTGTTGGCGCGCTCGATCTCGGCAAGGATCGCGGCGTATTTCTCGTTCTGGGTGCGGTAGACCTCGTCGTCCTCGTCGAGGCGCGCCACCGGCAGGTTGGTCGGGATCTCGACGACCTCGAGCTTGTAGATGTCGAACAGTTCGTCGGCTTCGGTCAGCGCCGTGCCGGTCATGCCGGACAGCTTCTGGTACATCCGGAAATAGTTCTGGAAGGTGATCGAGGCCAGCGTCTGGTTCTCGGGCTGGACCGTGACGTGCTCCTTGGCTTCCAGCGCCTGGTGCAGGCCTTCCGAATAGCGCCGGCCCTGCATCATGCGGCCGGTGAACTCGTCGATGATGACCACCTCGTCGTCGCGGACGATGTAATCCTTGTCGCGCGTGAACAGCGTGTGCGCGCGCAGCGCCTGGTTGACGTGATGCACGACGGAGACGTTCTCGACGTCGTACAGTGAATCGCCCTTGAGCTGGCCGGCGTCGCGCAGCAGGTTCTCGAGCTTCTCCATGCCGCCTTCGGTCAGCGTCACCGTGCGCTGCTTCTCGTCGACCTCGTAGTCGTCCTTCTTGGCGAGCTTCGGCATGAAGGTGTCGATGGTGTTGTAGAAATCCGACCGGTCGTCGAGCGGACCGGAGATGATCAGCGGCGTGCGCGCTTCGTCGATCAGGATCGAGTCGACTTCGTCGACGATCGCATAGAAGTGCTCGCGCTGGACCATGTCCTCCAGGCGGTACTTCATGTTGTCGCGCAGATAGTCGAAGCCGTATTCGTTGTTGGTGCCGTAGGTGATGTCGCAGGCATAGGCGGCCTTGCGCTCGGCGTCGTCGAGGCCGTGCACGATCACGCCGGTGGTCAGCCCCAGGAAGGCATAGATCTGGCCCATCCAGCCGGAGTCGCGGCGGGCGAGATAGTCGTTGACGGTGACGACATGGACGCCCTTGCCGGCGAGCGCGTTGAGGTAGACCGCGAGCGTTGCAACCAGCGTCTTGCCTTCGCCGGTCTTCATCTCGGCGATGTCGCCCTCGTGCAGCACCATGCCGCCGATCAGCTGGACGTCGAAATGGCGCTGGCCGAGCGTCCGCTTGGCCGCCTCGCGCACCGTGGCGAAGGCCGGGACCAGGATGTCGTCGAGCGTCTTGCCGCTGGCGAGCTGCTGCTTGAATTCGGCGGTGCGGGCCTTGAGCTGATCGTCCGTCAGCTTGACGAGTTCGGGCTCCAGGGCGTTGATGGCGCTGACGCGGGACTGATAGCCCTTGACCCGACGGTCGTTGGCGGAGCCGAAAAACTTGCGGGCGAGCGCGCCGATCATGCGAAATTCCTGTTCTTCGGTCTCGAGTTCGGTCTTGGTTGAGTCTTGGAATTCAAGTCTTGGATTTCAGTGTTGGATTTCAGTCTTGGAATACAGCCTGAGATGGTCCGCCGGATCGCCTATCAACTCACCGTGACGCGCTACGGTTCGAGCCCCGGCCCGGGGCTCCTCCGCCAATTGAGTGGGAAACGGGCCATCCTGGGTTCAACGGCGAAAAACGCAGCAAAATAAGCGCTCTCACCGCTGACACGGTCGGCCAGAGATATGGCCCGGTCGGGGGGTTGTCAACGCCGCCAAGATGTCAAGGAATTCATCATTTTGACAAGACTTTCGCGTTGCCAATGTAACACGATTGGGCGAGTGTCCGCCCCGCTCGAGCTTCCCCCCTTTAGACCAAGGATTTTGCATGACCACCTCGCCTCCGGAAACCAAAACCGGCCTGCGCCTCGGCCTCGCCACCCTGGCCGCCACGGGCTGTCTTGTCGCAGTGCTGGCTGCCGGCCTCCCGGTCCGCGCCGCAGAATCCGACCCGGTGCTGGCGAAGGTGAACGGTTCCGAGATCCACGCTAGCGACGTGGCGCTCGCCGAGGAGGAACTCGGCCCGAGCCTGCAGCAGATGGACCCCTCGACCCGCAAGGACAACGTGCTGTCCTTCCTGATCGACATGAAGATCGTGTCCAAGGCCGCCGAGGACAAGAAGATCGAGAACAACGACGACTTCAAGAAGCGGCTCGCCTTCACCCGCAACCGCCTGTTGATGGACAGCCTGCTTGCCAGCGAGGGCAAGGCCGCGACCACCGACGACGCCATGAAGAAGGTCTATGAGGAGGCCGCCAAGCAGATCACCGGCGAGCAGGAAGTGCGCGCCCGCCACATCCTGGTCGAGACCGAGGACGAGGCCAAGGCGATCAAGGCCGAGCTCGACAAGGGCGCCGATTTCGCCGAGCTCGCCAAGAAGAAGTCAAAGGATCCCGGCGCCTCCGACGGCGGCGACCTCGGCTTCTTCACCAAGGAGCAGATGGTGCCGGAGTTCTCCGCGGTCGCCTTCACGCTCGAACCGGGCAAGATCTCCGATCCGGTCAAGTCGCAGTTCGGCTGGCACATCATCAAGGTCGAGGAAAAGCGCAACCGCAAGGCGCCCGACTTCGAGCAGGTGAAGGCCCAGATCGAGACCTATGTGACCCGCAAGGCCCAGGCCGACTACGTCGCCAAGCTGCGCGAGGCCGCCAAGGTCGAGCGCATGGACAAGCCGGCCGAAACGGCCAAGGACGCGACCGCGCCGGCCGATGCCGCCAAGGACGCGCCGAAGCCCGCCGACAACAAGATGGCGCCGGCGAAGAAGTAAGCCGCGAAAACGAAAGCAGTCGCGATGGCCGGGCATGTCCCGGCCATTTGCTTTTGCGAGGTCTTCGTAGCTCGGATGAAGCGAAGCGAAATCCGGGCTACGGCTTCTTTGAACGATTGATGACAACCGGCGTTCGCGCCACAGCCCTCTCCCGCTTCAGCCGGCGAGATGTTATGCAGCGCTTCCCTCCCCGTAGCCGGAAGCCTCCCGATGTCCACTGCCGTCTCTCCCCTCGCCCCGCCCGACGTTCCCGAGATGCCCGTGATCGCGGGTGTGCGGCTTGCGACCGCTGCCGCCGGCATCCGCTACAAGGGGCGCACCGACGTGCTGCTCGCGCTGCTGGACAAGGGCACCACGGTGGCCGGCGTCTTCACCAAGTCGAAGTGCCCGTCGGCGCCGGTCGAATGGTGCCGCGCCAAGCTGAAGGGCGGGGCTGCGCGTGCCCTAGTGGTCAATTCCGGCAACGCCAACGCCTTCACCGGCAAGACCGGCAAGGCATCCACCGCGCTGACCGCGCAGATTGCATCGAAAGCGGTCGGCTGCTCGACGTCGGACGTCTTCCTGGCCTCCACAGGCGTGATCGGCGAGCCGCTCGACGCCAGCAAGTTCGATGGCGTGCTGGCGCAACTCGCACAGACCGCGACGCCCGACCTCTGGATGGACGCCGCCAGGGCGATCATGACCACCGATACCTTCCCGAAGGTCGCCACCGCGACCGTCAAGCTCGGCAAGGCCAAGGTGACGATCAACGGCATGGCCAAGGGGGCCGGCATGATCATGCCCGACATGGCGACCATGCTGTCCTTCATCTTCACCGACGCGCCGCTGTCGGCTGGCGTGCTGCAATCGCTGCTCAAGGCCGGCGTCGAGGACACCTTCAATGCGCTGACCATCGACGGCGACACCTCGACCTCGGACACGCTGCTGGCATTTGCGACCGGCGCTGCGGCCGCCAACGGCGCGCCGAAGATCTCGCGCGCCAGCGACCCGCGCCTGAAGGCCTTCACCAAGGCGTTCCAGCAGATCCTCGCCGATCTCTCCGAGCAGGTGGCGCGCGACGGCGAAGGCGCCCGCAAGCTGGTCGAGGTCGTGGTCGAAGGCGCGACGACAAAACCGTCGGCCCGCAAGATCGCGATGTCGATCGCCAATTCACCGCTGGTGAAGACCGCGATCGCCGGCGAGGACGCCAATTGGGGCCGCGTCGTGATGGCGGTCGGCAAGGCCGGCGAGCCCGCCAACCGCGACAAGCTCTCGATCTCCTTCAACGGCATCCGCGTCGCCAAGAGCGGCGCGCGCGATCCGTCCTACAACGAGAAAGAGGTCTCGGAAGCGATGAAGGCGCCGAAGATCCAGATCAAGGTCGCGCTCGGCCTCGGCAAGGCGAAAGACCGCGTGCTGACCTGCGACCTCACCAAGGAATACGTCGCGATCAACGGCGATTACCGGTCGTAGAAGTCACTGTCATTGCAACGGGCGAAGTCCCCGACCCGTCATCCTGAGGAGCGCGTAGCGCGTCTCGAAGGATGCACGGCCCCGACGGAGCGTGGAAAGAGCGGGGCCGTCGACCCTTCGAGACGGCCGCTTCGCGGCCTCCTCAGAGTGACGGGAGAGATGCGGGTCGCTGCGTCAGCTCGAGATCCGCGCGTCGGCGACTGCCTTCTTGAACAGCGCATTCATCGCATCCGCGATGCCCTGGGTCGGGCTGACCTCGAAATAGAAGCCCGGCGAGGCGCAGGCCTGCATGTTCTGCGCGATCTGGCTGTTCGGCGACGGACCGAACGGGCCCTGGTTGAACGGATCGATCCAGGTCATGTACCAGTTGTTGGTCGGCAGCTGCAGATAGGTGGTGTAGAGCACCGCGATCTTGATGCCGCGGTTCTTGATTGCCGTGCAGAGCGCCGGATTGATCGGTGACTGGCAGCGATTGCTGCCGGTGATCGGCTTCAGGCAGCTTGAATTGGGTTCGTCGGCGACCCCGTCGGACACGAAGAACAGATATTTCATCGGCGCGGCCGAGGTGCCGGGACCCGGCGCGCTGATCGCATTGCTGATGGCCGGAAGCACCGTCGAGAACTGGCTGTCCTTGTCGGCGGTGTACGAGTCGTTGTTGCCGTAGACGCCCATCAGGTCGATGTTGCCGGCCGCGGTCTTGGCGCTCGACAGGCTGGTCGACAGCGTGAACAGCGCGCGCGGGCCGATCGTCGCCGACGAGGCGCCGAAATCGTAGATCGCCATCCGGTACTGGCTGGAATAGGTCGCGGTGTTCGCGGCCGTGTCCATCAGCTGTTGGGTCGCGCTGCGCAGCACGTCGATCCGCGTCGTGACGCCGAGCGTCTTGGCGAGATTGTAGTAGTTGTTGGCATCGTTGTAGTCGTGGCAGGCGAATGCGCACTGATCCGGCGTGTTGTTGACCATCTTGGTCACATCGGCAGGCGTCGCTGCGACTCCCATCGACGGCGAATTGTCGAGCAGCAGGTAGAAATCGATGTAGAGCGGCATGTTGGCGGTCGAGGTCGAGGTGCCCGACACCGTCATCGTGCTCCGTCCCATCACGCCGAGGAACATGGTCGGGACGTTGGCGGTGAACTGGACCGTCGAGGTGATGGTGCCGCCGCTCTTGGTCATGGTCGGCGTCACGCTGGTCAGCGTGAAGCCGTTCTGATTGAAGATATTGCCGTTGAAGATCTTCCGCGCATCGGCTTCTCCCGCCGAGATCTCGCCGTCCGAGGTCATGGCACCGGCGGCAACGAAGCCGGGCGATGCCTTGGCGATCGACCCGACGCTCGCCGCGTCGGCGGCGGAGATCAGCTTGCTGCGGATCTGGTTGGCGCGGGAATAGTCCACCGCGCATCCGACCGCGATGAGCAGCGGCAGCAGGGCCAGGCCGAAGATCATTGCGATGTTGCCGGAGCGATCGCGGCGGAAACGGCTGACGGTCCGAAGCAAGGTGCGCATGGCTGATATCGGCAAAGAAAATGATGGGCAGATAACAACCTTCATCCTGCCCGTTGCGCATTAAGGCCGGCTTATCGCGGATGCAGAAAACGCCCAGGGGCACAAATCGTTTGGCTGACGGCGCGTTGCTGGTTAATGAAAGCTTGCAAGACTCATTCTTTGAGCATGAGCTTTTCGGAAAACCGCTTCGCACCTTTCCGGATCATGCTTGGTAAGGACATTCGTGCCGCATGGCTGACATCAAGCTGATCCTCGTCGTCGCCTGCGCGCTGGTCGATGCCGACAAGCGCGTGCTGCTGGCGCAACGCCCCGAGGGCAAGGCGCTGGCCGGCCTGTGGGAATTCCCCGGCGGCAAGATCGAGCCCGGCGAGCGGCCGGAGCAGACCCTGATCCGCGAGCTGCACGAGGAGATCGGCATCACCGTGAGCGAGCCGTGCCTCGCGCCGCTGACCTTCGCCAGCCATGCCTACGAGACCTTCCATCTCCTGATGCCGCTCTACATCTGCCGCCGGTGGGAGGGCATGGCGGTGGCGCGCGAGGGCCAGAACCTCGCCTGGGTGCGCGCGAACAAGCTGCGTGACTACCCGATGCCGCCGGCGGACATCCCGCTGCTGCCGCATCTGATGGATTTGCTGCTGTGATCTGCTTCGCCTCTCCCGCTTGCGAGGGAGGCGCGCCGCCAAAATATCGAAAACAACCCCATGCACAGTAGCCGCGGCGGTCGGCGTTCGACCAAGCCGCTTGACACGTCGGGCAACTCACCGGCACAATTCCATTATTCCGAAATCGCGCAAGCAACCGTCGCCCACCTTGTGAGAGAGGTTGGATCGCATCGACAACTGCGATCCGAGGGAAAGGTAAGCGACGGCGGCATCCCCGCTGCTGCCGCGTCTGCTGTGATTTCGCTGGCGCGCGATCAGCGAACGACCGTGAGGGACGCACGATGGACGGGCTCCCTCCCCCCTTGCGGGGGAGGGCTGGGGAGAGGGGTGCCACACGGCGCGCTCCCTCAGCCTGCATCTCGAAGACGGGCGCAGAATTGCGAAAGCGATGATCACACGAATATCTCGCCCGGGGCTACCCCTCTCCCCAACCCTCTCACGCAAGGGGAGAGGGAGCCCCGGCACCGTGCGTGCCTAACGCTTCACCTGCTTCACCGCCGCCTCCAAACTCGCTTTCGCCGAACCGGGCTTCAGCGGCTTCGGCTGGCTTTCATGCGGCGCCCAGCCGGACAGCCAGACGATGTCGAAGGTGGCGCGGATGCGGCCATCGGGATCGGCGAAGCGTTCGGCGTAGATCTGCGCCATCCGCAGCATGGTGGCGCGGCGGGTCAGGGTGTGACGGCGCTCGCGCAGTACATTGGTCGCGCCCATGCGCCTGAGGTCGGCCATCAGCGCGAAGGCGCTGGAATAGCGCACCACGACGCGGTCGACATCGGTCACCGGCAGCGCGAAGCCGGCCCGCTGCAACAGTGCGCCGATGTCGCGCAGGTCGGCGAACGGCGCGACCCGCGGCGACACGCCGCCCTCGCATTCCGCCTCCGCCGCGGCGAAGCTCTGGCGCAACTCGGTCAGCGTGTCGCCGCCGAGCATCGAAGCGAGTAGCAGCCCGTCGCCCTTCAGCGCCCGGCGGAGCTGCGCCAGCACGCCCGGCAGATCATTGACGAACTGGAAAGCGAGCGCGGAGACCGCAAGATCGAGCGACTCCGGTGCCAGGCCGAGCGCTTCCGCCTCGCTGAAGCCGATCGGCTCGACCGAGGCGACACGCCCGCGCAAGGCCTCAGCAAGCCCCTCACCCGGCGTCCAGACGTCGGCCGCCGCCGAAAAGCTGCGCGATACCGCCTGCAAGCGGTCCGCCATGTCTTCGGTCGCGCGCTCGAGCAGGAACGTCGCCGCCCCCTCGCGCCGCGCGCGCGCCAGCCGCGCGCCGAGCAATGCGCGATCGAACAGGATCGGGGCGGTGGCCGGGGTCGTTGCCATCCGCGCTGGTTACGCCGGACCGCCGTCGCAGGCAATGCGTTGCTTGAGACGAATCCGGCGACCCGCTAGCCTGATACGGGCTTCATGCGGCCATCGTCCACTCACCAAGATTGTATGGATTTTCCCATGCTTGCGGTTCACCTTCGGGATATCAACGCTGGGGTGGTCAGGGCCTGGGAGCTTGCCTTTGCCGACATGCCCGAGGTGCGCGTATCGCGCGGCAACATCTTCGAACAGAAGGCGGACGCCATCGTCAGTCCGGCGAACAGCTTCGGCTTCATGGATGGCGGAATCGACCTTCTGTACTCGAAATTCTTCGGCTGGACGCTTCAGACCGACCTGCAGGCAGCGATTGCAAAGCATCACCATGGCGAATTGCCTGTTGGGCAAGCCGCGATCGTTGCCACAGGCCACGACTTCATTTCCTTTCTGGTCAGCGCACCAACCATGCGGATCCCCTCAGACATCAGCGCGACCGTCAATGTGTACCTTGCGTTCCGGGCCGCGCTGATTGCCGTCCTGGCCCACAATATCCGCTCAAAAGCGCCCATTCGGACCCTGCTGGTGCCGGGACTAGGTACCGGAATTGGCGCCGTTGCGCCTGACGCGGCCGCACGCCAGATGCGGCTTGCCTACGACGCGATCATCGGCGGCCGAGGCGCCGAGAAGCGCGGCGCGCGGGCAATCCTGCGCGAACACCACGAGATGCTGTCGTGACAGGCGACGTCATGCGCCTTGAGCCCGTACGGCTCAAACGCTAGCCTCATGCCATGGACGCCGAGGCATCACCGACACGCTCCATTACCGGTCACGTCCAGCGCGCGCTTGGCGCGATCGGGGGCGCGTGGCTGCATACCGCGCGTTTGGCGCTCGACGTCGCGCTGCCGACGCTGTGTGTGTCCTGCCGCGAGCCGGTTCATGGCGAGGGCGTCTGCGCGGCGTGCTGGGCCAAATTGTCGTTCATCGCGCCGCCGTTCTGCCCGCGGCTCGGCATTCCCTTCGTCTACGATCCGGGTCCCGAGCTGCTGTCGATGGAGGCGATCGCCAATCCGCCGGCCTACCAACGCGCCCGCGCCGCGGTACGCTATGACGACGTCGCGCGCACCCTGGTGCACGCATTGAAATACCAGGATCGCACTGATCTCGCGCCAACAATGGGCCGCTGGATGGCGCGCGCGGGGAAGGAATTGCTACGGGATGCCGACATGCTGGTGCCGGTTCCCCTGCATTGGCGGCGCGGCTGGAGCCGGCGCTACAACCAGTCCGGCGCGCTGGCCAAGGTGATCGCGCGCCAGAGCGGCGTCAAAATGGTCTCCGAGGCGCTGCGGCGCACCCGCGCCACCGAGCAGCAGATCGGACTGTCGCGCAAGGACCGCGCCAGCAATGTGCAGGGCGCATTCGGGGTCGCCGGTGAACGCAAGGCTGACATCCAGGGCCGCCGTGTGGTCCTGGTCGACGACGTCCTGACCTCGGGTGCCACAGTGGATGCCTGCGCGCGGGCGCTGCTCCGCGCCAAAGCTGCGCAGGTCGACGTGCTCGTGTTTGCCCGGGTTGTCGATACCCACCGCGCTCCCATATAATCTGTCATTCAGGTTCAACCGAGCGCACCATGACCGCTGCCATTGAAATCTACACCCGCCCGGGCTGCGGTTATTGCACCGCGGCCAAATCGCTTTTGACGCGCAAGAACGCTGCGTTCACCGAACTCAGCGTCGCCAGCAACCCGGCCTTCCGCGACGAGATGTATGATCGCGCCGGCGCCGGCTCGACCTTCCCGCAGATCTTCATCGGCAAGACCCATGTCGGCGGCTGCGACGAGCTCTACGCGCTCGACCGCGAGGGCAAGCTCGACGGCCTGCTCAGCAACGGAGGCGGCGCCTGATGGCAACGGACAACATTTTCACCGCCGCCATGGTGCAGATGCGCACCGGATTGCTGCCCGAGCCGAGCCTCGAGCAGGGCATGCGGCTGATCCGCGAGGCGGCGGCGCAGGGCGCCAACTACGTGCTGACCCCCGAGGTCAGCAACATGATGCAGCTGAACCGCAAGGCGCTGTTCGAGCATTTGGCGAGCGAAGAGGATGACAAGTCGCTGCAGGCCTATCGCGCGCTTGCCGCCGAGCTGAAGATACATCTGCATATCGGCTCGCTGGCGCTGCGCTACTCGCCGGAGAAGGCGGTCAACCGCTCGTTTCTGATCGGGCCCGAGGGCAATGTGCTCGCGAGCTACGACAAGATCCACATGTTCGACATCGATCTGCCCGGCGGCGAGAGCTACCGCGAATCGGCCAATTACCAGCCGGGCGAGACCGCCGTGATCTCCGACCTGCCCTGGGGCCGGATCGGACTGACGATCTGCTACGACGTGCGCTTCCCGGCGCTCTATCGCGCGCTTGCGGAAGCCGGCGCGTCCTTCCTCACGGTGCCGTCCGCCTTCACCCGCAAGACCGGCGAAGCGCATTGGCACACGCTGCTGCGCGCCCGCGCCATCGAGACCGGCTGCTTCGTGTTCGCAGCGGCGCAAGCCGGCCTGCATGAGAACAAGCGCGAGACCTTCGGCCATTCGCTGATCATCGACCCCTGGGGCGAGATCCTCGCCGAGGGCGGCGTCGAGCCGGGCGTGTTCCTGGCCGAGATCGATCCCGCCAAGGTCGAGACCGCGCGCAAGACCATTCCCTCGCTACAGCATGGCAGGCGCTTCGGCATCGCCGACCCCAAGGCCGGCCCGGAGCATCTGCACCTCGTCCGGGGTTCGGCATGATCCGCTACACGCTGCGCTGCGAGCGCGGCCATCAGTTCGAGAGCTGGTTCCAGAGCTCCGCGGCCTATGAATCGCAGGAGCGACGTCACCTGATCGATTGCCCGTCCTGCGGCTCCGACAAGATCGAGCGCGCCATCATGGCGCCCCAGGTCGTCAGCAAGAAGGGCCGCGAACCGGCCCGCCCGGCGCCGGCCACGCCCGTCGAGGCGGCGCCGAACGAATCGACGTCGCTGATGATGGCGCAGGAGCGCGAGCTGCGCAGCAAGCTGAAGGAACTGCGCGACCACATCGTGAAGAACGCCGACAATGTCGGCGACCGCTTCCCGAACGAGGCGCGCAAGATGCATTACGGCGATATCGAGCACCGGCCTATCTATGGCGAGGCCTCGCCCGAAGAGGCGCGCGCGCTGATCGACGAAGGCGTCGAGGTCTCGCCGCTGCCGACGCTGCCGGAAGACCGGAACTAGGGTATTGGATCGGTGGACGAGGTGCTCTCCAATCCGCCATGAACCGACACGCCGCTCTTCAATCACTCATTCGTTTTGATGCACCCATCCCCGATTTGGAGGCGCGCCTCCGATCGTTCGGGTGGGATTCTGATGAAGTTGTGACGTTGACGCGCCGACACATCGCCGACGTACTGGAACGGTATGGGAGCGGCAGAATCAACGCTACGGCCGTAGAGGCGTGGGCGAACTTGATCGAATGCCGCGAAGACATCCGGATCGAACCTCATCACGACAAAATTGTCCGCGCGGCGATCCACGATCTCGCCAACCCTGAGCTTCAGGGTAAGTTGCAAGACATTGCACCGAGGATTCTCTCCAGCCTGTCTCAAGGTCCGCCTCATGCCATCTGACACCTTCACCTCCTGGCAGGTCTGGGCCTTTCTCTCCGCCGTCTTCGCCGCGCTGACTGCGATCTTCGCCAAGGTCGGCGTCGAGGGCATCAACTCCGATCTCGCCACCCTGATCCGCACCGTGGTCGTGCTGATCACGCTGTCGGCGATCCTGTTCGCGACCGGGCAATTCACCCATGCCGGGCCGATCTCGGGCAAGAGCTGGCTGTTCCTGCTGCTGTCCGGGCTCGGCACCGGCGCGTCGTGGATCTGCTATTTCCGCGCGCTCAAGCTCGGCCCCGCCACACTGGTCGCACCGATCGACAAGCTCAGCGTGGTGCTGGTGGCGCTGTTCGGCGCCGTGTTCCTCGGCGAGCGCCCGTCACCCTATGGCTGGATCGGGATCGCGCTGATCTCGGCGGGGGCCGTGCTGATCGCGGTGAAGGGTTAGAGCATTTTCGCGCACTACGCGGCAATCAGCAGCGCGACGCCGATCACGATCAGGACGATGCCGATCACCTCACGCAGCGAGAACGGCTGCCTGAGCGAGAAATACGCCACGCCCTGCGCGAACAGCACCTCAATCAGCGCCAGCGTGCGCACGTTGGCGGCGGCGGTCAGCGCGAACGCCAGGAACCAGAATTGCGACGAGAACGCGCCCATGAAGCCCGCGAACATCGAGGGCCGCCACAGGCCGAGAATTTTCCGCAGCACGTCTGGCGCGCGGAGCAAGAGATAGACCGACAGGATCAGCGTCTGGACGAGGAGGCTCCACATCAGCGTGTAGGACGCCGCCGTCACGAACGAGACGCCGGGCACGGCAATGATGGCGCCGCGAAAGCTCACCGCCGAGATCGCGAACACCGCGGCGGCGCCGAGGCCGAGCACCGTCGGGCGCAGATCGGCAAAGCGCCGCGAGCCGCCCGGCCGCAGCGCCGTGACGACAACGCCGACGGTCGCGATCACGATCGCGATCACCTTGGGCATCGTCAGATGGTCGCCAAGGAAGATGAAGCCGAAGATCGCGGTCTGGATCGCCTCGGTCTTCATGTAGGCCGTGGTCACCACGAAGGAGCGGTCGTTCATCGCCAGCAGCATGAAGCCGGTGCCGACGATCTGGCTGAGCGCGCCGGACACCAGCCACGGCCAGAACGAATCCGCCGGCCACGGCACGCGATCGCCGGTCAGCAGCACCGCCAGCGCGAAGAACACCACCGCGAACGGCAGTCCGAACAGGAAGCGGATGTTGGTCGCGCCCCAGGTCCCGAGCGGCTTGGTGAGATGCCGCTGCATCGCATTGCGCGCCACCTGCCCGAACGCAGCGACGATGGTGAAGGGGATCCAGAGCGAGGCGATCGTGAACATGTGGAATGGGAAAGCGTGGCGGCGGGAGTACACGCACAGCGTGCCGATTGCAGTCGAGGCGGTCAACCGAGTGGGTGCATGACTGGATTGCGTCTCTACTCCCTCGCCCCGCTCTTGCGGGGAGAGGGTTGGGGTGAGGGGCTGCTTCCGCAAGTTCGACGATCGACGCGCGCGGAGAGTCCCCCCTCACCCGGATTGCTTCGCAATCCGACCTCTCCCCGCAAGCGGGGCGAGGTAACAGGAACTCACACCTCCTCCGCCACCACCATGTAGTTCACGTCCATGTCGGACGAGATGCTCCATTTGTCGGCGAGCGGGTTGTAGACCACGCCGGCCTGTTCGGTGACGGTGAGGTTGACGTCGCCGAGATAGCGCTCGAGCTCGGCGGGGGTGACGAACTTGCTCCAGTCGTGGGTGCCGCGCGGCAGCCAGCGCAGCACGTATTCGGCGCCGACGATCGCCAGCGCAAAGCTCTTCCAGTTGCGGTTCAGGGTC
The DNA here is from genome assembly GCF_015291625.1 of Bradyrhizobium sp. CCBAU 53421. Classification (NCBI taxonomy): domain Bacteria; kingdom Pseudomonadati; phylum Pseudomonadota; class Alphaproteobacteria; order Hyphomicrobiales; family Nitrobacteraceae; genus Bradyrhizobium; species Bradyrhizobium sp. CCBAU 53421. Next base: position 9,078,272 of record NZ_CP030047.1, read on the forward strand.
GAGACCACCATCAGCCCGCCCGGCTTGAGCATGGCGGCGCAGCGCTTGATGAAGGCGCCGACGTCGACGACGTGCTCGACCACCTCCATCGCCAGCACGATGTCGAAGCGCTCGCGCGCGTCCATCTCCTCGACCGTGGTGCAGCGGTAGTCGATCGACAAATGCCCCTTGTCGGCGTGCAGCTTCGCGGCCGCGATGTTGGTGGCTGACGGGTCGATGCCGATCACCTGGGCCCCGAGCCGGGTGAACGGCTCGCACAACAGCCCGGCGCCGCAGCCGATGTCGAGCAGGCGCAGGCCGGACAGGCAGCTCAGGCTCTTGGCGTTGCGCTCGAACTTGCGGCAGGCGGCGTCGCGGATGTAGGTCAGGCGCAGCGGATTGATCTTGTGCAGCGGCGCCATCTTGCCGTGCGGATCCCACCATTCATCCGACAGTTTCGAGAATTTTGCGATCTCGGCCGGATCGACCGAGGGCGCCGTGGAATTGGAAAGCGTTGTAGCCATGATTGCGCGCGCCCCTATCGCGCGGTGATCGAATTGCGGAACGACAGCGGCGAGGCGATGGTCTTGATGGTCTCGATGCCCTCGCCGACGCCGCGGATGGTGACGTCGCCATAATTGAGCAGGCGCCCGAGGATGCTCTGGTTGACATCGACGCTCTCGACCTTGTCGAGGCTCATCTCGAAGGTGCGCCGCTTGATGAAGCCGGTCTTGTGCACCACGCGGAAATTGGTGACGTCGGTTTCCGTGGTCCAGCGGTGGAACCAGGCCGCGCCTGTCCAGTACAGCGCCGCGACCGCGACCACGGCGGCGGCGGCCAGGCAGGCCAGCACCAGGGCGTCGACCGTCGTCATCCGGGACAGGATCAGCAGCACCAGCACCACGATCCAGGCCCCGATCGCCGGCAGATAGAACATCCAGTGCGCGTTGGTGGAATACAGCACCTTCTCGCCGGGCTGCAGGATTTCGTCGATATAACGTCCCATCCAATCCCGCCTTCGAGTTTCCCGCGAGTCACCCTTGCGCCACAGCCCGCCTGCAACCGGCAGGACACCCCCAAAAGACCGTCAGGGGACCCCTACCAACCGGCTTGCCCCCGGGCGCGGCGCTATGTATACGCGCCTTTCGGTGCCCGCGCTTGCGGTTTTCGGCGTGGGTTAACCTACTTATCCTCTTAAAGGAATAGACGCGTCGTCATGGGCCGCCTCGTGATGAAATTCGGCGGTACGTCCGTCGCCAATATCGATCGTATCCGCAACGTCGCCCAGCACGTGAAGCGCGAGGTCGACGCCGGCCACGAGGTCGCCGTCGTCGTCTCCGCGATGTCCGGCAAGACCAACGAGCTGGTGGCCTGGTGCACCGATGCCTCGCCGATGCACGACGCGCGCGAATATGACGCGGTGGTCGCCTCCGGCGAACAGGTCACCTCGGGCCTGCTCGCGATCGTGCTGCAGGGCATCGGCATCCAGGCGCGCTCCTGGCAGGGCTGGCAGATCCCGATCAAGACCTCGGACGCGCATGCCTCGGCGCGCATCGTCGATATCGACGGCACCGAGATCGTCACTCGCTTCAAGGAGCGCAAGGAAGTCGCCGTGATCGCCGGCTTCCAGGGCATCAATCCCGATACCGGCCGCATCACCACGCTCGGCCGCGGCGGCTCGGACACCTCGGCGGTGGCGATCGCGGCCGCGCTGAAGGCCGATCGCTGCGACATCTACACCGACGTCGACGGCGTCTACACCACCGATCCGCGCGTGGTGCCGAAGGCGCGCCGGCTCGACAAGATCGCGTTCGAGGACATGCTGGAGCTGGCCTCGCAGGGTGCCAAGGTGCTGCAGGTCCGCTCCGTGGAACTCGGCATGGTGCACAACATGCCGATCTTCGTGCGCTCCAGCTTCGACAAGCCTGAGGATATCGACCCGCACGCCAACCAGCCGCCGGGCACGCTGATCTGCAGCGAGGAGGAAATCATGGAAATGCACGTCGTCACCGGCATCGCCTTCACCAAGGACGAAGCCCAGATTTCCGTGCGCCAGATCGAGGACAAGCCGGGCGTCGCCGCGGCGATCTTCGGGCCGCTCGCGGATGCCAACATCAACGTCGACATGATCGTGCAGAACGTGTCGGAGGACGGCAAGACCACCGACCTCACCTTCACCGTGCCGGCCACCGACTACAACCGCGCCAAGGACACCATCACCTCGGCCAAGGCCAAGATCGGCTACGCCAGGCTCGACACCGCGACCGACGTCGCCAAGGTCTCGGTGATCGGCAGCGGCATGCGCAGCCACGCCGGCGTCGCGGCCAAGGCGTTCAAGGCGCTGTCCGAGCGCAACATCAACATCCGCGCCATCACCACCTCCGAGATCAAGTTCTCGGTCCTGATCGACGCCGCCTATACCGAGCTCGCGGTCCGCACGCTGCATACGCTGTACGGGCTGGATCAGGCGTAGGGCATTGAGGAACCCTCTCCCCTTGTGGGAGAGGGTGGTTTCGATGCGTTTAGCATCGAAACCGGGTGAGGGGTCTGCCTCCGCGGATAGAGACCCCTCATCCCGTCGCGGACTATGCGTAGCCGATGCGTAGCATCGGCGTTTCCAAGAACGGCGGCCGCAGGCCGCCTGTGGCCACCTTCTCCCACAAGGGGAGAAGGAAGAGGGTCTCCGGTACCCACATCCCGGAGTTAGAATTTCTCTTAGCGGGCGCAGCATAGGGCTGACGCAGACGTTATTTGCTACTGGCAGGCGTTTTGCTTGGCAAAGCCAGCCTCGATTGGCTATACGGCCAGTCAGGTAGGCTGTCGCAAACTGTGGCACAGTTTTAGTGATCGCGAATCGGCGGGAACTGGCGCGAGCGGCGATGCCGGATGACTAAAATTGTTGTTTTTGACGAGTTTTGCGCCAGCGGCCGGCCGGCCCGGTGCGCTGGCCTCGTGGGGAGGGACTGAAGCACATGCGGAGCGCGTCGGGAGGCCCCCGCGTCCTGTTGAGACGGCTCCGCGAAACCATGGCGGAGCAAGTCTCCGCCCAGGAACGCCTCGACAAGATCGTGGTGCTGATCGCGGCCAACATGGTGGCCGAGGTCTGCTCCTGCTACGTGCTGCGCATCGACAACACCCTCGAGCTCTATGCCACCGAAGGTCTGAACCGCGACGCCGTGCACCGCACCGTGCTGAGCGCGCATGAAGGCCTGGTCGGCCTCGTCGCCAGCGAGGCGACCCCGCTCAACCTCTCCGACGCGCAAAGCCATCCGGCCTTCGCCTACCGCCCCGAGACCGGCGAAGAGATCTACCACTCGTTCCTCGGCGTGCCGATCCTGCGCGCCGGCAACACGCTCGGCGTGCTCGTGGTGCAGAACCGCGCCAAGCGCACCTATGTCGAGGAAGAGGTCGAGGCGCTGCAGACCACCGCCATGGTGCTGGCGGAGATGATCGCCTCCGGCGAGCTTGCCGCGCTGGCGCAGCCCGGCGCCGAGCCCGCCGCGCGGCACTCGCTGCACAAGACCGGCGCGGTGCTCTCCGACGGCATCGCGCTCGGCCATGTCGTGCTGCACGAGCCGCGCGTCGTCATCACCAACTACATCGCCGAGGACCTGCCAAAGGAGCTCAAGCGGCTCGATACGGCGCTGGCCAATCTGCGCGCGGATCTCGACCGCATGCTGGAGCGCGGCGACGTCGCCGAAGGCGGCGAGCATCGCGAGGTGCTGGAAGCCTACCGCATGTTCGCCAACGACCAGGGCTGGTCGCACAAGCTGCATGAGGCGGTCGCCACCGGCCTCACCGCCGAAGCCGCGGTCGAACGCGTGCAGTCCGACACCCGCGCGCGCATGCTGCGCTCGACCGATCCATACTTGCGCGACCGCCTGCACGACCTCGAAGATCTCGGCCATCGCCTGATGCGGCAACTGGTCGGCCAGGACCATGCGCCGTCGCGCGAGCAGCTGCCCGACAACGCCATCCTGATCGCCCGCGCGATGGGCCCCGCGGCGCTGCTCGACTACGATCGCAAGCGGCTGCGCGGACTGGTGCTGGAGGAAGGCACCGCGAATTCCCACGTCTCGATCGTGGCGCGTGCGCTCGGCATTCCCGCGGTCGGCGAGGTGCCGAACGCACCCGGCATCGCCGATCCCGGCGATGCCATCATCGTCGACGGCATTTCCGGCGAGATCTATGTCCGCCCCTCGGCCGAGATCGAATCCGCCTATGCCGAGCGCGTCCGGTTCCGGGCGCGTCGGCAGGCGCAATATTCGGCGCTGCGCGACAAGCCTTGCGTGACCAAGGACGGCCAGCCGATCGAGCTTCTGATCAACGCCGGCCTGACCATCGACCTGCCGCATATCGAGGACACCGGCAGCGCCGGCATCGGCCTGTTCCGCACCGAATTGCAGTTCATGGTGAGCCCGAATTTGCCGCGCTCGAGCGACCAGCTCGCGCTCTATCGCACGGTACTCGATGCCGCGGGCGCAAAACCCGTCACCTTCCGCACGCTCGACATCGGCGGCGACAAGGCGCTGCCCTATATGGAGACCGTGGTCGAGGAAAATCCCGCGCTCGGCTGGCGCGCGATCCGGCTCGGCCTCGACCGCCCCGGCCTCTTGCGCGGCCAGATCCGCGCGCTGCTGCGCGCCGGCGGCGGCCGCGCGCTCAAGATCATGTTCCCGATGATCTCCGACATCGCCGAGTTCGACCAGGCCAAGGCGATCGTCGAACGCGAGCTGACCTATCTGCGCCAGCACGGCCATTCGCTGCCCGAGCGGATCGATATCGGCACCATGGTCGAGGTGCCGGCCCTGCTCTATCAGCTCGACGAGCTGCTGAAGAAGGTCGACTTCGTCTCGGTCGGGTCCAACGACCTGTTCCAGTTCCTGTTCGCGGTCGACCGCGGCAATGCCAAGGTCTCCGAACGCTTCGACATCCTGTCGGCGCCGATCCTCCGCGCGCTGCGCGACATCGTGCGCAAGGCCAGGGCGGCGAAGAAGGTCGCCTCGCTGTGCGGCGAGATGGCGTCGAAGCCGATCGGCGCGCTGGCGCTGATCGCGCTCGGCTACCGTTCGCTGTCGCTGTCGGCAACTGCGCACGGCCCGGTCAAGGCGCTGATCCTCGACCTCGACGCCAAGAAGGCCGAGGCGATGATCAATCCGCTGCTCGACGCGCCGGTCGGCAGCGTCTCGATCCGCGAGGCGCTGACCAAGTTTGCGGAAACCGAGGGGCTGGCCTTGTAGCGACGCCGCCGTCGCCTCCGCCACCCTTCGCGCTTTCAGCAAATTCGAGACACCGCCATGCTACCCGAAGCCAAGCTCGACGTCCTGCTCGCCCATCACGCCTCGCTCGAAGCCGAGCTGCTCGGCGAGGTCAAATCCGACCGTTATGTCGCGATTACCCGCGAGCTCGCCGAGCTCAATCCGCTGATCGATGCGGTGAAGCTCTATCGCGCCGCCCGATCGGAGCTCGCCGACACCGAGGCGATGCTGGCGGATGCGGGGACCGATCCCGAGATGCGCAGCATGGCGGAAGCCGAGCTTCAGACGCTGCAGGCGCGCATCGGCGAGCTCGAGCAGCAGATCCGCATCGCGCTGCTGCCGAAGGATGCGATGGACGACCGCAACGTGGTGCTGGAAATCCGCGCCGGCACCGGCGGCGACGAGGCCTCGCTGTTCGCCGGCGACCTGTTCCGGATGTATGAGCGCTTCGCTAGCTTGCAGGGCTGGAAGGTCGAGGTGATCTCGGCGAGCGAAGGCACCGTCGGCGGCTACAAGGAAATCATCGCCGAGGTGCAGGGCCGCGGCGCGTTCGCCAAGCTGAAATTCGAGTCCGGCGTGCACCGCGTGCAGCGCGTGCCCGACACCGAGACGCAGGGCCGCATCCACACCTCGGCCGCGACCGTCGCCGTGCTGCCCGAAGTCGAGGACGTCGACGTCGACATCAAGGACACCGATTTGCGGATCGAGACCATGCGCGCCGGCGGCGCCGGCGGCCAGCACGTCAACAAGACCGAGTCCGCGATCCGCATCACCCATCTGCCGACCGGCATCGTGGTGATGATGCAGGACAGCCGCTCGCAGCATAAGAACCGCGCGTCGGCGATGAACATCTTGCGCTCGCGCATCTACGACGCCGAGCGCCAGCGGGTTGAGGCCGCGCGCTCCGCCGACCGCAAGGAGAAGGTCGGCTCCGGCGACCGCTCGGAGCGCATCCGCACTTATAATTTCCCGCAAGGGAGAGTGACCGACCACCGCATCAACCTGACGCTCTACAAGCTGCCGCAGGTGATCGCGGGCGAAAGCTTAAGCGAACTGATCGATGCGCTGACCACCGAGCACCAGGCCGCGCAGCTCGCGGCGCAGGGCGCGGCGGCCTGAGGATCAGCGTTTTTGCGACTGCCTGAAGTGGCGCAGGATCTTGCCGAGCGCCGGACCGGCCGTGGTCAGCTCCTCGAGATGAATCTTCGACAGCGCCTGCAGCTTGCGCTCGCCCTGCGCAGTCAACGTCACCAGAACGCGCCGGCCGTCGGCGGCATCGACGGAGCGCGTCAGCAGGCCGAGCTTCGTCATCCGGTTGACCAGCTCGACCGCAGTGTGGTGGCGGATCAGCAGATAGCGGGCGAGATCGCCGACCGTGGTCGGCTCGGTGCCGGAGAATCCCTTGATGGCGAGCAGCGCCTGATGCTGCTGCGGGGTCAACCCGGCCAGCTGCGCCGCCTTCTCGCTGAATGCCAGAAAGCTGCGCAGCTGGTAGCGGAAGCGAGCCAGCGCGGCGTAATCGACCGTGGCGGTCGCCGCCGTGCGTTTCGCGGCTCCGGCCGGCATTCGTCGTTGCTTGGCTTGAGGCATTCCGTCGACCCGCTGCTGCCTTGCTCCACCGGACGGCAGGAGCCGCGCGACGCTATCAAGCCCGAGCCGTGCGGGCTATCCTGCCAACCGCCCAGCGGGCAAGCGATATCGACGCCGCATCGACCATCGGCTAACAACGCGCGATGAGCGCATCAGCTGAAAACGACCAGACCGTCGAGAGCGCACGGCGCAGCCTCGCCGCGCGCCTCAAGGCGGCCGGCCGCGACGCCGCCGAGCTCGACGCGCGGCTGCTGGTCGGCGCGGCGCTGGGGCTCGACCTGACCGGCATGGTGACCGGCGCCAGACGCATCCTGACCAAGGACGAAGCAGATCGCCTCGAGGGCCTCGCGCGGCGTCGCCTCGCCGGCGAGCCGGTCGCGCGCATTCTCGGCATCAAGGAGTTTTGGGGACTGCCGCTGCATCTTTCCGCCGCGACGCTGGTGCCGCGCTCCGACACCGAGACCGTGGTCGAGCGCGCGCTCGAATTGCTGCGCGCCGACGGCGCGATCGAGCGCGCGTTGCGGATCGCCGATCTCGGCACCGGTTCCGGCGCGATCCTGCTGGCGCTGCTCTCGGAACTGCCGCACGCGCATGGCTTCGCCACCGACATCTCGGCGGACGCGCTGCAGACCGCGAGCCGGAACGCCGCCGAGCTCGGACTTGGCGCGCGCGCGACATGGATCGAATGCGACTATGGCAGCGGCCTGACCGGCGCGTTCGACCTGATCGTGTCCAATCCGCCCTACATCCCCTCGGCCGACATCGCCGGTCTCGACATCGAGGTGCGCGCGCACGACCCGCGCGCGGCGCTCGACGGCGGCGCCGACGGGCTTGACGCCTACCGCGCGCTGATTTCGCAATCTGCGGGTCTTTTGATGCCGAGTGGATTTCTGGTTGTGGAAGTCGGACAGGGCCAGAGCGGCGATGTTGAAGCGCTGATGACGGCCTCAGGGTTATCCCCAACGGGCCCGCCCAAGGCCGATCTCGGGGGCGTTCCGAGGGCCGTTTCGGCCCGCCGGCTGCCCCGATAAAGTCCTATTGGAACGCAAAAAAACCTCTTGGATTATCCCCCGGGAACGACTACGTTCCGGGCACAACATCGGTGCTGGCCCCGTAATCCGTTACGGGTGATGACCAGGGTTCAGCAGAGCCCGCCGATCGAAAGGTTCCAGGAACGCAGGTCTCATTGAGCGCAATAGCCGAAGCTGTGCTGCTCTCGACCGCCAAGCGAACGAAAGCCTGTTATTGCGCTTGAAGACTTACGCACGAGAACTGGGCCTGTCTCAACGGGCGGAATGATTTGGTCGCTGGCGGGCTTTGCCGGCGGTTGGGGAACGCGTCTTTGCTGCACGCGACTTTGCTGAACGAGATGGTCGGCGACATCGAAACCACTTCGAACGGTATTGCGATTCCGTGCGCCTAGGCGCGCGCCGAATCGGGCTTTGGGAAAATCGGACTCTGGGAATTCGACTTCTGAGAAATCGGACTGCTGAGAAATCGGACTGTGGACTGCAATAACTTCAGGGCTGGAATAAAAGGCGACAGATGAGAAACGGTCAGAACAACAAGCGGATGCGCAACCGGAATAACAACAACAATAACAACAACAATAACCGGCGCGGCCAGAATCCCCTGACACGGGTGTACGAATCGAACGGACCCGACATCAAGATCCGCGGCACGGCCTCCCACGTGGCCGAGAAATACGTCCAGCTTGCGCGCGATGCACGCTCCTCCGGCGATCCGGTGGCAGCCGAGAACTATTACCAGCACGCAGAGCACTACTACCGGATCATCGCGGCCGCGCAGGAGCAGTTCCGGCAGAATCAGCAGCAGCCGCGCCCCGACGCCGAGCCGGTTGCGACCGAGGACGGCGACGACGACAGCGACGGCTATTCGAGCTTCGGCCAGGAGCCGGGCTTCGTGCCGCAGCAGCAGCCTTTCATGCGCGACAACGGCCAACAGCCGTACCAGCGCGAGCAGCAGCAGCAACCGCGCGAGCACCGCGAGCGTGACCACCAGCCGCGTGAGCAGCAGCCGCGTGAGCACCGCGAACGCGAGCATCGTCCGCAGCCGCAGTATCAGCCGCAACCGCAGAACCAGCCGCAGCCGGCGATGGCCGATGCCGGCGGCGTCGATCGCCTGCCCTCGTTCATCACCGGCGGCGCGCAGCCGCAGGTCAATGGCGGCGCTTATGAAGGCAACAACGGCGGCGCAGAGCGCGGCGAACGCAGCGAGCGCTTCCCGCGTCGACGCCGCCGTCCGCACGGCCCCCGTCCCGACATGGCAACACAGCCGGCGCCGAGCGACGACTTCAATCCGGGCAACGAGTAACGCACGCATGCGGCCACCCTCCCCTGGAGGGGGAGGGTCGGCTCGCATGAGCGTAGCGAATGTGAGACGGGGTGGGGTGATCTCTCAACACGGGCGGCGCCCGAATGGAGAGATCACCCCACCCCGCTGTGCATTCCGCTTCGCTACATGATTAGCGACCCTCCCCCTCCAGGGGAGGGTCGCTAATCCGTGTCACGACTCAGCGTCGTTCTACGTTTCCGCGTGACTGGATTTGCGCGTCGCCGTCGAGGACGGCACCAGCACCGGACGCAACGACGGAATCAGCTGCGTGCGCTCGCGGCGCGCGGGGATCGCGCGATAGACCTGCTTGCTCGCTTCCACGATATGCACGCCGGCAAACGGCATCGACAGCGCGGCACCGACCCGCTCCCACGCCATTGCCGAGCGCAGGAACCAGCTGCCCTGCACCGGCGGCATGAACAGCGCCTCGCCCCATGACGCCGGCGTGAACCAGGTCTGCCGCAACAGCTGGGTGATCTGCGCCCGCGAATAGGGCCGGCCGTGGCCGAACGGCGTCGCATCGGTGCGCGTCCAGACGCCGCGCCTGTTCGGGATGATCGCGATCAGCCGCCCCGACGGCGACAGCACCCGCCACACCTCGCGCAGCAGCCGCTCGGGATCGTCGGACATCTCCAGCGCATGCACCAGGAGCACGCGGTCGACCGCGGCATCCGGCAGCGGCATCGAGAATTCGTCGATCAGGGTCGCCAGCGCCGGCCGGCCGGTCGGCCATTTCAGCACGCCCTGTGCCGCCGGCATGAAGGCAATGCAGCGCTCGCAGGTATCACGGAACAGGCCGAGATAAGGGGTCGGATAGCCGAGGCCGAGCACGCGCTGGCCCTCCGCGTTCGGCCACCGCGCGCGGATGCCGCGGTTGATCAGCTGCCGCGCCACGATACCGAGGCGCTGCGAATAGAAGTCGCGGAGGTCGATGACGTCCATGATGCCAGCCTAACATGCCGCTCGCTGCCGGGGTGCGCGGAAATTTGCGTTGCCGCCGGAGCGTTAACGCCATATTTCACACCTATATTGGGCGCGTTAAGAGCATGATCCGAAAAGGTCCGCACCGGTTTTTCGCAAAGATCATGCTCTGAAATGTCAGTCCCGTTTGTTCGTGGAGATATCATGACCGCCGAAATTCGTACCTTCAGCTGCCTCACCGACAATTTCGGGTACCTGATCCACGATCCCGCGACCAAGGCGACGGCGTCGATCGACGCGCCGGAGGCTGGCCCGATCATCAAGGCGCTGGAGCGCGAAGGCTGGACGCTGACCGACATCCTGATCACCCATCACCATGGCGACCATGTCGGCGGCGTCGCCGAGCTGAAGCAGAAATATGGCTGCCGCGTCGTCGGGCCGCATGACAAGTCGGCGAAGATCGCAAATGTCGATTTGCGCGCCGCCAATGCCGACGTCATCAAGGTCGGCAGCCTGCTCGCACGCGTGGTCGAGACCCCCGGCCATACGCTCGACCATATCTCCTACGTATTCGACGGCGAGAAGGCGGTATTCGCCGCCGACACGCTTTTCTCGATCGGATGCGGCCGGGTGTTCGAAGGCACCTATCCGATGATGTGGGATTCACTGCTGAAGCTGCGCTCGCTGCCGGATGATTTTCGTCTCTATTGCGGCCATGAATACACCGCCTCCAATGTGAAGTTTGCGCTCACCATCGAGGCCGACAATCCGCATTTGCAGGCGCGCGCCGAGGAAGTCACAAAACTGCGTGCCGAGAACAAGCCGACGATTCCGGTGCTGCTCGGCGACGAGAAGAAGGCCAACGTGTTCCTGCGCGCCGACGAGCCTGCGGTCGCCGCCAAGCTGCACATGAAGGGCGCCGACCCGGCGCTGGTGTTCGGCGAGCTCCGCGAGCGCAAGAACAAGTCCTGATGTCAGAGCTGTCCGCTGCCGACATCATCGCGCGGCTTGACCTAAGGCCGCATCCCGAAGGCGGGCATTATCGCGAGACGTTTCGCGACGAGCGCTGCGACGCCAGTGGGCGCGCGCATTCGACCGCGATCTACTTCCTGCTCGCGCGCGGCGAGCGCTCACACTGGCACCGCATCGACGCGGTGGAGATGTGGCACTATCACGCGGGCGCGCCGCTGACGCTGCGGATCGCGGAGCACGGTGGACCTCAGCATGCGATCACGCTCGGGCCGGATGTCGCGCACGGCGAACAACCGCAGGCGATCGTGCCGGCCGGCGCCTGGCAGGCCGCGGAAAGCAGCGGCGACTGGACACTGGTCGGCTGCACCGTCGCGCCGGGATTCGAGTTTTCGAAGTTTGAGTTGGCGCCGAAGAACTGGCAGCCGGCTTCGTAGGATCTTTCCCCGTCATCCTGAGGAGCGGCCTCTTGGCCGCGTCTCGAAGGATGCACGGCCACCAGCGGGGCCGTCGACCCTTCGAGACGGCCGCTTTGCGGCCTCCTCAGGGTGACGGTGAAACAGTCTCGCAGGATGGGTGGAGCGCAGCGATACCCATCAACGCCTATTCACGCGGCGAGATGATGGGTTTCGCTTCGCTCTACCCATCCTACGCTTTCTTCCTCAGCACCATGTCTTTCGCCGCGATCAGGCCGCCGCCGGCGATCAGCACCGCGGCGATGGCGATGTTGGCGCTGGGCTTGGCAAAACCTGCCGCAATCAGGAACGCGGTCGAGAGCAGCGGCGTGGCATAGGACGCGGCGCCGAGCACGCGGATGTCGCCGCGCTTCATGCCGATGTCCCAGGCGAAGAACGCAGCCCCCACCGGACCGATGCCGAGTGCTGCGACGGCCAGCCATTGCAGCGGCGTCGCGGGCCACACCGTGGTTTCCACCATCATGTGGACCAGCGCGGCAAGCACCGCCGTCGCAAGGCAGAAGCCGGCCACCGCATCGGTCGGCACCGCCTTGAGCCGGCGCGACATCACCGAATAGGCAGCCCAGACGAACGCCGCGACGAAGGCCGCCGCGAAGCCTGGAATCTGCGCAGCTGTGAAGCTGCCGGTGTTGCCGGCGAACAGCAGCACGGTGCCGGCAAGGCCGAGTAGCGCGCCGACGATGTGATGGATCGCAAGCCGCTCGCCCGGCAGCAGCGACGAGAACAGCACGATCAGCAGCGGCCAGAGATAGTTGAGCAGGCCGGCCTCGGCCGGCGGCGCGAAGCGCAGCGCGAGGAAATACAGCGCGTGATAGCCGAACAGGCCGCCGACCCCGACGACCCAGGCGACAAGCGGCTGCTTCAACGCGCCGAACGCTGATGGCCGCAGCAGGAAGCTCGCGAACGCGACCGCAGCCCCGATCGCAAACGTCATGGCGGCGAGCTGGAACGCCGGGATCGCCCCGGTCGCAACCGTCATGACCGACAGCAGCGACCACATCAGGATGGCGGTCAGTCCGACAAGGGTGGCAGTTCGGGTCGTCATTATCTTATCATTGCGTCAACAGGCCAGCGCCAGCACATCGCTTTAGCACCGTCATCCTGAGGTGCGAGCAGAGCGAGCCTCGAAGGATGGACGGCCCCGCGGCCAGCGCGAGAAAAGACTCTGTGTGCGGAAACACCAGGGCCGTCGATCCTTCGAGACGCGCGTTCCGCGCTCCTCAGGATGACGGATTACAGTTCGGAGTGGCCGCCGACAACAGCCTGCTGAATGAAAAAGCGCTGCGAAGCAATCCATGTGGCGTCATACCGGGCGTGGATTGCTTCGTCGCTAGCGCAAACGCCTGCATTTTGTCGCAGGCGATGAAGGAAGGCGATTAGGCGTGATACTGGCCGCCGTTCACGGTCAGCGTCGAGCCGGTGATGAAGCCGGCATCGTCGGCAGCGAGGAACACCACGGCACGCGCGATCTCCTCGGGTTCGCCGAGCCTGTTGACCGGAATCTGCGGGATCACGTTCTTCTCGAGCACGTCCTTCGGCACCGCCTGCACCATCTCGGTGTTGATGTAGCCCGGGCAGATCACGTTGACGGTGATGCCGCCCTTGGCATTCTCAAGCGCCAAGGCTTTGGTGAAGCCGATGTCGCCGGCCTTTGCCGCCGAGTAGTTGACCTGGCCGAACTGGCCCTTCTGGCCGTTGATCGAGGAGATCGAGATGACGCGGCCGAACTTGCGGGCGCGCATGCCCTCGATCACCTGGCGCGTCATGTTGAACAGCGAGCCGAGGTTGGTGTTGATCACGGCATTCCACTGCTCGAGCGTCATCTTGTGGAAAGCGGTATCCTTGGTGATACCGGCATTGTTGACGAGCACGTCGACCGGGCCGAGATCGGCCTCGACCTGCTTCACGCCAGCCGCGCAGGCGTCGAACGATGAGACGTCCCACTTGTAGACGGGAATCCCGCTCTCCGCCTTGAACTTCTCCGCCGCGGCGTCATTGCCGGCGTAGCTCGCCGCCACCTTGTAGCCCGCCGCTTTCAGCGCCTTGCTGATCGCAGCTCCAATACCGCGCGTTCCGCCCGTCACCAATGCAACACGTGCCATGTCCGTTTCCTCCTTGGCCGTCTTTTATAACCGGATAACTCCGGCCTACGCACTCACTCAACAAAGCGCGATGGGATTAGGCTCAATCGTCATCGCGCTTTAGCTCCTCTTTTTTGAGCATGATCTCCGCGCAAACGCGTTCCGCGTTTGTCGCGAGGGAAAACCGCTTCACAGTTTTCCGGACCATGCTCTCGAAACAAAAATGCCCGGCGCAAAGCCGGGCATCTTTTCTATCAGCTCGCGCCGCGGTTGACAGATGATCTTTTCATCACCTAACCGACCTCGCTGCCTTTTGTTCAGTCGCGTGCAACGCACATAGCGATGCCCATGCCGCCGCCGATGCACAGCGTCGCGAGGCCCTTCTTGGCATCGCGCTTCTGCATCTCGTGCAGCAGCGTCACCAGCACGCGGGCACCCGACGCGCCGACCGGATGGCCGATCGCGATCGCACCGCCGTTGACGTTGACCTTGGCCGGATCCCAGCCGAGGTCCTTATTGACGGCGCAGGCCTGCGCGGCGAACGCCTCGTTGGCCTCGATCAGGTCGAGGTCGGCGATGTTCCAGCCGGCCTTCTTCAGCGCCGCGCGGGAGGCGGGGATCGGACCGGTGCCCATGATCTTGGGGTCGACGCCGGCCTGGCCCCACGAGACGATGCGGGCGAGCACCTTCTTGCCCTGCTTGGCAGCTTCCTTGGCGGTCATCAGCACGACGGCGGCGGCGCCGTCATTGATGCCCGAGGCGTTGCCGGCGGTCACGGTACCGTCCTTCTCGAACGCCGCGCGGAGCTTGGCCATCGCGTCGAGCGTGGCGCCATGACGCGGATACTCGTCGGCGTCGACCACGATGTCGCCCTTGCGGGACTTGATCGTGACCGGGACGATCTCGTCCTTGAACCTGCCGGCCTTCTGGGCCGCCTCGGCCTTGTTCTGCGAGCCGACCGCGAACTCGTCCTGCTGCGAGCGGGTGATCTGGTACTGCTTGGCGACGTTCTCGGCGGTGTTGCCCATGTGGTAGCCGTTGAAGGCGTCCCACAGGCCGTCCTTGATCATGGTGTCGATCAGCTCGAGGCCGCCCATCTTGACGCCGCCGCGCAGATACTGCGCGTGCGGGGCCATGCTCATGGATTCCTGGCCGCCGGCCACGACGATCGAGGAATCGCCGTTGAGCAGCGCCTGATAGCCGAGGGCCACCGTGCGCAGGCCCGAGCCGCAGAGCTGGTTGACGCCCCAGGCCGGGCTCTCCACCGGGATGCCGGCCGCGATCGAGGCCTGGCGGGCCGGGTTCTGGCCCTGCGCGGCGGTCAGGATCTGGCCCATGATGACTTCGGAGACCTGACCACCCTCGACGCCGGCACGCTCCAGCGCCGCCTTGATGGCGATCGCGCCGAGGTCGTGGGCCGGAGTGGTGGCGAACGCGCCGTTGAAGCTACCGACGGGGGTGCGGGCGGCGCTGACGATGACGACATCGTCTGACATGGACATCTCCTATGGGTTGTAGCTGGGTTTCTCGACGGCGGGCGGCCGGTTTGGCGGGCCTGTCTCTTGGTGACTATCCTGTAAACCTCGTTGAGACATGTCAATCGCGCTGACGCGCAAATCGCGCCGCGGCGCACTCAAAATGGCGCTCTTGGCACATTCCTGAGCAAATCCTATGCTTTGGAATTAACCGCATAGCACAAAACTGTAGCCGAACCGCTTTGAAAATGCTTACCTTTGCTGCGATGCGTTGCATTTAGCCCTGCGGCGATGCCGTCGGGTTCAAGGTTCTTCGGTGTTGAAGTGAGAGCCCATGGCAAAATCTGAACAACCGACCACGATCAAGAAATACGCGAACCGGCGGCTCTATAATACCGGTACGAGCACCTATGTGACGCTCGAGGATCTCGCGGCGATGGTGAAGGAAGGCGAGGATTTCCTCGTCTATGACGCCAAGACCGGCGACGACATTACCCGCTCGGTGCTCGCGCAGATCATCTTCGAGCAGGAAAACAAGGCCGGGCAGAACCTGCTGCCGACCACCTTCCTGCGGCAGCTGATCCGCTTCTATGGCGACAGCATGCAGATGGTCGTGCCGAAATATCTCGAACAGTCGATCGAGACGCTGACCAAGGAACAGGAGAAATTCCGCAAGCAGATCGCGGGCGCCTTGAGCGGCACGCCGTTTGCTCCGCTGGAAGAGCAGGTCCGCCGCAACATGGAGCTGTTCCAGCAGACCTTCTCGATGTTCAAGCCGTTCGTGCCGCAGCGCGGTGGTGCCGAGACCGAGAAGGTGCCGGAGCCCACCCCCGATGACGGCAACATCGACGATCTCCGCCGCCAGATGAAGGACATGCAGGAACGCCTCGAGCGCATGTCGCAGCCGACGAAGAAGGACGAGTAGGCCTTCGCGCTTCGTGCCGTGCGTTCTGTGATCCGTCACCCCCGCGCAAAGGCTTCGCCTTTGTCGCTGGAGGAGCGCGCAAAGCGCGCGTCTCGAAGGGTCGACGGCCACGAGCCGGGCCGTGCATCCTTCGAGGCTCGCTCCGCTCGCACCTCAGGATGACGGGTCTTGGAGCGGCCAGGCAGAACTAGCCGGCGGCTGACACGGCCTTCTCCGGCGGCGCGTTCAACGGCCGGACCACGATCACTTCGCGAATGCTGACGGCGGCACCTTTGGCCGGCGTCAGGCGCTGCTTGCCCCGGGAAGCATGCTTTTTCGCACGATTGCGTGCACGCCCCAATTGCCGTCGGCAACCTGCGTGACGCCGAAATCGACGCCGAGCGAAATCAGCGCCAGCGCCTCGTCCTCGCTGAGACGGTAGCACTCCATCAGGAATTTGCGCGTCGCGCGGAACGCATTGCGCAGCGCGAGATCGACTGACGAGCGCTGGTAGATCTCCGACTGCGCGTTGCGCCCGAGCTCGCGCAGATAATTGCCGTAGCTGAAGCCGTGCAGGATCCACTCCTCCGGCGTCTCCAGCAGCGGATGCGCAAGTCCCTCGACATGCGGCTTGGTCGACTTGCCGCTCTTGTGCACGATGAAGCGAAACTGGCCGGTGAGCGATAGCTCGAGCGCGGTGCCGTTGACCTCGCCGTCGCCTTGCGCGAAATGCGGATCGCCGATCGAGAACAGCGCGCCTGATACGGCGACCGGCAGATAGAGCGTGGTGCCCTTGGTGGCGCGCCAATTGTCGACATTGCCGCCGAAATAGCCGGGCGGAATCGAATCGATGATGTCGGACTCACGCGGCGCCACCGCCATGAAACCGAAATGCAATCGCGCCGGAATCCGCACGCCGGCGAGCACGCCGCGCTGCTTCTCGATGGTCGTGTGATCGACCGGCACGCCCGGATAATCCATCGTCTCGTGACGCACGCCGAACGGATCGGTCTGCGGCGTCCAGCGATAGGAATAGACCGCGCGCGCCCATTCGGCCTGCGCATCCGTCTCGAAGATCGTGATGGTCTCGCGCTTGGCCGGCGGGTCGATCAGGTCGTTGTACTGAAAGCCCCACCAGGCCGCGGCGTTGCTGCCGAACGACTTGCCGGCGAAGGCTGGATTGGCTGATGGCCGCGGCCAGATATCGAGGATCTGCACCTCGAGCACGTCACCCGGCTCCGCGCCGCAGACATGGATCGGGCCGGTGCAGATGTGCACGCCAAAACCTTCGCCGGCGCCGCGGCCGAAGATCGAGCCGTCCATAGGGCCCGCGCCGCGCCGTTCGACCGACTTGCCCTCGGCGGTCCAGTGAAACACGCTCTCGGCGCCGGGGTCGCCCTTGATCATGCGCTCGTAGTCATCGAAGGCGTGCTGGGTCAGCGTCTCGATCGTCACCAGCGCGCCCGACTGCACGCTCATGACCGGCGGGATGGCGCGGCTGAGATAGCCCCAATGGGCGGTCTCCCTGGACACCTTGAGATGATGATGTGACGCGCCTCGCCCTTCGGGCGCCGCCGCGGGTAGCTCGACCGGCAGCACCGGCTCTCGCTGCGCAATCGTCTCGCGCACCACCGGGCCTGACGCGAGACTTGGCGCAAGCCGCAACACCGTTGCGGTGCCGCGCGCAAGCCGTGGCCTGCCGCGCGTACGCTCGGCCTCGGCTTCACGCGGGACGGCCTTGCGGAAATCGCGCGGCGAGGTGCCGTAGGTCGCGCTGAACATGCGGCTGAAATGCGCCTGATCGGTGAAGCCCCAGCGGTAGCTGATTTCAGCGATGCGCTGGTCGGCATAATTCGGATCGATCAGGTCGTTGCAGCAGCGTTCCAGCCGCCGCTCACGCACATAGGCCGAGAACGTCGTGTTCTGCCGCTCGAACAGCCGTTGCAGATAGCGTTGCGACAGCCCCTCCTGCCGCGCGATGTCGGCGATGGTCAGGCTGGCATTGCCGAGCTGGGCCTCGATCGCGGCATCGACCCGCCGCAAATGGCCGGCCTGCACCTGCGTCATCGCTTCGGGGTCAAGCCGCGTCTCGCCGAGCAATGCACCGGCAACGAGTTCGGTGACTGCAACTTCGGCGGTGGCGAGATCGGCCTTGTCCAGGATCGCGAAATTGCCGCCCAGCGTCCGCATCACCGGACGCACGGCCGCGGCCGCGATCGTCGCACCGAGCACGGCCGGCAGACGCAGGCGATTGTGTCCGAGCCGTCCGAGCAGCCGCTCACGCGGCAGTTCGAGCAGCAGGATCTCGAAATCCTCGCGCAAGGTCATGCGCCAGGGCGATTGCAGGTCGCACACCGAGACGTCGTTGTCGGCGAACTCGCAACTGCGTTGGCCGGACGAAATGCTGCCGCGGCCGTAGGCATGGAAGATGATGGCGACCCGCGACGGCATTCCCGGCGATGCTGCATGGCCATTGCAGACGATCTGCTGCTCCGTGGAACGCAGCAGCGCAAGCTGCGCGCCGCTGGTCGAGCGCTTTGCGGTCAGCTCGCCGAACTGGAATTGGCCGGCCTCCGGCAATTCGCAATCGAGCTGCAATCCTGCCAGCGCTTGGCGCCAGACCTCCCGCCGGTTTTGCCGCGGGATCGCATCGACCGAAATCCGATAGGTCGTCGCGACCATCACCCCTCCTGGCCGGAGCACCGCGACCTTCAAGTCACGGAGCCGTGAAGACAGCGTGCACCGATTGCGGGGAGGCGGCAAGCGTGTTGCGGCGGCACGGATTGCCCAGCCTTCGTGCAATGAACGTTCGTGGTCGCCCTCGCGCGGCACGCGACCTCCCGCGAACGCGGTGCAACTTGATCGAATGCGTCCAAATTCTTGACCATGGCGGCCATGCCGCGATGCGAAGGCGGCCGCCGCGGATGCTCTGACGCCTTTGCACATGCTTTCGCGCTGCGAGGAGCACAAGTGCGCCTACAAATTATTGGGCGCGCCCGGTCATGTCGGGATGGCACGGCGCAATGCACTCTCATGCGCACTTCGACCCAAGGAGCTTGAGGAGAGCAGAGATGTGCGCAGGTGACGACAAGAACTGCCCGGACTTCGCATTGCATCATCGTCAGTTCAAGGAGACGCTCGACCGGGAACGCCGCTCGTTCCTGCGCTCGAGCTTCGCAGCGGCCGGTGGCGCCGCGGCGATGACCGCCGGCGGCATCTCGCTGGTGACGCCGAAGATGGCGGCCGCCGCCGAGAAGCATCAGCCGGCGCAGCGCGCCTATCACCATCTGCCGGCCAATGCCGACACCGTGCATTGGGGCTATTTCAGCAAGTCGCTGAAGCCGCGCGTCGAGATCAATTCCGGCGACTTCATCACCATCGAGGCGCTGACGCACCACGCCAATGACGATGCCGAGCGCATGGTGAAGGGCGATCCCGGCGTCGAGAGCGTCTATCTCTGGACCAAGGAGAAGAAAGGCGTGAACCGGCGCGGCGCCGGCCCGATGGATGCCTCGCTGTTCGGACGCGGCGCCGGCGAAGGCCTCGGCGTGCACATCTGCACCGGGCCGGTGTTCGTGCGCGGGGCCGAGGAAGGCGACGTGCTCGAGCTGCGTATCATCGACGTGGCGCCGCGGCCCTGCGCCAATCCGAAATATTCCGGCAAGGCGTTCGGCAGCAACGCCGCGGCGTCGTGGGGCTTCCACTACAAGGATCTGCTCACCGAGCCGAAGCCGCGCGAGGTCGTCACCATCTACGAGGTCGACGCAACGGGCGAGCGCAACTGGGCGCGCGCCGTCTACAACTTCACCTGGACGCCGCAGACCGATCCGTCCGGCGTGGTCCACAAGACCATCGATTATCCGGGCGTGCCGGTCGATCACTCGACGGTCAAGGAGAACCACGGCATCCTGAAGAACGTGCGCATCCCGGTGCGCCCGCATTTCGGCGTGATCGGGCTCGCGCCCAAGGAAGCCGAGTTCGTCGATTCGATCCCGCCGAGCTACACCGGCGGCAACATCGACAATTGGCGGATCGGCAAGGGCGCCACGATGTATTACCCGGTGGCGGTGGAGGGCGGGCTGCTCTCGGTCGGCGATTCCCATGCCTCGCAGGGCGATTCCGAACTGTGCGGCACGGCGATCGAATGCTCGCTCAACGGCACCTTCCAGATCATCCTGCACAAGAAGGCGGACCTCGCCGGCACCGCGCTGGAAGCGCTCGACTATCCGATGCTGGAGACCCAGGACGAGTGGCTGGTGCACGGCTTCAGCTTCGCCAACTATCTCAGCGAGCTCGGCTCCGGCGCGCAGACCGAGATCTACAAGAAGTCGTCGGTCGACCTCGCGCTGCGCGATGCCTTCCGCAAGATGCGCAAATTCCTGATGACGACGAAGAAGCTGACCGAGGACGAAGCGATCTCGCTGATCTCGCTCGGCGTCGACTTCGGCGTGACCCAGGTGGTCGACGGCAATTGGGGCGTCCACGCCGTGATCCGCAAGGACATTTTTGCGGGCGGCGATAGCTGATGAAAGACGAGTAGGTTTCTCGTCTCAGTCGCCGGGCTGTCCAGCTCTGAATCCCCGTCACCCTGAGGAGCGCGCATTGCGCGCGTCTCGAAGGGTCGACGGCCACCAGCCGGGCCGTGCATCCTTCGAGACGCCGCTACGCGGCTCCTCAGGATGACGGTCTTTCTAACGGCGATCCAAATCACCCCGCCGCGGGAACGGCGTTCTCCGGCGGCACATTCCACGGCCGGTCCGGCGAGGCGAGACCGATCAGGCGGCCCTGGATGAAGTCGCAACCCCATTCGCGCAGCATCACCGCGGCTTCCTCGTCCTGCACCCATTCGGCGACGGTCTTGATCTCGAGCCGCCGCGCGAGATCGATCAGCGTCTGCACGAAAGCGCGATCGTCCGCCGAACGCACGATGTTCTGCACGAAGGCGCCGTCGATTTTGACAATATCGACGCCGAGCTTGCGCAGATTGCGGAACGAGGTGTAGCCGGCGCCGAAATCGTCGATCGCGATCCGGCTGCCGAAATTCTTCAGCCGCGTCACGAAGCCGCGGACGTCGTCGATATCCTGGATCGCGACCGTCTCGGTGATTTCGACGATCAGCCGCTCGCCGACACCGGGATGCGCCCGCATCAAGGATTCGATGGTGGCCCACCAGTCCGGATCCATCGTGGTGTCGGGCGAGATGTTGAGGCTGAGCTGCACGCCGGGGGCCGAAGCGAGCTCGGCGATCGCAAGCTCCAGCACGCGGTGATCGACCAGCCGGATCAGGCCGAGCCGCTCGGCGACCGGCACGATGTCCGGCGCGAGCAGCGCACGGCCGTCGTCCTGCTCCATGCGGACCAGGCACTCGTAGAACGAAGGCTGCCGCGAGCGCGCATCGACCACCGGCTCGAAGCCGATCACGATACGCCGCTCGTTCAGCGCGGTGACGATCTCGTCGGTGACGCGGATATTGACGCGGCGCTGGGCGTCGCGCTCGACATTCGGCTTCCACAGCGCGAACGATCCGGCGCGGCGGCTCTTGGCGGTCTCCAGCGTCTCCTGGGCGCGATTGACCGCCTCCTCCGCCGACTTGGCATGGCGCGGGATGGTGACGGCGCCGATCGATGCCGTCACCGACACCGGGCCGGACTTGGTCGGCACCACCTCGTCGCGCACCGCAGCGAGGAAGCGCTCCGCCGCCACGTTGGTGTCGTCGACGGTGCAGTTGCGCAGGATCAGGCCGAACTTGTTGCCGGAGAAGCGGCCGAGCATGTCGCCGCTGCGCAGCCGGGCCCTGATTCGTTTCGCCACCTCGGCGATGACGGCATCAGCGACATCGAAGCCGAAGGCATCGTTGACCCGCGCCAGATGATCGATGCCGATCAGCATGAAGGCGCAGGAGGTGCGGAAGCGCGCGCACTCCTCGATGCTCTCGGCGAGCGAGGCGACCAGATGGGTGCGGTTGAGCTCGTTGGTCAATGGATCGTGCCGCGACAGCTTCAAGAGCTGCTCGTCGCGGGCGTGCCGTTCATTGTTGACGCGGACGACGCCCTGCACGCGCGCCGGCCTGCCGTCGGCGCCGGCAAACCAGCAGCCGGTCTCCTCGATCCAGATCACCGGCGCCGAGGTGACGGCCCGCACGCCATATTCGATCCGGTAGGGAATGCCCTCGCCGCCCTGCACCGGCGCGGACTGGCCAAGCGCATCCATGCGGACCGAGCGCGATGGCTCGATCAGTTTTGCGAGCTCGGTGCCGCTGGCGAGCGCAGCGGCGGGGATATCCGGGAAGACCGCCGCCACATTGTCGCTCCAGGCAATCGCATCACTCGCCAGGTCCCAGGCGAATGTCGCTTGGCCGAGCGAGGCGAGGATGCTGGTAGCTGGCGGGACAGGGAGCATCGAACATGTCTCGATTTGGGACGGCACCCGGTGATTCTGTACGCTCTCAAGATAGTGGTTCCGGCGAATCCAACGCTAGGAGAACTTGATAAATAATCTGGAAACCACGTTTTCGACTGCCGCGGAACGAACTGGGGATGGCGGGCATGACCCTTGCCATGAGGGTGTTGCAGAGGGACGCGACGTCCCAAACTATGACGCTCCAACGGGTCGCAGGCGATGCTCGATATCGATCAATCAGAGGTGCTGGACGGCGAGTTCACAGATGCGGCCGGGGCGACCGGCACGGCGCTGGTGCCGCTGGCCACGACCACCCATTGGGCGCCCAAGATCCCGCTGCCCCACGGCGACCCTTCGTTTCTGGCGCACCTGATCGCAACCGCCGCGCACGAGCCGCAGACGCGCGGGCTGCGGCGTGGGTCATTGGCCGACGCGCAGACCGCTTACGGCCCGCATGTCGACGAACGCCGCAGCGTCGCGCGGCGCACAAGGCAAATCATCTAGCAGATGGTCTCGAAGGTCAGTGGGCCTTGACGGGCCGGTTGCCGTGGCTGTCCTGCGGCACGCCGCGACGCAGCGACATGTGCGAATGGATACCGAGCCAGCCCCCGTCGGCCTGACGCGCCAGAATGATCGTCGCCCGCCCCGGCCGGTCGAAGCGGCTGCCGTCCGGATGAAAGCCGGTGCTGGTCCACGGCGTGATCACCGTCGCCATGCCGCCGTCGGCGCTGATCAGCACCTGCGTATGCTTAAGATCGAAGGCGAAATCCGCGGTGCGGGGCCAGACATTGTCCCACTGCATCTCGGTCCAGCGCGTGCGGCCGTGGATGAGTTCCTGGTAGGTGCCGAACGAGATGATGTCCGAATGCCAGAACGGACGGGCGGCAGCATAATCGACCGCCCTGACGCAGGCGGCGAACCGTTCGAGCCAGTCGAAGATCGATTGCGTTGTCGTCGAATCGGCGATCGGAAGGGGCGCTTGTTCGCTCATGGCTCCCTCCGAAAACGCGCTAGCGTTGCGGCGTGTCCGACGATGGCTGGCCGCCCGGCTGCAAATCCGGGGAGGCGACGGTGGGCTTGGGCGCGGATTGATCGGCCAGCACCGATTCCGCGACCGATGTCGCCGGTGGAACCGGCGCGGCCGGCGCTGGTGCCGCAGGCGCCGGTGCGGCGACGGGCGCGGGCTCAGCACGCGGCGCGGGTGCGGGTTGCGGCGCCTCGGGTTGAGCCTTGCTGACGCTCGGCGCCGGAGCGGCGGCCATCGTGCGGCGGCGGGTGCGCAGCGCAATTCCGGAAATGAAATCCACCAGCGCCAGCAGCGTGAGCAGGCAATAGGTCGAGTTGCCGAATTTCGGCCAGAGCACGAATTCGGCGGCGGCCGCGCCGAACACGATCAGCGACAGCAGATGGTCGGTGAGATATTTCGCGCCGGGGCGCGCGCCCTTGACGACCTCGAGCAGCAACAGCAGCACGCCGGCGGCAAGCAGCATGTCACTGAGCGTGATCTGCCACACTTCGCCCGACAGCAATGTCAGCCTGATCAGCGGGTCCGTGAAGGACACGCCGGGCATCAGGAAGGCGATGATGTTGTAGACCGCGAGCGGAACGAGCAGCAGCGGAAAACCGACCATCGGGGCTTGCGCCTTATTTCAGGGAGAACCAGCAATGCGGCGATGGCATTGGCCTCGCCGCGGACGCGCCCGTCTTGACCGCACTCGTTGGCCGAATTCGGGCGCAGCGCCGTTCTGACTAGAGCGTGATCTCCGCGCAAACGCCTTTGGCGTTTGTCGCGAGGGAAAACCTTTCCGGATCATGCTCCCGCCAGCGGCGCGGCAGCCGAAGGTCCGATCAGGATTCTTTCTTGGCCTTCAGGACCTGGCGGCCCTTATACATGCCGGTCTTCAGGTCGAGGTGGTGCGGACGGCGCAGTTCGCCGGAGTCCTTGTCCTCGACATAGGTCGGGGTCTTGATCGCATCGGCCGAACGGCGCATGCCACGGCGCGACGGCGAGGTTTTTCTTCTGGGAACGGCCATGACGGTGTCCTCTAGGGTGTTGCGGAGGCATCGTCCGAAATGCGGACGGGCTCAGCGCTTCGAAGCGCAAGCTGCGATGCCGGTAAGGCCGCGCTTATAGAGGAAGGGCCCGCGTAAATCTAGGCCCGGAGACAGCAAAATCCGCCCGAAATCGCGCTCAAGAGCCGCGACTTTCGCGCCAGCAGCGCGTCACGGAGTTGGCCCGGGCCATGTACGTGCCGGACAGCCTGCGAACCCCCGGCCCCGGGTTCCGGGCACTCCTTTTGACCGGATTCGGCAGAATCGCCGCCAAAAGCGCCGCCTCCCGCGGTGACAGCTCAGCTGCGGACCGGCCGAAGGCATATTGGGCACCGGCTTCGGCGCCGAATTGCCCGGATGGGCCCATTTCCGCGATGTTGAGGTAGATTTCCAGGATCCGCTGCTTCGGCAGCACGAAATCGATCCAGAGCGCCAGCGGCAGTTCCAGCCCCTTGCGGATCACGCTGCGACCGGGCCACAGGAACAGGTTCTTGGCCACCTGCTGGGTGATGGTCGAGCCGCCGCGGGCCGCCTCGCCATCCTCTGCGTCGTCGAGCGCCTCGCGCAGCGCGCCCCAATCGACGCCGCGGTGCTTGCAGAAATGAGCGTCCTCCGAGCCGACCACGGACCGCGGCACATAGGGCGACATGGCGCCGAAATCGATCCAGTGCCGCGTGACCGGGGCCCCGCGCAGGGTGCGCCACGCCATCAGGGCCGAAACTGGCTGACCGCTGCGATAGAACGGCGTCACCAGATAGGGCAGCAACAGCAGCGCCAGCAAAAGCAGCAATAAAATCCGGACAATGCGCAAAGCGAGGGTTCCGGGGAGGACCTTTCCAGGGAGGATTTGGGACCCGCCCGCCAGAATACGGCCGGCGCCATCAGACGTCTGGGGGATAATTCACGGTTTTTCCAGCACTTTTAAGGCGCAATCCGTCGCAGGGCGGGAATTGACGAAGCCGATCCCATCAACGATTGTCCGGCCGAAAATCGATCTGGAGCAATTCTTAATGACGACCGGTACTGCAGAGTTTTCCAAGCGGCTGGACCAGACCGCGGAGGATACCGAAGCCCTGCTCGCGAAACTGTTGTCCGATGCGCCCGAGAGCGACGAGATCGTGCGCCCGAAGCGGCTGATCGAGGCCATGCGCTATTCGAGCCTCGGCGGCGGCAAGCGGCTGCGGCCGTTCCTCGCGGTCGAGAGCGCTGCGGTATTCGGCATCCCGCGCGACTCCGCGCTGCTGGTGGGCGCAGCGCTTGAATGCATCCACTGCTACTCGCTGATCCACGACGATCTGCCGGCGATGGACAATTCCGATCTGCGCCGCGGCCGCCCGACCCTGCACAAGGCCTATGACGACGCCACCGCGATCCTCGCCGGCGACGCGCTGCTGACGATCGCCTTCGACATCATCACCCGCGATGCGATCCACAAGGACGCCCAGGTGCGCCTGCTCTTGACCCGCGCGCTGGCGCGCGCCTCGGGCATCGGCGGCATGGCCGGCGGCCAGATCCTCGACCTCGCCGGCGAAGGCCGCTTCGGCGACCGCGAGCCGGTCGACGTCGCGCGCGTGCAGCAGATGAAGACCGGCGCGCTGCTCCGCTTCGGCTGCATCGCCGGCGCGATCCTCGGCCAGGCCTCGCAGAAGGAATACCAGGCGCTCGACGATTACGGCAAAGCGCTCGGCGAAGCCTTCCAGATCGCCGACGATCTGCTCGACGTCGAGGGCGACGCCGCCGCACTCGGCAAGCCGGCAGGCGCCGATGCCGTGCTCGGCAAGACCACATTCGTCACCCAGCTCGGCATCGACGGCGCCAAGCAGCGCGTGCGCGACCTGCTGGCGCGCGCCGACGCCGCGCTGTCGGTGTTCGGCGACAGGGGCGACGTGCTGCGCGCGGCCGCCCGTTTCGTCGCCGAGCGCAAGAACTAGATCATGATGCGAATCGCATCATGATCTAATCTCCTTGTCTGAGCATGATCTTTTCGGAAGACCGGGCTCCACTTTTCCGGATCATGCTCTAACCGAAAGTACGCGCGAAATGAGCAAGGAGATCGACGACCGCCTTGTTCGTTTCCGCAAGCTGCCGATGCCGGCCCGTGTCGTCGTGGGCCGGCCGCGCACCTTCGCTTCGATCGTGGTCGGCGTCGTCGTTGCCATGCTGGCGCCGGACTCGATGCGCCTCGTCACGCGCATGCTCGCCGGCTGGGACGCCTTCGCTGCGCTCTATCTCGCGCTCGCCTATGTGATGATGCTGCGCTGTGGCGTCGCCCATATCAAGCGCAGCGCCATCCTGCAGGACGATGGCCGTTTCCTGATCCTGCTGTTGACCGCGTTCGGCGCGCTGGCGAGCCTCTTGGCCATCGTGTTCGAGCTCGGCGCCTCCAAGGGCAGCCACGCGGGACTTGCGGTGGCAATCGTCACCATCACGCTGTCATGGGCCGTGGTCCACACCGCCTTCGCGTTGCACTACGCCCACGAGTTCTACCGCGGCAAGACGCCCGGCGGATTGCAGTTCCCGAGCGGCGATGAGCATGTCGACGCCGACTACTGGGATTTCGTCTATTTCTCGTTCGTGATCGGCATGACCGCGCAGGTCTCCGACGTCGGCATCACCGACAAGATCATCCGCCGCACCGCCACCGTGCACGGCGTCATCTCGTTCGTGTTCAACACCGCGCTGCTGGCGCTGATGGTGAATATTGCGGCCAGCGCAATCTAGCCTGGACCGAGAACCGTAAGGCAGACAAGACGAGGGCCACGGCCAGATCGCAATCTAGTTTGTTCCAGCCCCGAACGGCGTCCAAGCCCACGCCCTTCGGAGAAAGTCCTCAACGCGAGCGAGAATGGAGCGCGGGTAAAGCGCCTGAGCATCCGGGCATTGCTGGTTTCTCCACCACGGCGTTTCCCGATCAACCTCGTTCGAGCCCACCTTGCGAAGCAAGGCACAGGCCTTACGCTGAAGTGAGGCCGGGTCGAGATCCCAGAAATCGATCTGGTCGGCGGCCGATATGAGCCGCGTGCCGTTCGCCGCAAAGGCCAGGAACCCCGGCGTTCCCGTGTCGTCTCCCTGTGGTGTAAGCTCGAATGGCGGCCAGCGCGCTCCGCCCCACAGACGGACAACCCCCTGTGAAGAGGCGATGGCGAACAGCGATTCATTTCGGCTGAACGAAATGAACGAGGCCCCATGCGTGTCAACTCGGACCTCGCCTGCGGTCTCGGGGCCGAGATCCCACCGGGTGATCGTCCCGAATTGCCCGCCGATGAGCAATATCTGATGGCTCTTCTTGTCATGCGCAAAGGCGATGTCCTGTACACGTCGAGAGAAGGGCGTAAGCGGCAACGCCCACTTCTTTGGCGTGAACCCAGATCTGTCCACGGACCATAGCCGGATCTGATCGACGCCTCCTTCGGAATCGCCGGTCGCGCCTCCCGCCGCGAACGTCCTGCCGTCCTCACTGAACGCAATCTCCCTGACACGTTGCAGATCGGAGCTGATCCACTTTCCTCTGGCGGGATTGTCGAGCCTCAGAAGGAATATGGGCTGAAACGAACCTTGATGCGTTTCAGACGGCCCCGAACCGTTCTGGAACGAAATCGCAAGCCACTGTCCGTCCGGGCTCAACACAGCCCGCTGAGGTGCCTTGCCCCTAAAGTCGGGAGTGATGAAGTCGGAACTGCCGAGTGACACAATACGCTCGGGCGGCGCACTCATGAGATTC
Source organism: Bradyrhizobium sp. CCBAU 53421 (assembly GCF_015291625.1). NCBI lineage: Bacteria > Pseudomonadati > Pseudomonadota > Alphaproteobacteria > Hyphomicrobiales > Nitrobacteraceae > Bradyrhizobium > Bradyrhizobium sp. CCBAU 53421. The sequence continues at coordinate 9,106,452 of NZ_CP030047.1, forward strand.
CGGAATTGCCAGATCGTGACCTCATAGGGATCATCCTGCAAACAGTCCTTGGGGGGCTGTGATCGTGTGCAGCCGATCGTGGCAAGGCGCCGAGTGTGCATACTGGCCGAGAACCGCTGAACCTCTCCTTTCCCGGCGGCGAACTCAACGATTTTCTTTCCGTGCCCCTCTCCGAGCTCAAAAATTGCAACACCGGATTGTTCGGCGTCAGTTGGCGCGCTCTTCAGCGCGATCCAGGCGGTCCCGCCCTCCTCGGCAAGAAGTGCACCACGTATCGGCCTGCGGGTGGCCGAGGGTATGCGGACACGCAGAGAGTCCTGTTTGCCTGCAGGATCCAGAACCGCGACATAGCCACCGAGCGTCGCCGCAGCCAGCAGACCGCTGCGGCTGTCGACCGCAAGACCGTAGGTCTGGTCGCCAATATGGGCCCATCTGGCCTTTGCGCAGAATTCGGGCGGCTCGGATTCGTTCGAGCTGGCAGCGACGGGGCTGTATTCCAAGCCGCTACTCGAACCAATCGCGAGTTGCCAAGTCCCGCAGCCTTCAAAGAAGGCCAGGCTGTACACCGCGGAAGGGCTCTGATGGTGGATCGTCCTGCGGCTGGGGGGAGAGGATTTCGTGTCCAATACATCGACGACGCCGCGCCAATAGTGACCGATAGCGATCTGCTTGCCGTCCGGCGAATGGGTCAATGTCAAGATCGCGTCGTTTTCCGTGCGCGTATAGCCTGTCAGGGGAGTGCAATCCCAGGACTGCCCGGGAGCCGTTGTGCAGCTCAGCACGTTGCCGTCGCCATCACCGGCAAGGAGCGTGTCATCGACGGGTGAGAATGCCACGCTTTGGACAGTTGCGGAAGCTTTAGCTCCCCCGCTCCACTTGACGGGCTGGGTGGACGGGTCGCCCCGTTCATCGAGCTGAACTAACGCGACACGCTCTTTTCCTCCGCTAGCTGCGACGAGACGACCGTCTCTCCGGATGCTGATGCTCCTGATCAAGCCAGGCGACGCCGTGGTGCTGCCGATCCGATGCCAATCATCAGCCGACCACACCGACAGCTCGCCGCTGCGGCATCCGATCACAAGGAAGCGTCCGTGAGGTTCGAACGCCAGGGCCGAGACTCCCTGATCGTCGGTGCAGGGCTTGAGCGATTGCGGGGACGATCCTGCGCCATCTGCCGAACCTGCCAAATAGAGCCGGCCGTCGCTCCCCCCGAAGGCAAGCAGCTGATCGGACCGCGTGGGATGGAAAGCGACCGCATTGAAGACCGCGCCATCCTCGACGAACAGCCGTTTCAGATTGGCCGCGTTCAGAAGCGTCGACAGCAAGACCTCGCGCAACTGCGGGCGCAGTTCGCCCCCGATATTGTCCGGCAAGGCTGCCACCTTGATCCCGGCCTGCAGCGACACGATGAGTGCACGGTTGATCTGGCCGCCATATGACGCTTCGGTAGCGCGCGCAAAATCCGCCAACACCTCGGAGCGATCGCGATCCGCGCGCGCCGACATGACCCAGAGAGCGCTGCCCAGGAGTACGACCACTGCGACGGCCGCACATGTCATAAGGAAGTAATTGAACTGTTTTTCCCGGTCACGGGCGAGCTGGTCGGCATCGACGTGGTCCCTGCTGGCTTGCACATAATCCCGCTCGAGTTGGTCCAGGCCGGTCAGCCGCAACGCATCGTGCAACTGCCAGGGACTCAACAAGTCTGTAGAGGGGCTACGGCCGTGCGCATCCCAGCGTCGTGCGGCCTCGGTCAGCGCCAACCGCTGCCGCACGGCCTCCCGCTTGTTGCCGATCCATCCGACATAGCGGGACCAGTTGCGCAACAGAGCCTCGTGCTTGACTTCAACCGTCGCATCACCGTCGGCCGTTGGGGTGATACGCAGGAAGTCCTCGCGCGCGAGCAGCTCGAGCATTCCGGGAGTACGCGGATTTCCGGTTTCAAGCAAAGCGCTCCGCATCCGCGGCTCGCGATAGGCTTCCATCATCCGGTCGATGCGCACGAGCTCGAGCAGGATCCGCTCCGCCTCCTCCCGGTTTTCCGGTGACAATCCATTGTAGAAGTCCTCGGCGTAACGCCCGAGCGCAACCAACGGGCTGCCGACCCGCTCATAGGCCTCGCGCGTGATGCGATTGTGGTCCCGCCGCTTCCACAGCGACATCAGGGCAAACTGCAAAAGCGGGAGTGCGGTATCCTGACCGAGAACGCTCTTGATCATGTCGTCGACAATGCCCGGCGCCAGATGCAGGTTGACGAGGGCAGCCGGTCGCTCGACGGCCGCCCTGAGCCCTTCATACACCATCGGCCATTCCTTCATCGAAAAGCGCGCGTGCCGGGCGACGTACGGGCGCAGCAATTCGAGCTTGTCGATTTCGTTGGCGAATTCCTCGCGCAACGTGAGGATGACACGGTTGGCCGGGTTCGATTGCAGTAGTGCATCAATGGCGGCCGCCATTGCGGCGCAATCGCGATCGTCGCACAGCGTGAATGCCTCTTCGAACTGGTCGACGACCAGCAGGACCGGCGCTGCGGCCGCCGCGCCCAGCATCTCGGGCAAGCGCGCCGGATTGTCGTGCAGCGCCTTGGCTTCGGCACTACGATCGAACCCGGCATCGGGAATCGCCGCATTAAGCGCATCCACCAGATTTTCGAGCATCGCATTGCCGGGCACGAATGGTCCAACCACTCGAAATTTCGGCGCGCCGTCGACAGTCCGAAGCATCGGCAACGCGCCGCCCATCACGAGCGACGACTTACCGCTTCCCGACGCGCCCTCGACCACGACCAGCGGCACCTCGTCCAAGCGCTGCAGCAAATTGGCGACGGCTGTTTCGCGGCCAAAGAAGAAAGCGCTGCTGCGGAACGATTCCAGCCCTACGTAGGGGCACTTGTCGTCACCGAGATCAGGCAGGCGCTCGGCATCGAATGAGGCAAGGCGCGGCCGAGGGGCACGAATCCCAGCATGCGACAACGTGGAAGACCAGTAGTCGAGCAAGACCTGGCAGGCCGTCCGCTCCTTGATGTCCTCGACAAGGGCTCCGGTCATCGCACCACGGTCGAGGAAGCAGCGGATGTTCGATTCAAGCGCCCCCAAGGCAGCAATCTCGCTTTCCGGACTGCTGTCGTTGCCCAGCCGCCGGTCCATGTCCTGCAGCAGGTCTGAATTCACGCGGCGCATCTCGGCGGCGGCGTCGAATGGCGCCGGCTGCACTGTGGCAACCGGAGAGTCAGACATTTTGGGGCTCCGGCTCAATTTGCTGAAGAATCGCCTTCAACGGCAGCGTCGTCTCACGCAACTCGGCACAAAATCTCTTGAGGTCACCGTCCACCTCTCGAAAGAGCTCGCCGACCTCATTGGCATAGTCGTTGAGCAGCCCCAACACGATGCCGGCTTTGTCGCCCGCTGCGATTGCGGTTCCAATGCCGGTCTCGAGCTCCTCCAGATCCTGCCGACGGTTCTCGAAAACGGGTGAGAATGGCGCCGTGAAGCGTTCGCGCATCCTCTGGATGGATTTCCAGTTTGCAGTCAGACCGGCACGATTCGCATTGTCCCATGTGCCGATCCTGTATTGGCCGCCGAACATGCTGCGCAGCTTGTTGTCGAGGCCCTGCAATAGACCGTGGTCCCGTACACGCGATGCCAAGCTCCCGCGCAAGTCGTTCAGCGCGTCGATACCGGCGAACATGGGTTTGAGTTCGCGGTTCGCGGCGGCGGCTGGATCCAGCAGGCGCACCACGGCAGTCATCAGATTCCGCAACTCATGCAGTTCCAGTTGCCGCATTGCCCGTTCGATCTCGTCGTTCAACCGCGCCGGTATCGCGCCTCCCAACCCTTCCAGCTCGCCAACGAGATGGTCGAAGTCCGCCGTGGCTTGCGTGCTGGTCACGTTATCGAATGCGAGGGCTGCTGCCTGCAGACGCTCGGGCAGTTCGATGCCCAGCAGCCCGCTCAGGCTCGGAATGATTTCGGCCAACTGGCGCTGCGACGCCTGTATATCGCGTTCCTGCTGCCTGAATTTCCGTTGGGCGCTGGCAAGCGCCCGGACTGAGACCGTTTCCGCCGAATCAAGGCCCGACACCAGCACCTGCAACTCGCTGCGAATGGGAATGAGAGATTTCGACTCGATCTCATGCAACGCGTCATGGACGTTCTTGAGCAATCTGATCTCGTCGACCCCCCGATCGGCGGTCTCGATCACGACCCGCGAGCGGCTGACCGCGTCGGCGACTTGCGCGTTCCGGCGGATCAATTTCTCGAGCTGCCGAATACCTATCTCGCCGGTCGCGAGATCATTGGATTGCTTGAGCTTGGGATTTCGCTTCAAGGCCTCCACCAGCCGCTCTGTATCGGCCTCCCAGTGGATTTCCGAGATCTGGTAGGCTTGGATATTATGAAAACCCAGCTCCCTGAGCTCAGCAGGCAGCTCGTTCTGCAGCGGCGGCTTATCCCTTCCGATCAGCACTGGGAAAATCTTCTTCGACCGTCTCTGTGCCGTGGCGATTTCGCTGCGAACCCAATCATCGGGAGCATCGAGCGATCGTAGGCCGGGCGATCGTTCGCAGGTGGACCATCGCGGTCCGATCAGCGCCACCAGGGCTTCGCAATTCTCCAGCCCGTCGCTTAGCGCCTTATCCCAATCTTCTCCCCAAGGGATGCTGTCCCCCCTCAAGTCCATGAACACGGCGTCCTTACCGAACATTCGGGTAAGATCCCCGTACAAATGGCCGCCGGCATCCATGGTATCGATGCGTCGATAATTTATGAAAATCTCACGCATTGCTGGCCTCAATCGACACGAATTATTTTTGCGCCGAACCCGCTCGGGCGGACTAGCAGACCTGAAAATCCTCTAGTTGTAGTTGAAATATGGGGTAATATCAAATGCTCGCATCGGTCGATGGAGGGAAGATCAGCTGATCTGGATCAACAGCGGCTCTGCGCCCAATTGTCGGAGTGTGGGGGCCTTTGAGAGGTGGCACCTGACGTCACGCCTTCACGTGGCCTGCGTCAGCTACGTGCCGTGCGCGAACGCATCGAAGGCGCTTTGCTGTTTGTTTCTCGGGCCGATTTCGGTCCTGGCGTTCGTGCTCATGATGGCTCTTCCCGTCGGCGCGTCATCGATGGGAGCTCGCGGCGCCGCGCAGTGCGATCGCTCCCGTTTTCGCGTCGTCGTGGACGTCGGACATACGGTCCAGGCGCCGGGCGCGCTGAGTGCTCGCAACGTCACCGAGTACAGCTTCAACCTTCGACTGGGTCAGGAGATTCAAAGACGACTGGCATCCGATGGCTTTACCGGCAGCGTGTTGCTCGTGACCGAAGGTGAGGCAAGGCCAAGCCTGTTCAAGCGGGCGGCCGAGGCAAACGAGCTCCCAGCAGATCTGTTCCTTTCGATCCACCACGATTCCGTGCCAGACCAGCTGCTTGAAGATTGGGAGTTCGAAGGAACGCCAAGTCATTTCAGCGATCGATTCAGCGGCTACTCGCTGTTCGTTTCCCGTGATAATCCGCATTACGATGCGAGCGTGCTGTTCGCGACGCTCCTCGGGAAACGGCTGAAGGTCCGCGGTTTGCAGTATGCTCGCCAGTACACGGAACTGATCATGGGCAAGTACCAGCACGAATTGGTGGACGCCGAGCTCGGGATCTACCGATATGATCAGCTCATTGTGCTCAAGGAAACCAAGATGCCTTCCGTCTTGTTCGAAGCGGGCTCGATCATCAACCGCGACGAGGAGCTGCAAATGAACTCACCGGAGCGGCGTGATTTGATCACCGCTTCGGTGAACGACGCGGTGGAAGCGTTCTGCGAGGCCCGGGCCGGCGGCTGAGGCAGCAGCTGCCTCGCTAGTTACAGACCTCGACATTGCCGGTGTTACCGCCGGGGCCGCCGCCGCCGCGGTACTCGAGATGGCAGCCGCGCCTGACCGGACGGCACAGATAGGCATCGCACATGATCTGACCGCTGCCGCCGCCCTCCGCCCTGGCACGGCCCTGCGGGCGCGGAACTTCCGCGGACGGAACCTGTGGCTCGCGCTGCGGGTGGAAGGCGCGTTCGCGGTCACGGCGCGAGGGGCGCTCGTCGCTGTCGCGCTTGGCAACCGGCTTCCGCTCGCGCCGCTTCTCGCATTCATTGTCGTCGTTGAGGAACGAGCCCTCGGCGCACACGATCCGCGTGCAGCGATCGCCGTCGGCCTTGTAGCCATGCTCGCAGGCCAGCGGACAGACACGGGACTGCTTCAGCCTGACGGCATCGAGGGCGTCGACGTTCGCGGTCTTGATGTCGAGCTTGGTGCCGGCATAGCGGTTGAACAAGGTCAGCGAGCGCTGCGAGGCGGCGTTCCAGTCGCCATCGACGGCGCCGGTCAGGCAGCCGACGCGGCGCAGTTCGGTCTGCACCGATTTGACCACGTCCACCTCGGGCGGCCCGGTAGCCAATGCGGCCACGGTCGTGGTCTTCTCGGGAGCCGCCGGCGGAGCTGGCGGCGCAGACGCAGCCTGCGTTGCCGCTTGATCGGTCGCCGGCTTGTTGGTCGCGGCGCGATCGGCAAGCGCGGCATCCGCCTGGCGCTTCTGCTCGGCGGCCGCGGCCTGCTCCTGCGCGACCTGCTTGGCCCGCTCCGCGGCAAGACGCGCCGCTTCGGCAGCCTTCGCGTCGGCCTCGGCCTTGGCCTGCTGCGCCTTCTGCGCGCCCTCGGCGGCGAGCCGAGCGCGCTCCTGCTCGGCGAGACGCGCCTTCTCGGTGGCCGCCACCCGCGCGTCCTCGGCGGTGAACTTCTCCAGCTGCAACCTCGCAAGGTTGGCGTAATAGCCGCTCGGATATTGGGCGAGGAAGGCGTTCATCGCGCTCTTGTTGCCGATCTGCAGCGCCAGCTCGTAATCGCGACGGGCCTCCGACTGCGGCGTCGGTGCCGGGGCTGCGGGCGCGGCAGCAGCGGCGGCCGGCGCCGGCCTGGCCGGTGCCGGCACCAGCGGCACGTCCTCGCCGCCGAGCGAGCCATAGACGAACGGCTCCTGGCGATTGTTGGTGGTCTTCAGCACCTCGTCGCGGACGTAGCCGAAGGCGCGGCGCACATCGAGACCGGGGGTCGGCAGGAACTTGGACAGCGCGATCGTGAACGGGCTGTTCTTGCCGTCGCCGTCGGCCGCAGTCGAGCCGGCCTTCGCGGAATAGGCGATCAGCACGTTCGGACTGGTCGGCTCGACCTTGGCGAGCCCCTGCCCGATCGCCCGGGTCGCCAGCGTCCGCTTCATGGTCTTGGCAAACGGATTGTCGCGGCAGGCATCGAGGATCACCAGCCGCAGCTTTCGGGCCGGCTCGATCGCGACCAGGATGCGGTCGAGCGAGAACGCCTCGTCATAGACGTCGGTGTCGCGCTCCAGCCTGGCATCGACCGGGATCAGGTAATTGGCGCCGTCGACCTCGATGCCGTGGCCGGCGTAGTAGACCAGCGCGATATCGGCATCGCGGGCGAGGTCGGCGAATTCGCGCAGCGCGCGGCGGGTTTCGACGGCCGGGAGGTCCTTGCGGAAGTCGACCACGTCGAAGCCGGCATTCTTCAGCGTCGCGGCCATCACCGAGGCATCGTTGACCGGGTTGGCCAGCGCCGCGGTGTTGCGATAGGCCGAATTGCCAAGCACCAGCGCCACGCGCTTCTCGGCGAAGGCGGGCTGGCAGACGATCAGCAGCAAGGCCGCGACGGCGAGCAGCAATCGATTCAATTTCGAGAACCCGGACCCGTTCATTTGCGACACTCTGGCCGTTTCCTGGAGCGCCGATCCGATTGAATCGGAACGAGGCTCTAGTTTCTTGTTTGACGCGTTTCCTTCACGCGAACCGGCACCCACTTCGCTCGAAAACGCTCTAGCATGCAGGTCCGTTTAGCAGAAGCAAGCGGGATGCCTTGTGAGGCGCCTCACGGTCCGCGGCGGCATGGACCATGCCATCCTGACCATTAGTCGGCGAAACCGACCGCCGGTTCGGATTTGGCTGGTCGCGCGATTTCGTGCACGATCGAGCCAACAAGAACAGAACCACGGAGGACATGATGCAGGGCACAAGCGCGGCGGTTCCATCCGCCAGGGCCGGCAAGGTCCGCAGCATGGCCAGAACCCTCCTCGCCGTCGCGCTGCTGGCCGGCTGCGCCGCGGGCTGCGGCCTGGTCGACGCCGTGTTCGATGGCTTCAAGCACGCCAAGGCCGTGGAGAACGATCTGGTTGCGATGGTCGGGGTCAAACCAGCAGTCGGATTCAACTGGCACAATGGCCGGCTCACGTCGGTAACCGTCACCTTCCCCAGCCTGCTGCAGGACAAGCCATTGCATGAACTCGCCGACGCCGCGCGCGCTGCGGTCGGCAAGGAGTTCAAGCAGCGCGCCGACGACGTCGTGCTCGCCTTCTCGCTGGGACCGTCCGAGACCGTGGCGGCGCAATCGGACCCAACTCAGGGCAAGAACTTGCCTTGAGCGGATTTATTCCCCGCCTTGCGTGACGTGCTCCTGATATTGCGGCAGGTCGTCCAGTATCTCGTACCAGGGCGCCTTGGAGCCGACGAAGATATGCGCGGTAGGCCGGATCGTCGGCGCATCGCGCAGCGTGCCCATCGTGACATGGACGTAGGCGCCGTTACGGACCTGCGAATAGAGCAGCGACCCGCAGCGGCCGCAATGCGCGTCGTGGGTGAGCTCATCGCCGTAGATCAAGAGACCATCGGCGCCGCTGGTGACGTTGAATTTTTCGCGCACGATTCCCGCGAACGGCTTGAACGCCGATCCGGTGGTGCGCCGGCAGTTCGAGCAGTGACAATTCAGCGCATAGGTGAACGCGTCGGCCACCTCGTAGCGCACGTCGCGGCAGAAGCATTCGCCGGTCAGGATCGTTTCGTCCGAATTTCCAGATACGGTCACAGCTCACCCCTCACGCGGAATTTTGTCGCCGGCCATGGCGCAATCCGGCGGTTCATGGCTAAATCCTAGAGCCCTTTCCGTTCCGATTGAATCGAACGGCGGCTCTAGATTCTCGTTTTGACGCGTTTTCTTCACGCGAACCGGTACACACTTCGCTCGAAAACGCTCTAGTAGTTCAAATCCTGCCGGGAGGACTAACCAATGAGTCAGGAACGATCCAGCGTCGAAAGCGTCGTGCAGACCTATTTCGACGGCCTCTACGAGAGCAATGCCGACAAGCTCGCGACCGCCTTTCATCCCAGTGCCGACCTGCGCTGGGTGGACAAGGGCGAACTGAAGGTCCTCAGCGTGCCGGACTGGCTCGCTTTGGTGCGCAAGCGGCCGTCGGCGAAGGCCGAGGGCAAGCCGCGGGAGGACTTCATCGTCACTATCGACCGCTCCGACGACAACACCGCCTTCATCAAGGTGCGCTGCCAGCTGCCGCCGCGCTATTTCACCGACTATCTGGTGGCGATGAAGCTCGCCGACGGCTGGCAGATCGTCTCGAAGTCGTACCGCTACGACGTGCGGGACTGACCGGGCAGCCCGCCGCATCCCTGCGACGGCTTTGTGACAACGCCCCGGCGGTCCGGCTCCGGCCGGACCGCATTGACTGGCGGGGGTTTCCGGGCGAATTGAGCCCATTATGGAAGCCAAATTTCAGATCTTTCTTACTTTGCTCGGCGTGCTGGCGGGAACCGCCCTGGTTGCGCGGCGGACCGATATTGCGCCGGCGATCCTGCTGCTGCTGGTCGGCATCGTGCTCGCCTTCGTGCCGGGTATGCCGTCGCTGGAACTACCGCCCGAGCTCGTGCTGCTGGTGGTGCTGCCGCCGCTGATCTATTCGGCGAGCGTCGCGATGAGCTGGCGCGAGTTCAAGGCCAATCTGCGGCCGATCATCCTGCTCTCGGTCGGCTGCGTGATCTTCACCGCCTTCATGGTCGCGGCCGCGACCCACTACCTGATCGGGCTGCCCTGGAGCATCGGCTTCCTGCTCGGGGCGATCGTCGCGCCGCCGGACGTGGTCGCGCCGCTGGCGATCGCGCGCAAGCTCGGCATGCCCCGCCGCATTCTGGTGGTGCTCGAAGGTGAAGGGCTCGCCAATGACGCGACCGCGCTGATCCTCTACCGCTTCGCGCTCGCCGCCATCACCACCGGGCTGTTCTCGCTGCCGAAGGCGACCGGCACGTTCTTCGTCATCGTGGCCGGCGAGATCGCGTTCGGCACCGCGGTCGGCTGGCTCAGCCTGCGCGCCCGCCGCCGCGCCAGGGATCCGCAGGTCGAGATCACCCTGTCGCTGATCACGCCCTATCTCGCCTACTGGATCCCCGAGCATTTCGGCGGCAGCGGCGTGATCTCGACCGTCGCCTGCGGCCTCTATATGAGCTGGAACGGGCCGCTGCTGATCTCGGCCGCAACGCGCCTGCAGGGCATCTTCTTCTGGGATTTGGTCATCTATCTGATCGAGGGCCTGCTGTTCCTCCTGACCGGCTTCCAGATGCGCTCGTTGTACGAGAAGTCGAAGTCGTTCCCGCTGCACGACATCCTGACCGCCACCGTGCTGGTCGCCGTCATCGTGATCGTCGCGCGTTTCCTCTGGGTGTTTCCCGGCACCTATCTGCCGCGCTTGATCAGCGCCCGCGTGCGCGAGCGCGATCCGCTGCCGTCATGGCGGGCAGTGTTCGTGGTCGCTTTCACCGGCGTGCGCGGCGCGGTCTCGCTCGCCGCGGCGCTGGCGCTGCCGCTGACGCTCCCGAGCGGCGACGCCTTCCCGTACCGCGACCTGATCCTGTTCGTCGCCTTCGGTGTGATCTTCGTGACGCTGGTCGGGCTCGGTCTCGGGCTGCCGCCGGTCGTGCGCTGGCTCGGCCTCGCCCGGGACGGACGCAGCGAGCACATCGCCGAGCACGAGCAGGAAATCGAGGCGCGGCGCGAGGCGCTGAACGCGGCGCTGAAATCGCTCGATGCCATCACCGACGACCGCGAGCTCTCCGACGAGGTCATCAAGCTGCTGCGCTCGCGTCACGAGATCCGCATCAACCAGCTGCCCGACACGCTCGATCCCGACAGGCACGACGTCTCCGCCACCGGCACTGCGCTGACGCGGGAGCTGATCTCCTCCGAACGCAAGTTCATCCACATGCTGCTGCGCGACGGCAAGATCACCGACGAGACGAGGCGGCGCATCGAGCGCGACCTGGATCTGGAGGAGGCGAGCCTCTCCAACCGCGAGTATCGGAGGATTCCGTTGTAGCGCGGGATATCTCCACACGTCGTCCCGGCGAAGGCCGGGACGACGGCGGGTAATCACTCCGCCGCGGCGTTCTGGCCGGGACCGCCGACGAAGCCCGTGGGATCGCCGAACCGCTCGATCATCACGGCGGTGAGATCCTTGGTCTTGCTGGTGACGCAGGCGCCGGAGCGCACGGTGTAGCGATCCTGGTGCCTGGCGTGCGGCGGCGCCTCGCCGCTTTGCAGCGCGCGGGCCGCCTCCATCACCAGCTTGCGGAAATGCATGATGCCGAGATCGGTCGGGCCGAGATGCTCGCGGGTGCGGTCGGCGATCGGGCCCTGGCTGTCCTGCACCGCGGCGTCCTGCTCGGAGACGCCCTTGATCCCGGTGTAGCTCTTGGTCCGCTGTAGCTTGCGGTCGATCAGATAGTCGTTGGCCTTGTTGCGCAGCGGCACGTAGTTCTCGTCGACCACCGCCATCACGCCGTTGCCGTTGGCGTAGCCCTCCCGCTCGGCATCGGTCAGCGGCCGATGCGGATTCCAGGCATAGGTGTAGATCCAGCAATTGGTGTCGGTCACCGGCACGAAGGTCTGGCCGAACATGTTCTCGCCCGGCATCGAGCTCGGCGCGTAGCTGTGGAACGGCATCAGGAACTGTGCGATGCGCCAGTAGATGTTGTCGCTGCCGGTGAGCCGCCCGCCCGCGACGGTGAGCCCCGCCTCATGCGGATTGATCTTGATGACGGGGCGCGGATCCTCGGCGATCCAGCGCATGTGATCGGTCGCGACCCGGGTCAGCGGGTTGACGAAATGCTTCTTGATGTCGAGGATCTCGTTCTCCTCCTTCTCGAAGGAGAGATGCGCGAAGGTGAAATGCGCGGTGTCGATCGAGCCCTCCACCGCCTGCACCCAATTGCAGTCCTGCCACTTCTTGGTGACGAAGCGATGCGAGGCCGGCAGCAGCGCCATCTCCAGCGCCGGCAATTCCGGCATCACCTCGGCGGGGCCCATATAGGCCCAGATCATCTCGCCCCATTCGCGCACCGGGTAGGACTTGATGCGGATCAGGTCTTTTGCATTCAGGTCCGGATACGACGTCGGCATGTCGACGCAGCGGCCGTCGGTGTCGAACTTCCAGCCATGATAGACGCAGCGGATGCCGCATTCCTCGTTGCGGCCGAGCCAGAGATTGGCGCCGCGGTGCGGGCAGTATTGATCGATGACACCAACCACGCCCCTCGAGTCGCGGAAAGCTAGCAGCTCCTCGCCCATGACCACGATCTTCTTCGGGTCGCTGTCGGGTTCCGGCAGCTCTTCCGACAGCAGCACCGGAATCCAGAACCGGCGCAGCAATTCGCCCATTCCCGTTCCGGCACCCGATTCGGTGAGGAATTTGTTGTCTTCGGCGCGGAGCATGGCGTTTCCCCGGGAGTTGTTTTTGATTTTCCCGGAGCTTGGCGTAGCGGATACGCGACGTCAATGCGATTGGCTGCGCGCGGCCGACAGCCCTGTCCCGCGAGCGGATGGATGCGCGCTCATTTCCGCGCCCGCCGGTCCACACCCGCGCAAGGGATTGATGGCAGGCTGGCCGCCCTCCAGCCTACGGCTTCACGTAGGCCCATCCCTTCTCCTGCAGTTCCATCACGCGTACGACGCCGGACTTCACGACTTCCGCCTGCTTGATGATCGGGATCGACTTGTTCTCGGCCTTCTGCATCTTCTCCTGGGTGTTGCCGCAGGCCTTGAACGATACCTCGGGCGAACTGAGGGCCATTTCCTCGATGCGGGCCTTCACCGGCGAGGTATCCTCGCGGAGCATGTGCAGGCCCGGGCCGAACGTGACCACCTCGATCTTCACCTTCTCGCCAACGCCCTTGTAATACTCGGCCACGTTCGTTGCGTTGTTGAGCGTGAGATTCATGGCGGCAGGATCATTGCTGTTCACCTGGAGGATCAGACGATGCTCCTTCCCTTTCGGCGCCGCCGGATCGTGCATGCGCGCATATGCGGAACGCTTGCGCGTTTCGGCCATGGCTCGCGGCTTTTCCGATTTCTGTACGTCGCTGGCCCGGTGAGTTGCGGACTGCTCGCCCGGTACCCAGTATTTTCCACCTTGCTCGGCCACCGCCAACGGCGTGGAAGCCAGCATAGCGATGGCAGCCATCGCAACAAATTTCGCAACAGACTCAAGATTGCACATTAGGGATCTCCATCTCGAAAAATCGGCGAACACACTTTTCAATTGCCGGGCCTTGCGACAGCGAGCGGCCATTTGCAGACCGCGGCCATCCTCGCGCGCATCCTGTCCAACCCCGCGAGCGAGAAGGTTGCGTCCTGGGCAGCCCCGGCACCGCGCGAGAGGTGGACAGCGAGGACCGCGTTATCGGGAAGCGCTTGCAGCAAGCGAACCGCATCGCCAGCGACGGCGACGCCGGAACCAGCCGCCGGCACGGTTGCCGCAACCTGCACCGGCTGGCCGTCGTTGATCCGATAGGAGATCGCATAGCCGTCGCCGCGGCCCGAGATAGCGGGCCCGGTGAAGGACAATTCGGTCCGCCCGCCGCGACACCGGATCGACAGCTTCATGGACGAATCGACCGAATCGGACGTCGTCGCGGTGGCGATCGGTGAATAGTCGACGGGAGAGGTCGTCTCGCTGATCGTCCAGTTATTCGCCTTCGACACTTCGCGGCGGGTCGGTGCGGCGGCGTGCGACAGCCTGTCGAGGCACTCCAGACGCGCTTCACGTTGCAGCTCCGAGCAGGCGCGCAGCTGCGCCATGGGATCTTCCACCCCCTGCGCCAGGGCAACGCCGTTGACGACGGCGATTGCCGCAAGAAGCGGGGCGGCGATCCTGGTCATCGCGATGCCCGTGCCGTCGCCGACTGACGGTCGAGCCACGCCTGCGCCGCAGGAAAGCGCGCGAGTCCCGGCACGGTCGCGCCGAGGTTGATCGATTTCCACTTCGGGTCGAAGCCGGGTCCCTGCAGCTTGTCGATACGCGAGAACAGATGATCGACGAAACGCGCAACACGCTCAAACCGGTTGGTGTTGGCCGGCCAGTTGAAGGCGACGAGAGCGGTCGGCACGGCGATCGTGGCGACGCGATCACCCTGCTTGATCAGATTTGGGTAATCGGCTGCATCGAGAGCTGCCGGCAGATAATAGTCCTCGAACTTGCTGTCATACGGGACCGGCAGGAACTTGAAGCCCGCCTCGAACTTGCCTTTCACAAAGGCATCGACCGGCTTCGATGTAATGAAGACGACGGCCGCCATCTCGCCTTTCCGCATCTGCTCGAGCGCGACCTGGTGCGGAATGAACGTCTTCTCGATCTCGATGCCGAGGCGGCTGAAGATCAGCGGACCCGAATAGGCCGCGGCGGTACCCTGGCTGTTGAAATTCACCTTCCTGCCGGCGAGGTCGGCCAGACTCTGAATCTCCGGCCGGACGAAGATATGCAGCTCGGACGGAAACAGGTTCAGGACGTAGGTGATCCGTCGCTGGATGTCCGGCACCTGGCTCTTGTATTCCTCCAGCGCGTCGGAATTGATGATCGCCGCGTCGATGCCGCGCAGATACAGCAGCGAGTTCAGATTCTCCACGGGCCCCCGCGTCACGACAGGCAGAACGTGCAGATTGTCGCCGTCATCGACCACGCGGGCCATCTCCGCGGCCAGGCGGATCGGCGCGCCTTCGAGAAGACCGCCGGCGAGGCCCACGGTCCAGGCATTCATGGCCAGAGCCTCAGGCCTGGGTTGGGGCGGTGCAGGGCGGATCAGATGAGCCTTGCGAGGCGGACCATGTTGCGGCTGTGCATCCGCCGGGAACGAATGCAACGCCGGGAGCAACGACACCAGGGCCGCAAGCAGGAACAGCGGGCGCAATCCAATGGACCTTTTCATCGGCCAGCTCCTTTGCACGACATCACATCAGCGCGTTCGTCCCTGCTGCAACGACCGCACATCCGCACTTTGCGGCTGTTCCTTGGCTGGAGCGGACTCGCCCCCAGGGCTCGTCTTGGCTTGTGCGGGTCGCTGGGAATTGCCGGCGATGCCATTGGACTGCGCGTACGCTCTGCCGTCGGAACCCGGCAAACCCGCGAGACACATCACCACAAATGTTGCCGCAAACCGTAGGCGAGCCGCGGAATGCATCGTCCACGCAGGGAGCCGCACCTGATCCGATTTGACGCGTGAGCCGGCAATTCGCGCGTCCAGTATCACCTGCCGCATGGTGATATCGCCCATTCCTGATGCGGCATCATAGGGCTCACCGGCTCGCGGATACTATGACCCGCAAGGATTACCCCTGCCGACGCGCAGCTTTGTGGGCGAGGCTGGAACGTCGCGCTCGGCCGTGGCCGGCCGGCGACGTCAGGCCAGCGCTGTCCTCACACCGGCCGCTCGCCCTTGACGGTCACGCGGGTGCCGGAGCGGGTGTGGGGCCAATAGTCCCACATCGCGCGATGCTGGGCGCAGCGGTTGTCCCAGAACGCGATCGCGTTCTCGGTCCAGCGGAAGCGGCACTGGAACAGCGGGTTCTCCGCATGCTGGTAGAGGTAGGCCAGCATGGCGTCGCTCTCGTCGCGCGGGATGCCGACGATGAAGCGGGTGAAGCCGCGATTGACGTAGAGCGACTTTTTCCCGGTCACCGGATGGGTGCGGACCACCGGATGCTCAGCGCGGGGATATTCCCGTTTGTCGGCGACGCCATAATTGGCGTACAGGCCGCGATAAGTCTGCTCGCCGTCATGCAGCGCGGTCAGCCCGTCGAGATAGGCCTTCATGCGGTCCGACAGCGCCTCATAGGCGGCATACATGTTGGCGAACAGCGTGTCGCCGCCGCGTGGCGGGCACTGCTTGATATAGAGGATCGAGCCCATCGGCGGCTCGAGATCGCAGGACACGTCGGTGTGCCAGCCCTCGCCATTGGCGCGTGGGCTGTCCTTGTCGGCATAGATCTTCATCAGCGCCGGATCGCCCTCATTGGGCGCGGCCGGATGCACGTGCAGCTCGCCGAACTTGCGGCCAAAGGCGAGGTGCTGGTCGGGGCTGATGTGCTGGTCGCGGAAGAAGATGACGAGATTCTCGGCCAGCGCGCGATGGATCTCGTCCATCTGGCGGTTGGAACGCGCATTGTCGCCAACCAGCTTGCCGATATCGACGCCGGAGATTTCCGCGCCGATGATCGGCGTCAGCTTCTCGACGCCGATGGTCTCATAGGGCTCGGATTGGTCGGCGAGGTGGCGGTAGCGCGGACCCTGCTTGCCGGACAGCGAGCTCATGGGCGTTCTCCCGATGGTTCTTGATTGGGAGCATGGTAGCCCGGATGGAGCGAAGCGCAATCCGCGCTGCAAGCATAACCGTCGTCCCGGACAAGCCAACGGGTCGGCGCGGAGCGCCGCCCGATGACAGGCTCCGCGAAGCGGAGCGCAGATCCGGGACTCATAACCACAGGATCGGGTTTTGCGAAGGTTGGTAACCCGCATCTCGCGCCATAACCACGGCCTGTGGTTATGGGTCCCTCCTCCCGTGCGCAATTGCGCACTAGGCAGGGACGACATTTTAGTGCGGGTCACGCGCGTGTGGGTACGCGCGAAGTGAAACTACTCCGCGGCGCCCGCCGGCTCCGGCACCTTGGCGCCAGCGCCGTACTTCTGGTCGATATAGTCGATCACCAGCGCCTTGAAGTCGGCGGCGATGCCGGGACCGCGCAGGGTGCGGAACTTCTTGCCGTCGACGAACACAGGCGCGGCCGGCGCCTCGCCGGTGCCGGGCAGCGAGATGCCGATATTGGCGTGCTTGGATTCGCCGGGGCCGTTGACGATGCAGCCCATCACGGCGACGTTGAGCTGCTCGACGCCCGGATATTTCGTCTTCCAGGCCGGCATCTCGTCGCGGATGAAATCCTGGATCGAGCGTGCCAGCTCCTGGAACGTGGTCGAGGTGGTGCGGCCGCAACCCGGGCAGGCCGCAACCAGCGGCACGAAGGTGCGGAAGCCCATGGTCTGCAACAATTCCTGCGCGACCTGTACTTCCAGCGTGCGATCGCCGCCGGGCTCCGGCGTCAGCGAGATGCGGATGGTGTCGCCGATGCCCTGCTGCAGCAGGATGCCGAGCGCGGCCGAGGACGCGACGATGCCCTTCGAGCCCATGCCCGCCTCGGTGAGGCCGAGATGGATCGCGTAATCCGAGCGGCGCACGACTTCCTGATAGACCGCGATGAGGTCCTGCACGGCCGAAACCTTCGCCGACAGGATGATTCTGTTCTTCGGCATGCCGAGCTCTTGGGCGCGGGCCGCCGACAGCAGCGCCGACTGCACCATCGCCTCGCGCGTCACCGCACGGGCATCGCGCGGATTGTCCGACGCCGTGTTCTCGTCCATCAGCTTGGTGAGCAGCTCCTGGTCGAGCGAACCCCAATTGGCGCCGATGCGCACCGGCTTGTCGTTCTTGTTGGCGATCTCGATGATATCGGCGAACTGGGTGTCGCGCTTGTTCTTGAAGCCGACATTGCCGGGATTGATGCGGTACTTGTCGAGCGCCTCGGCGCAGGCCGGATACTCGGCGAGCAGCTTGTGGCCGATGTAATGGAAGTCACCGATCAGGGGCGTGGTGATGCCGCGCTTGCGCAGGCCGTCACGGATGTGCGGCACGGCGGCAGCGGCCTCCTCGCGGTCGACGGTGATGCGCACCATCTCGGAGCCGGCGCGGGAGAGCGCGGCGACCTGGGCGATGGTGCCATCGACATCTGCGGTGTCGGTGTTGGTCATCGACTGCACGACGATCGGCGCGCCGCCGCCGACGGCGACGTTACCGACCATGACCTGCGTGGTTTGGTGCCGCGGCGCGGGACCGGCGACGTCGTCTTGCGGCAAAATCTCGGGCTTGTTCATGGCGTCTCGAATATCAGGTTTTGGTGACATTCACCAAGGGGGGCGATGAGCCTCGCGCGCGGCGGGCCAAACGGTGATGTTTCCGAGTGAATTCAACAGCTTATGGCGCCGATTGAGGCCAAAGGCAAGCCATGCAGCGGCGTCCTGCATGGACAGCTATATTGGGCCGAATTGGGGTGAATCAAAGGGCAAAGTGACGGCTTTTCATGTGATCTGGCGCATCTTAGCATCCTGTTAAAGCAGTACCGGGAGGACGTGAACATGGCCGGCCATAGCGAGCTGATCACCACGGCGGAACTTGCCGAGATCCTGACCCGCCCCGACCTGCGCCTGTTCGACTGCACGACCTATCTGGAGCCGGCCCCTGCGGGCAGTAACATTCCCTATGTCGTCGTCTCCGGCCGCCAGACCTTCGAGGCCGGCCACATTCCGGGCGCCAATTTCCTCGATTTGCAGGCCGAGTTCTCCGACGCCCATACCGATCTCCGCTTCATGATGCCGCCGACAGCCCAGCTCGAGGCCGCCTTCGGCCGCCACGGCATCTCGGCGAATAGCCGCGTGGTGCTCTATTCGATCGGCACCGCGATGTGGGCGACGCGGTTCTGGTGGATGCTGCATTCGCTCGGCTTCGAGGGCGCCGCGGTGCTCGACGGCGGCATCGACAAGTGGATCGCCGAGGGACGTGACATCGAGACCGGGCTGGCCGGCGGCTATCCGCCCGCGACGTTCTCGGCGCGGCCGAAGGACGGCCTGTTTGTCGACAAGCATGACGTGCTCGCCGCCACCACGGAGCGCGACACCGTCATCGTCAATGCGCTCGGCCCGCAATTCTACAAGGGGCTCGAGCCGAGCCGTTACGGCAGGCCCGGCCGCATCCCCGGCAGCGTCAGCGTGCCGGCGGCAACCCTGATCGATCCCAAGGCCAAGACCTTCCTGCCGCTGGCCGAGGCCGAGGCAACCTTCGCCGCGCAAGGCATCACCAAAGACAAGCGCGTCGTCGCCTATTGCGGCGGCGGCATTTCCGCAACCATCGACCTGTTCCAGCTGTATCGGCTCGGCTACAACAATCTCACGCTCTATGACGGCTCGATGGGCGAATGGGCGAAGGATGCGTCGCTGCCGATCGAGAAGGGGTAGTGGACGGGGAGCAATCCCTCCACCTCAGTCGTCCTGGCGAAAGCCAGGACCCATAACCACCGAATTTGCTTGTGAGCGGGAACGCGGCCCCAGCGTCGCGCGACAACCGATATTGGGAGCAATGGGTCCTGGCTTTCGCCAGGACGACGCTGAGGACGGGTTCTCGCACGATACGATGCACCGCTATTGCGGCGCCAAGCAGCACGCGATCAGGCCGGCTTCTTGACGATCTCAAAGCCTCGGGCCGCCAATTCCTTCAAGATGCTCTTTGCCAAATGGGAGCACTCATCCGGCTTGATCCAGCACGCACTGCGCCAGTCCGGATCATCCTCTTTGGAGTATGCGGTGAACGCGGACCGAATTCCGGCTTCAATTGCATCGGTGGCATCGATTGGCATCAGTGTGCCTCCACGGCATCCCTCGCATGGGAGGGTTCACGGAATGTGGGCAACAGTTTTGACGTAGATCAATACGGGAGCAAGGGGCCACAGCTTGCGCCAGCCGACACGGACGATGTGTGTCGCGTTGCAGCGCCGTCACGCCGGCACGTTCGGATCCGGCGTGACCTTCGGGTCGGGCTTGTTGACCAGATAAAGTCCCGCGATCACCAGCAGCGCGGCGACGCCGAACACCGGCGTCAGGGTGTCGTGCATGATGAAATAGGCCGCAACCACGCCGAACAGCGGCGTGACGAAGGTAAAGGCCGACAGCTTGCTCGCCGAATAGGTCTTCACCATCGCAAACCAGATCACGAAGGTACAACCCACCACCCAGACCGCCTGATAGGCGAGCAGCGAGATCGACAGCGCGCTCGGCACATGCTCGATGCGCTCGCCCGCGATCCAGGCGGCAAGCCCCAGGATCGGGATCGAGATCGCGACCTGGTAGCCGAGCGCCTTTTCCGGCGCGGCCTTGCGCAGGCTGGTGCCCTTGGCGATCAGCGTGGTGGCCGCCCACAGCGCGCCGCCGCCGACCACCATGAGATCGCCGAGCAACACCTTGGCATCGACATTCGGCTGCGGCACGCCGATCGCGAGCGCGACGCCGGCAAAGCTCAGCGCCAGCCCGCTCCACTGCACGGTCGAGAGCCGCTCGCCGAGGAACTGGTGCGAGCCGAGCGCGACGAAGAACGGCGCGGTGTAGAGAAACACCGAGGCACGCGACGCCGAGGTGAAGACGAGGCCGGTGAAGATCAGCACGAACTCGCAGCCGAACATCAGCCCGGCGATCACGCCGGGGACGAGCGTGCCGTCGCGCTCGAAGAACTTGACGCCGCGCAGGCGTCCGACGATCAGCATTACCGGCAGCGCGCCGGAGGAGCGGATCAGCGCCTGAAGCATCGGCGGCACGTCGGGCAGCGCGAGCTTCACCGCGAGCTGGTTGAAGCCCCAGCTCACGCACAGCATCAGCATCAATGCGATGGCGCCGGGCGGCAGCCCGTGGCCGACGCTGACGGGCCTCGTGACACTGGCGGAGATCGCTTGGGTCGACATGTTTCCTCGCGGGCCGGCTTGGTGCCGTGTTGTTGTTAATTGCCGGTTGGGCTCCCTCGCCCCGCTCTTGCGGGGAGAGGGTTGGGGTGAGGGGCTGTCTCCGCAAATTCGGTAGAGGCGAGCATGCGGAGAGCCCCCCTCACCCGAAATTCGCTCCCGCGAATTTCGACCTCTCCCCGCAAGCGGGGCGAGGTGACTCGAAAGCTACGCCGATTAGCTAAAGCCATCCGCGCATCACGTCTTCTGGCAATGCGCGCAGGTGCCGGCGATCTCGACCACGGACAGCTTCGGGATGAAGCCGGAGGCCCGCGCCGCCGCAGTCAGGCTTTGCGCGACGGGGGCGGCGGGGATCTCGCCGACCGAGCCGCAATGGTCGCAGATCAAAAACGCCACCATCGAAGTCTCGTCATGATCGTGCGCGCAGGCGAGGAAGGCATTGCGGCTCTCGATGCGATGGACGAGGCCGTTCTCCATCAGGAAGTCGAGCGCGCGATAGACGGTAATCGGTGCCGGCCGCGGCATCGTCTTGGCCAGTTCGTCGATCACCTCATAGGCGCCGAGCGGACGATGGCTCGACAGCAGCGCCTGCAGCACCTGACGCCGGATCGGGGTGAACTTCTGGCCGCGGCGCGCACAGACCTGCTCGGCATGCGCCATCGCGTCCGCGGCGCAGCGGCCGTGATCGTGGTCGGGGGCGGGAAATGTCGGCTTGGCGAGGCTCATCAGTCGGATATGTAGCATTTTTGCGCCCGTTCCCATAGCCCGGCCCGGCCCAAACCGAAGCCCATCCCCTCGTCGCCTTGCAGCCATGTCTGCAATGCGGGGCAGCTTCCCGTTAACCCCTTAATGCAAAATTCATAAGCAAGCTTATTATATCCCAAGCTTATGGAGGCAGGATCGATGCGCGGTTCCGTGGACGCGAACTTCATGTTTACGCTGGGCGAATTGTTCCGGCTGATCCGCGTCTACGCCGACAAGGAGGCCGCGCGCTACGGCATCACCCGCGCGCAATGGGCCGTGCTGTCGAAGGTGGAACGCCAGGAAGGCCTGAAGCAGACCGAGCTCGCCGAACTGCTCGAGGTGCAGCCGATCACGCTGACGCGGCTGATCGACAAGCTCTGCGACAATGGCTGGATCGAGCGCCGCAGCGACGAGAACGACCGCCGCGTCAACCGTCTCTATCTGAAGAAGGCCGCGCGCCCGCTGCTCGGGAAGCTGGCCGGCCTGCGCTCCGAACTCACCGCGACCGCGCTCGAGGGCATCAGCCCCGCGGACGCGCATCGCCTGCTCACTCAATTGGAATCGATCAAGGAAAACGTTCGCAATGCCATCCAAAGCCCAGCCGGCGAGCCCTCCCGAAAGGAACAGCGCTATGGCTGAACCGGTCCTCAAGCTGGCCCCCGAGCAGAAGAGCAATCCGGGCGTATCAGCGCCGTCGGGCAAGGCCAGCCGCGCGCCGCGCCGTCGCCTGATGGCGGGCCTGCGGCGCTATCGCCGGGTGCTGCTGCTGGTCGTGCTGCCGATCGTGGCTGTCATCGTCGGCGGCGTGTTCTATCTCAATGGCGGCCGCTATGTCGGCACCGACGACGCCTATGTCGGCGCGCAGAAGGTGCTGATCACGCCGGAGATCTCCGGCAAGATCGACAAGATCGTCGTGAAGGAAGGCCAGCACGTCAAGAAGGGCGACGAGCTGTTCGAGATCGACCCGGTGCCGTTCCGCCTCGCGGTCGCGCAGGCCAAGGCCGCGCTCGACCAGACCAGGACCACCTATGACACGTTGGTCGACAACATCAAGATCAACACCAGGATGCTGGACTTCGCCCAGCAGAGCATCGAATTGAAGAAGCGCGACGTCGAGCGCAAATCGACCCTTGCCAAGCAGAACTTCGGCTCGCAGCTCGACCTCGACAATGCGGCCAACGCGCAGGTGACCGCCGAGAGCCTGGCGCAATACATCAAGCAGCAGATATCGAAGGACAAGACGCAGCTGCTCGGCGATGTCGATCTGCCGATCGAGCAATTCCCGGCCTACGCCCAGGCCAAGGCCAAGCTCGACGACGCCCAGCGCAATCTCGATCACACCGTGCTGCGCGCCCCGATGGACGGCGTGGCGACCCAGGTCGACCAGATCCAGCTCGGCCGCTTCGTCACCGCGGGCGCGCCGGTGTTCTCGGTGATCGATGTCGACCATCCCTGGGTCGACGCCAATCCGAAGGAAAGCGATTTCACCTATGTCGCGGTCGGCCAGCCGGTCGAGCTCGACGTCGACGCGTTCCCGAACCATCAGTTCAAGGGCAAGATCGGCTCGCTGTCGCCGGGCACCGGCGCGCAGTTCGCGATCCTGCCGCCGCAGAACGCCACTGGCAACTTCGTCAAGGTGGTGCAGCGCGTGCCGGTGCGGATCTACTTCGACGAGAACGATCCGTTCGTGAAGAAGCTGAAGGCCGGCATGAGCGTCTACGCGACGATCGACACCAACCACCGCCGCACGCTGGCCGGCCTGCTCGGGCTGCGCTCAGCCGCGGCGCACCCGGATCACGAGTGAGATGAGGCGAGATCGCAGCTCCGCGCGTCACCTCTCCCCTTGTGGGAGAGGTCGGATTGCATCGCCAGATGCAATCCGGGTGAGGGGTTACGCTCTCTCGTGGGACCTGGTCCCCCTCACCCGCGCCTTCGGCGCGACCTCTCCCCGATGGGGAGAGGTGATTCCCGCTGCATCGACGAACCGGACTGACACTCGATGAACGCACCGTCACCATCCGCCGTCCCCGGCATGCGCCGGAACATGGTGACGATCTGCGCGATGACCGCGACGATCATGCAGGCGCTCGACACCACGATCGCCAACGTCGCGCTGCCCTATATGCAGGGCTCGCTGTCGGCCTCGCAGGACCAGATCAACTGGGTGCTGACCTCCTACATCGTCGCCGCCGCGATCATGACGGCGCCGGTGGGCTGGATCGCCAACCGCTACGGCCGCAAGCGCATCTTCATCATTTGCTCGGCCGGCTTCACCATCGCCTCGGTGCTGTGCGGCCTCGCGCAGGACATCAACCAGATGGTGCTGTTCCGCCTGCTGCAGGGCGTGTTCGGCGCGGCGCTGGTGCCGCTGTCGCAGGCGGTGATGCTCGACTCCTACGCGCTGCATGAGCGCGCCAAGGCGATGTCGATCTGGGGCATGGGCGTGATGATGGGCCCGATCATGGGCCCGTCATTGGGAGCGTGGCTGACCGAGACCTATTCCTGGCACTGGGTGTTCTTCGTCAACCTGCCGTTCGGCGCCATCACCGTGCTCGGCCTTGCGGTGTTCATGGACGAGACCAAGCAGGACCTCAACCTCCGCTTCGACTGGTTCGGCTTCGGCGCGCTCGCCGTCGCGATCGGTTCGCTGCAGCTCGCGCTCGACCGCGGCGAGCAGCTCGGCTGGCTGGAATCCAACGAGATCATGATCGAATTCATCGTCGCGGCGGTCGGCACCTATTTCTTCTTCGCCCATTCGCTGACCACCGACAAGCCGTTCATCCAGTTCGCGATCTTCAAGGACCGGAATTTCCTCGGCGGTGTCGTGTTCATGACGGTGATGGGCCTCGTGCTGTATTCGACCATGGCACTGTCATCGCCCTATCTGCAGAACGTGGTCGGCTATCCGATCATCACCGCCGGCCTGTTGCTGGCGACCCGCGGCGCCGGCACCTTCGTCGCGATGATGCTGGTCGGCCGCATGATGCGCTACATCGAAGCGCGCACGCTGATCGTCTCGGGCCTAGCGCTGACTGCGGCATCGCTGTTCCGGATGACCGGCTGGACCGACATGACGCAGGCGACCGAGATCATCGTCGTCAGCGTGATCCAGGGCTTCGGCTTCGGCCTCGTGTTCGTGCCGCTGTCGACGGTGGCGTTCCTGACGCTGCCGGGCCAGCTGCGTACCGACGGCACCTCGATGCTGACGCTGTTCCGCAACGTCGCAAGCTCGGTCGGCATCTCGATCGTGATCGCGCAGCTCACCGAAGGCGGGCGGCGGATCTACGCAAAGCTGTCGGAGCAGATCAATCCGTTCAACCACGCGCTGCAGATGCCCGACGTGTCGGGCATGATCAACCTCAATACCGATGCCGGCCGCGCGATGGCCGACAAGATGGTGGCGGCGCAGTCGCAGATCATCGCGTTCTCGCACGACTACCAGCTGGTAATGCTGTTCATCGTGGTCTCGATCCCGCTCGCACTGATGATCGGCTCGACCAAGGCCGCGCTGCGCGCGCAGTCGGCGCCGTCGGACCATGCCGCGGTGATGGAGTAGGTTTTCGCGTCCCTGCGCCTCGATCGCACTCGCTAACCGCGCCATTGATGTCGTCGCCCGGCTTGACCGGGCGATCCAGTACGCCGCGGCTTATCGGCTCAAGCACTGCAGCCTCTCTGGAATACTGGATCGCCCGGTCAAGCCGGGCGACGACAGTCTTTGATGCGGCCACCCCTCCGAAAGCGCAAGACGCCGCAGCCGCAATCGCGTTGACTTTCCGGGACCTCCTCCCAATACTCCGCGAAAAGCAAGAAATACCCGTCGCACAACTGACGGTTTCAGGGGAGGACGCGATGCCGACTTCACGCAGGACGCTGCTGAAGACCTCAGCGGCTGCCGCCGCTGCTTTCAGCTTCGATTGGACACGCGCGCAGGCGCAAGCCGAAACGGTCCGGATCGGCGTGATCTACGACCTGACCGGACCGTTTGCCGCCGGCGGCTCGGTCGCCTCCTCGATCGGCACGCAGATCGCGATCGATCTCGTCAACGAGAAGGGCGGCGTCGGTGGCAAGTACAAGATCGCGCCGGTCAACGTCGATTCCCAGAGCAAGCCCGATGTCGCGATCAACGAGGCCAATCGCCTGATCGACCAGGAGAAGGTCGACATCCTCAACGGCGTGTTCGCGAGCTCGCACGCGGTGCCGCTCGCCGCCAAGGTCGAGCAGCAGAAGCGGATCCTCTGGATCACCACCGCGGTCTCGACCGCCGTGTTCAAGGACAAGAACCTGCAATACGTGTTCCGCGCGCAGATTCATTCCGATCAGTACGGCCAGGCCTTCGGCGGCTTCCTCGCCGAGCACGCCAAGACGAGGCTCGGCATGGAGCCGAAGGACGTCAAGGTCGCGCTGATCCATGAGGACGGTCCCTATGGCGTCGGCGTTGCCGCCGCCGATGAGACCTTCGCCAAGGAGGCCGGGCTGCAGGTCGTGCTCAAGGAGGGCTATTCGGCCTCGGCGCCCGATCTCTCGGTGCTGGTGACCAAGCTGAAGCGCGCCAAGGCCGACATCATCTCGCATGCCGGCTACAATCCCGACATCACCCTGTTCCTGCGCCAGGCGCGCGAGAGCGGGCTGAAATTCAAGATGCTGTTCGGCGCCGGCGCCGGCTACAGCCAGCTCGACAAGCTGCGCACGACGTTCGGTGCCGACATCGACAATTTCTGCAACATCGACCCGGTGCCGGCGCAGCTGCTCGATCCCGCCAAGCTGGCGCCTGGCGTCGGCGACCTCACCAAGACAATGGTCGCGCGCTACCGCGAGAAGACCAGCGCCACCGAAGTGCCGCCGCACTGCTCGATGGGCTTCAACCAGACCTGGGTCCTGCTCAACAATGTGCTGCCGGTCGCCAAGGAGAAATATGGCGGCTTCGATCCCGAGGCGATCCGCAAGGCTGCGCTCGACGTCGACATCCCGCCGGGCGGTACCATCCAGGGCTATGGCGTGAAGTTCTATCCACCGGGAACGCCGATGTCCGGCCAGAACGAGCGTTCGACCCCGGTCGTGATGCAGAACGCCGGCGAGCGCGTCACCGTGGTGTGGCCGACCAACATCCGAACGCAGGACCCGGTCTTCCCGCTGCCGAAGGGCTCGGTGTACGGGGCGTAGATTTCCGCCCCTTGCAGCATGCTGGGAGCTCAGTCCCGTCGTCCTGAGGAGCGGCCTCTTGGCCGCGTCTCGAAGGATGCACGGCCCCGCTGGTGGCCGTCGACCCTTCGAGACGCCGCTTTGCGGCTCCTCAGGGTGACGGGTCTGGCATGGGTGAGTAAAACGAAGGGAATTCCGTTGCTGCGCTTTACAACACCACCCGCCGCCCCTCGTCCGCGGCCCAATAGCCGGCGTAATTCACCTTCGTCGTCTCGTAAGCCAGTGCGAGGCCGGCGAGCGGCGCGCGGCCGGTTGCGACGCACTCCATGAAATCCTGGATCTCCTGCAGGTAGCCGCGGGTCCATTCCTCCTCGAGGCAGACATATTGCCAGCCGGTTTTGCGATCGACCTTCTCGGTGATGTAGACGGAGGCGAGCTTCTCCTCTGATGTCTGGTAACTCACGAGATGCGTGTTCGGCGTGATGTTGGCGAACAGCGAGCCGCCGCTCGTGTAGGTCTCGATCAGATTGCGGACGCCGCCCATGATCATGTCGCCGGAGAACACCGTGGCCTTGGTGCCGTCGGAGAAGGTCGCGGTCAGCGTGCCCCAATCCTCGACATCGACCGGATTGGCCTTGATGTAGAGGCGCTCCTCGGGCTTGAGATCGGCCGTGACGTTGCCGACGTCGCAGGTAACGCTCGCGACCGTGACGGTCTCGCCGCGGGTCTTGGCCTCGACCTGCTTGAGATAGAGTACGGCCGATAGCGGGTGACATCCCATCCGGATCAGTGAGCCGCCGCCGGTCATCGCCCACTCCGCGGCGTGCGCGGCATGCGAGCCGGAATGGCTCTCCTCGCCCTTCATGAACAGGATCTTGTCGCCGGTGGCGCGGATGATCTCCGCGGTCTTGGTCACCGCGGGCGCGTAGATCCAGTCCTCGGCATACATAAAGAGTTTGCCGCTGCGCTCGATCGCGGCGCGGGTCGCTTCCATCTCCTGCATCACGCGCTGGTACATCACCGCCTTCGGGACATGCCGGCCGATCGGCGCCTTGTCGCCGGGCTGCCCGAAATAGCCGCTGAACGGCTTCTCGCAGATCACGTGCTTGCCGGCCTGCATCGCCTCCACGATCATCGTGGCATGCAGGTTGGGCGGCGTGCAGATGTCGATAACGTCGATATCAGCGTCGGCGACCAGCTCGGCGAAGCTGCGATAGGCGTTCGGGATTCCGTGCTTGCGGGCGAAGTCATTGACATGATCGCCGCGCGCGGCGACCGCCCTCACCTCGACATCGACACCATAGACCCGGCGATAGGCGACCATATGCAGCTCCGACACGAAGCCGCAACCGGCCAGACCGATCCTGATTCTCGTCATGAAGGATGCCTCTGAAGTCGCGGGGACAGGCACCCATCATAGCGGAGCGGTACGGCCGGTCGATGCATCCGGCGGCAGAAAATCGCCTGCTGCCGCGTCCATCACTGCGCAAGCTTGGCGACGCCCATCTTGGAGAGCAGGGTCAAATTATCCTCGATATGCCAGTTGTCGGTGACGCGGCCGCCGGTGACCTTGAGCAGATCGGTGGCGATGAAATCGATCGCCTGGCCGCTTCCTTTGGTCGCGCCGAAGCTGCCGGTGAAATGGCCGCGGAACTGCATGTGCACGGTGACGTAGTCGCCGGCCACGATCATCTTGACCACTTCGACCGAGAGGTCCGGCACAGCGGCACGGAAATTCTTCGAGGCGAAGGCCGGGCCTTGCGATCCCTGCGGACGGCCGGCCGGCAAGGTGTGGTCGACGAAATTATCCGCGATCGCGGCCTTGAGCACAGCCTCGTCGCCGCTGTTCCAGAACTGGTAGAACGCCTTTGCCGCGGCGACGGTGGCATCGCGCTCGGCTGCCGGGACAGTGGTCGCGACGACGAGATCGTCGATCTTCACCGCATCGGCGCGTGCGGGCGCCGCGAGCAGCACGCCGATGGCCAAGGCCGTGGCGGCCAGAACATTACGCATGGTCTTTGCTCCTCGTTGCGGCCGCGCGCTCGCGAAACACCAGTTCGAGCAGGATGCCTGTTGGCGTGCGGACAAACAACCGGCGCTCGCCGAGCTCCGGCAGGTCCATCGTCGAATAGGGAATGGCGAGCGTCTCGATCTTGTCGCGATAGGCGTCATAGCCTTCGAGCCGGAAGCCGACATGATCGATGGTTTCGCCGCGCGGATCGTTGCGCATGCCCTCACCGGGGATCAGATGCACCACGGGTTCGCCGTCGGCATAGAGCCAGTAGCCAGGGAAGGCGAAGCCGGGGCGATAGCCCGGCTTCACGCCGAGGAGATTCTCGAGGAAGGCACGGGTGCCTTCCAGATCGCTGGTGCGCAGGGTGACATGGTCGAGCATCGATGCCCCCCGCGATCAGGCCGTCGGTCCGGGCAGGCCGGTCGCGCTGGGCGAAGCGCGCTGGATCACCGGCGTATTGGCGCGGTTGGCAAGCGCATAGCGGGCGATCTCGTCCTTGCGCGCGAACCAGACATCGCCCTTGCTCTTCGCGTAAGACAGGAAGCGATCGAGCACCCGCGCCCGGCCGGCATGGCCGGAGATGCGGTCGTGCAGGCTGATCACCATCATGCGCCGCCGCTTCGCGCCTTCTTCATAGAGCTGGTCGAACTCGTCCTTCAGCGCCTGCTCATAAGCGGCCGGATTCCAGCCCTGGAACGGGAAGGAGACGATGTCGTTCATGTGCATCGTGTAGGGCACGGTGACGAAATCCTTGCCGCGCACCGGCACGATGAAGGGCTCGTCATGGCTCGGCTCGTCGATGTGATAGAGGAAGCCGAGATCCTGCAGCGTCTCCAGGATGTGGACCGAGTTGCGCATCCAGTACGCGTTCCAGCCGATCGGCGTTTGTCCCGTGATCTTCTGGATCGTCTCGACGCCGTCGGCGATGAAACGCTTCTCCTGATCCTTCGGCAGCTGATACGAGTTGCTCCAGATCCGGCCATGCGCAGCCGCCTCATGGCCGCGGCGCACGATCTCCCGGGCGATGTCGGGCGAGGTCTCGACCGCCTTGCCGATCATGAAGGACGACAGCTTGATGCCGTGCTTGTCCATCAGATCGAGCAGGCGCGGGATACCCTCGTAGTGGCCGTACGCGAAGAACGCGTTGGTCGGCAGATCGGGCACGCCCTTCTCGATCGGATCGGGAATGACGCCACCGGCGCCGGAGATCGGCTGGCCACCGCCCTCGAACATCAAGGACAGGCTGACCGCAAGGCGCGCGCCGTTCGGCCAGAAGCCGCCGCCATTCGACGCGGTCTGGGCATCGGATGCGGCCTTATCGGATGCAGCTTTGGCCGGCGGCGGCGCGGCGATGAGCCCGGCGGCGGCAAGAGCGCCGGCCGCGGTGACGGCCTGGAGGGTTTCGCGGCGGCTGAGGTGGGAAGCGAGGGTCATGGCTGATCTCCTTGTTGATGAAAATCAGCGTATTCTCTTTCCTATTGGAGTATTATCATCCGTGAATTGGATATATTCTCTACTTTTCGGAAACAATCCATGCTGGACGATATCACCGAGCTCCGGACCTTCGCCAAGATCGTCACCACGGGCAGCCTGTCCGCCGCCGGGCGCGAGATGGGCATTGCGCTCAGCGTCGTCAGCAAGCGGCTCGCGACCCTGGAAAGGCGGACCGACACCAGCCTGATCGTGCGCAGCACGCGCCACCTCGCGCTCACCGAGGAGGGACAAAGGCTGTTCGACCGGGCGCAGCGCATCCTCGCCGAGGTCGATGAAGCGGAAGCCGCGCTGGCGCATGGCCGCGTCGAGCCGCAGGGCGTGCTGCGGGTCAGCGCGACGGTCGCGCTCGGCCGCGCCCATGTCAGTCCGGTCTGCCGCGATCTCGCGCTGACCTACCCGAAGATGTCGGTCGAGCTGATGCTCACGGACCGCCTCGTCGAACTGATCGACGAGCGCATCGACGTCGTGATCCGCATCGGCATGCCGCGCGACTCCGACCTGATCATGCGCAAGCTGATCGACAATCACCGCATCATCGCGGCGTCACCGGGCTATCTCGCGCGACACGGCGCGCCGGCGTCGCCCGAGGATCTCACGCAGCGTGATTGCCTGCTCTACAACAGAGGCGCGCAGGCACGGTGGCGGCTGGTGCATAGCGACGGCCGCGCCGCCGAGATCGAGGTGTCGTCGCGGCTGCGCTGCGACAATGGCGAGGTCGCACATGACTGGGCGCTCGACGGCGCCGGCCTGATCATGAAGAGCTGGGTCGATGTCGCGCCCGACCTCGCATCCGGACGCCTGGTGCAGGTGCTGCCGGAATGGCGCAGCGATCCCGCGCCGGTCTGCGCATTGTACGCGCAGGGACGCCAGATGCCGACGCGCGTGCGGCTATTCCTCGACGCCATCTCGAAGCGGATGGCCGCGTTTCAGGTGACCGGCGGCGCGTAGCGTTGCGCCATCACGGCGTCGAAGGCGACGGCCATCGCGGCATCGGGCGGCGTCAATCCTGTGAACAGCTTGAATGCATCGGCGGAGGCGTTGATCGCGAGCTCGCGTCCGGTCAGGACGGTTGCGCCCTTGGTCTTCGCCGCAGTCAGCAGCGGCGTCCAGAGCGGCGTGTAGACGGCGTCGGCGACCCACATCGACGAATGCAGCAGCGCATCCGGCACTGGGGTGTCGCGGCTTGGCAGCATGCCGACTGGCGTGGCATTGACGAGGCCGACGGCACCGTGCACCGCCGCTTCGACGCTGGTGGCGTGGACCGCATGGCGATCAGCCAACTGGGCCGCAAGCTGCGCGGCCTTGGCGGCATCGGCGTCGAATATCCTGATCCCGGCGACACCGAGGCCGGCGAGCGCGAAGGCGATCGCCTTGCCGACGCCGCCGGCACCGATCAGCGCGATCGGGCCGCGCGGCGCTGAGGCAAGCAGCGGTTCGATCGCACGCGCAAACCCGGTCGCATCGGTATTGTGTCCGATCAGCCGAGCGTCCCTGGCGACGATGGTGTTGACCGCGCCGATCGCGCGCGCATCCGGCGCGAGGTCATCGAGCAGCTGGACGACCGCCTCCTTGTAGGGAAAGGTGACGTTGACGCCGGCAAAGCCGAGCCGCCTGATGCCCTCTAACATCGCGCGCAACTCGTCGCGCCCGGCACCATCAACCTCGATCAGCTGGTAGTGACAGCGGACGCCGAGGGCTGCGGCGGCCTGCTCGTGCATCGCAGGCGCCGCCGAATGCGCGATCGGGTACCCAATCAGACCGGTCAGGAAACGGTCGCGCATTGTCCCCCACGCCAGTGG
The DNA here is from genome assembly GCF_015291625.1 of Bradyrhizobium sp. CCBAU 53421. Classification (NCBI taxonomy): domain Bacteria; kingdom Pseudomonadati; phylum Pseudomonadota; class Alphaproteobacteria; order Hyphomicrobiales; family Nitrobacteraceae; genus Bradyrhizobium; species Bradyrhizobium sp. CCBAU 53421. Next base: position 9,138,343 of record NZ_CP030047.1, read on the forward strand.
TGCTCAGCTCATGCGATCGAGCCGAGCATAGCTGTCTTCCATGCCGTGCTCCATGCCGGTCGCGAGCATCGCCGCGCGAGTGGCCGCATCCGACAATGTCATCCGCATTGTCATCACGGTACCGCTGCCGTCGGGCGCGAACCGCGTCTCGACATGATTGTCCGGCGTCGGATCCGGCAGATGCATGCGCTCGACGTGCACGATGCGGCTGTACGGTTCGAGTTCGAGATATTCGCCGGTCAGATGAAAGCCGCCGCCCTTGCCGTCGGTCCATTCGTAACGAATCTTGCCGCCGGGCCTGAGCTCGCTGACGCAGACCGGCATGGTCCAGCCTTCCGGACCGAGCAGCCACTTCTGCAGCAGCTCCGGCTCGGTATGCGCGCGATACACCGCCTCGGGCGGCGCGACGAAGCGCCAGGTGACAACGATATAGCGGTCGCCTTCGGTCTTCAGCGTCAACTTGCTCATGGGATACCCTTCACTTCTCAGGCTTCATGGCGGCCAGCACTCCGTCCAGCCGGTCGTAATTGGTTTCCAGCGCCCGCCGCAGCATGCCGAGCCATTGATCGATCTCGGCGACAGCTGTCGGCGCCAGCCGGCACGGCCGCTTGGTGCCTTCGATCCGCCGCACGATCAGGCCGGCGCCCTCGAGCACCTTGAGATGGCGTGAGATCGCGGGCTGGGACAGCTCGAAGGGCTCGACCAGCTCCATGACAGTCGCTTCGCCCAGAGCGAGCCGCGCCAGGATGGCCCGGCGGGTCGGGTCGGCGAGCGCGGAAAAGGCGGCATCGAGGTTGGCCATGCTTCATCTCGTATCAGTTATATAATCGATATATTATATAACTGATGACGCATATTCAACCGAAATCCGCTGCGGCGAAGGCGCGCAGCGGATTCGGTAATCTCTTCAATGCTGAATTTGCACCGCCGAGGTCGTGCGGCGGCAGGTGCCGAAACGGCTAGACGTCGAAGAACACGGTCTCGTTGTCGCCCTGCAGATGGACGTCGAAGGTGTAGGCGTTGCCCGCACTCGCCTTCTTCGCAATCAGCGTGGCGCGGCGATCGGCCGGCACCAGTGCAAGCGTTGAATCGCCCGCGTTGGCCGCTTCGTCGTCAAAGTAGATCCGGGTGTAGAGATGCAGCAGCATGCCGCGCGCGAACACCGCGAGCACGATGTGCGGCGCCTGCGGCTTGCCGTCGGCATCGGGCACCGAGCCCGGCTTGATGGTGTCGAACGAATAGCCACCGCTCTTGTCGGTGCCGCAGCGGCCAAAACCCTTGAAGCTCGAATTCGGCAGCGCGCGCGCATCCTGCGGATCGGAGAAGCGGCCTTGCGCGTCGGCCTGCCAGATCTCCAGCATGCAGTCGGGGATCACGGCGCCGTCGCCGTCATAGATCTTACCCTCGACGCGGATGCGCTCGCCCGAAACGTCAGGTGTGAGCAGGTTGTTGGAGAAGGCATCGTTCCACTCATATTCGCCGTTCGGCGTCAGGCCGTATTTGAAATAGGGGCCGACGGTCTGCGAGGGCGTGATTCCATCAGGACGCGGGTTCGACACTTACCTGGTCTCCATCGGCGTGGCATTGCGCCCGCGCAGCACGATATCGAAGCGATAGCACAGCGCCCATTCCGGCTGGGTGTTCTCGAGATCGAATGACGAGATCATCCGCGCCCGCGCCTTCTCATCCGTCACCGAGTTGAAGATCGGATCGAACGGGAACAGCGGATCGCCGGGGAAATACATCTGCGTGACGAGACGCGAGACGAAGGAGTGGCCGAACACCGAGAAGTGGATATGCGCTGGCCGCCACGCATTGTGGTGATTGCCCCAGGGATAGGCACCGGGCTTGATGGTGATGAACTTGTAGTAGCCGGATGCATCCGACTGCGTGCGGCCTGCGCCGGTGAAGTTCGGATCGAGCGGCGCCGGATGCTGGTCGACGACATGGATGTAGCGGCCGCAGGCATTGGCCTGCCACAGCTCGACCAGCGTGTTGGGCACGCCGCGGCCGTCCTCGTCGCGCACATGACCATGCACGATGATGCGCTCGCCGAGCGGCTCGCCCTTGGCCTGGATGGTGAGATCGTTGTCGTGCGCGCGCACGGTCTCATGACCATAGACCGGACCGGTCAATTCCGAGAGCGTGTGCCGGATCGGGATCAACGGCTTCTGCGGCGAGCGCTTCACGGTGGAGCGATAGTCCGGCGACAGCCGCGCCGGATGAGCCGCAAGCGATTGCAGCGGGTACAACAAGGTCATGGCGAATTCCTCCGCGGCCCACGCGCCCGGCGGGCTCACCATCAGATCATTATAGTGCATAACCAAATTGGGGAAGGGCTGTTTTCAGCCCTTCCAAGCCATTGGATCAGTTCAGCTTTTCGATCGCGACCGCGACGCCCTGGCCGACCCCGACGCACATAGTTGCCAAGGCAAGCTTCCCGCCCCGCTTCTCCATGCCGTGCACGGCGGTCAAAACCAGCCGCGCGCCGCTCATGCCGAGCGGATGGCCGAGCGCGATCGCGCCGCCATGCGGATTGACGAAATCGGCGTCTTCCTTGACGCCGAGCTGGCGCAGGCAGGCGATGCCCTGCGAGGCGAAGGCCTCGTTGAGCTCGATCAGATCGAAGTCCGACACCTTGATGCCGAGCCGCTCGACCAGCTTCTTGGTCGCCGGCACCGGGCCGATACCCATGATGCGCGGCGGCACCGCAGCCGACGCAAGGCCGAGGATTTTTGCGCGCGGCGTCAGGCCGTGCTTCTTCACCGCGGCTTCGGAGGCGAGGATCATCGCGGCGGCGCCGTCATTGACGCCGGACGCGTTGCCTGCGGTCACCGTGCCGGGATTGCGCACGATCGGCTTCAACTTGGCGAGAGCTTCGAGCGTGGTCTCGGGCCGCGGATGCTCGTCCTTGTCGACGGTGATTGGGCCGGCCTTGCCGCCGGGCACCTGGATCGGGATGATCTCCTCGGCGAAATAGCCCGACGCGATCGCAGCACCGGCGCGCTGCTGCGAGCGGATCGCCATCGCGTCCTGGTCGGCTCGCGACACCTGGAATTCCTCGGCGACGTTTTCGCCGGTCTCCGGCATCGCATCGACGCCGTACTGCGCCTTCATCAACGGATTGATGAAGCGCCAGCCGATCGTAGTGTCGAAGATGTCGGCCGAGCGCGAGAAGGCTTCCGCGGCCTTGCCCATCACGAACGGCGCGCGGGTCATCGATTCGACGCCGCCCGCGATCGCGAAATCGATCTCGCCGGCGCGGATGGCGCGGCCAGCGGCACCGACCGCGTCGAGGCCGGAGGCGCAGAGCCGGTTCAGGGTCTGGCCGGGAACCGACTCCGGCATGCCGGCAAGCAACAGCGCCATGCGCGCGACGTTGCGATTGTCTTCGCCGGCCTGGTTGGCGCAGCCGAAATAGACCTCGTCGACCTCGTTCCAATTGAGCGTCGGGTGCTTGGCCATCAGCGCCTTGATCGGGGCTGCCGCGAGATCGTCGGCGCGCACCTTGGCGAGCGAGCCGCCGAAACGGCCGATCGGAGTCCGGACGGCATCGCAAATATAGACATCACGCATTGAATCTCTCCCTGAATGCCGCGACTTAGGCGCTGGATCGGCTGGAACTTAAGATCGGTTTTAGGAGCGTGCCCGCGGCAGGTCAATTGATGTGGCTGCGTAGCCTCAGCGCATTACCGTGATGCCTCGTCATATTTCGAACCGTGGAGAGGGTGGAAAACCCCGTCGTCGCGGATAGGACCGCGCGGCGAAATTTTGTAGTTTCCGCCCCCTCATGACCATTCAGCAGCCCATCCCCGTTCCGCCCGAAGCCACTCCCGCCGAGGCGCCGTCGCGCGTCACGCCGATGATGGAACAGTATCTGGAGATCAAGGCCGCCCACCCCGGCCTGCTGCTGTTCTACCGGATGGGCGACTTCTACGAGCTGTTCTTCGAGGATGCCGAGATCGCCTCCAAAACGCTCGGCATCGTGCTGACCAAGCGCGGCAAGCATCAGGGCATGGACATCCCGATGTGCGGCGTGCCGGTCGAACGCTCCGAGGATTACCTGCATCGCCTGATCGGCGCCGGACATCGTGTCGCGGTGTGCGAGCAGACCGAAAATCCCGCGGAGGCAAAAGCCCGCGGCAACAAGAGCGTGGTCCGCCGTGGCGTGGTGCGGCTGGTGACGCCGGGCACGCTGACCGAAGACACGCTGCTCGACGCCCGCACCAACAATTACCTGATCGCGATCGCGCGCGCCCGCGGCTCGGCCGGCGCCGACCGGCTCGGGCTTGCGTGGATCGACATCTCGACCTCGGAATTCATGGTGACGGAGTGTTCGACCGCCGAGCTCGCGGCGACGCTGGCGCGCATCAACCCGAACGAGGCGATCGTCACCGACGCGCTGTACAGCGACAACGAGCTGGCGCCGACCTTGCGCGAGCTGCCATCGGTGACGCCGCTGACCCGCGACGTGTTCGACAGCGCCACCGCCGAGCGGCGGCTGTGCGACTATTTTGCGGTCGCGACCATGGACGGCCTGTCCGCGATGTCGCGGCTGGAGGCAACCGCCGCGGCCGCCGCCGTCACCTATATCGACCGCACCCAAGTCGGCAAACGCCCGCCGCTGTCGCCGCCGGCGCGCGAGGCCGCCGGCACCACGATGGCGATCGATCCGGCGACCCGCGCCAATCTCGAACTGACGCGCACGCTTGGCGGCGAGCGCCGCGGCTCGCTGCTCGATGCGATCGACTGCACCGTCACCGCGGCGGGCTCACGCCTGTTGGCGCAGCGGCTTGCCGCGCCGCTCACCGATGTCGCCGTGATTGCGCGACGGCTCGATGCCGTCTCAGCCTTCGTTGCTGACACCGCGGCACGCGAGGACGTCAGGACCGTGCTGCGCGCGGCGCCCGACATGTCGCGCGCGCTGGCGCGGCTCTCGGTCGGCCGCGGCGGCCCGCGCGATCTCGCCAGCCTGCGCGACGGCATCCTGGCCGCCGACCAGGCGCTGGAGCTGCTGGCGCAGCTTGCCAATCCGCCGGCCGAGGTTTCGACCGTGATGGCGGCGTTGCAGCGCCCCTCGCGCGATCTGGCGAAGGAATTCACGCGGGCGCTCTCCGAACAGCTGCCGCTGATCAAGCGCGACGGCGGCTTCGTCCGCGAGGGCTATGAGGCCGCGCTCGACGAAAGCCGCAATTTGCGCGACGCCTCGCGCCTCGTGGTCGCCGCGATGCAGGCGCGCTATGCCGAGGACACCGGCATCAAGACGCTGAAGATCCGGCACAACAATGTGCTCGGCTATTTCGTCGAGGTCACCGCGCAGCACGGCGACAAGCTGTTCGCGCCGCCGCTGAATGCGACCTTCATCCATCGCCAGACGCTGGCCGGACAGGTTCGTTTCACCACCGCCGAGCTCGGCGAGACCGAGGCCAAGATCGCCAATGCCGGCGAGCGCGCGCTCAACCTCGAGCTCGAGATCTTCGAGCGGCTGAGCGCGATGGCGCTCGCCGCCAGCGACGACCTGCGCAACGCCGCGCATGCCTTTGCGATGCTCGATGTCGCGACCTCGCTGGCGAAGCTTGCGATCGACGACAATTACGTGCGGCCCGACGTCGACTCTTCGCTCGGCTTTGCGATCGAGGGCGGCCGCCATCCGGTGGTCGAGCAGGCGCTGAAGCGCGACGGCCAGCCGTTCATCGCCAATGCCTGCGATCTCTCCCCCGCACCCGGACAAAAATCCGGCCAGCTCTGGCTGATCACCGGTCCGAACATGGCCGGCAAATCGACCTTCCTGCGCCAGAACGCGCTGATCGCGCTGCTGGCGCAGATCGGCTCCTACGTGCCGGCGTCGCGCGCGCGGCTCGGCATCGTCGACCGGCTGTTCTCGCGCGTCGGCGCCGCCGACGATCTGGCGCGCGGCCGCTCGACCTTCATGGTCGAGATGGTCGAGACCGCCGTGATCCTGAACCAGGCGAGCGAACGGTCGCTGGTGATCCTCGACGAGATCGGCCGCGGCACCGCGACCTTCGACGGCCTGTCGATCGCCTGGGCCGCGATCGAGCACCTGCATGAGAGCAACCGCTGCCGCACGCTGTTTGCCACCCACTATCACGAGCTGACCGCGCTTTCGGCCAAACTGCCGCGAATGTTCAACGCCACGGTGCGCGTGAAGGAGTGGCAGGGCGACGTCGTGTTCCTGCACGAGGTGCTGCCCGGCTCGGCCGACCGCTCCTACGGCATCCAGGTCGCAAAACTCGCCGGCCTGCCGCCTGCGGTGATCACGCGCGCCAAATCGGTGCTGGCCAAACTCGAAGCCCAGGACCGCGGCCAGACCGCGCGCGCTCTGGTCGACGATCTGCCGCTGTTCGCCGTCCCCTCCCGCGCTGCCACCGAGGACAAGCCGCCGAGCGAGGCCGATCTGCTGGTCGAGGCGGTGAAGGCGCTGCACCCCGACGAGATGTCGCCGCGCGAGGCGCTGGATGCGCTCTATGCGCTGCGAGCGAAGCTGCCGAAGGGGTAGCCGCGTAGCCCGGATGCAGCGAAGCGAAATCCGGGAACGCCTTTTCCAATTGCACCACTGCCCCGGATTGCGCGGAGCCCGTCATCGGGCGCGCGTTCGCGCGACCCGTTGGCTTCATCCGGGCTACGGCTCTCCCTTCTCCTTCCCCCTGAAAGGGGGAAGGTCGGGATGGGGGTCAGCCGCAAGCGACACCGTTTGCGGAACGAGCAGATCCCCACCCGCTTTGCTCTGCGAGCAAAGCGACCTCCCCTTTTCAAGGGGAGGTTAAGACGCCTTCACGGCGTTCCTTCGCCCGATCTGCCACAGTGCCAGATTCCAGATGATGCAGGTGGCGAGCGCGCAGCAGAGGCCGATTGGCGAGCCGAATTGCGCGACCGCGACATGCAGCACGGCGATGCCGAGGCCGAAGCCGAGCAGGCCCCAGGCGCTGTTGGCGAGCACGGCGGCGGTGGCGGGGCCGCCGATCCGCGGATGCAGGATCAGCATCATCGAGGAGAACACGATCGGAAACAGCGCGATCACGCCGGTGACGCGTGGACCGACCCAGGTCGACGCGGTGACCACCGTGCCGACCAGGCTCGCGACCAGCGCGGCGCGCAGTGGAATGTCGTACCAGCGCCGCGCGATCAGTGGCATTTTCGCGACGTGCCGATAAGGCTTGAGCAGCGGGATGCAGATCGCAAACGCAATGGCATTGAGGATCAGCCCGCCGGCGAGCGTCCACGCGAACTGGCGGATGATGGTGCCGAGCACGAGCCACAGCGCGATCGCGCTTCCCGCGCTGATCCACATGCTGAAGCGCTGCGCCAGCACCGCATAGGTGAGGCCCATGAAGATCGTCGCGGCGTTGACCGGCAGGCTCGACAGCGCGCCCTCGGCGATGAAGGCGGCGTCATGGTCGAGCGCAAGGAAGGTGTAGGACGGCCCGGCCGAGATCGGCAGGGTTGCGATCAGCGCGCCGATCACCGGCCCCGACCGTTCCGTGATGATGGACGCGCTGACCACGAAGGCGGCCGCAACCGCCATGCGCAGCACCAGGAGCAGGACGAAGTGGAGTTCGGGGGACATCGAGCGTCGTCCCGGCGCAGGCCGGGACCCATAACCACGAATGGGCGTGAGGAGCGAAAGCCGTCGGACAGCGCGGCTTGAACCGAGAGAACACAGCGTATGGGTCCCGGCTTTCGACGGGACGACACCGGTGAAGGGGCAGCTACACCCGCTGCATCGTCACCGACACCTTCGGGCCGTTCTTGATGGTCTGATAGACCACGCAATATCGCTCGGTGAGTTTCAGCAAGAGATCGAGCTTGTCTTGCGGCGCGTCGGTGCCGATGTCGAAGCGCAGGCGGATCTCGCGGAAGCCGACCGGCGTCTCCTTGTCGACGCCGAGCGTGCCGCGGAAATCGAGATCGCCTTCGGCGAACACATTGCCGACCTTCAGCGGCACCTCGACGGCGGTGGCGACCGACTTCAGCGTGACGCCGGCGCAGGCGACCAGCGCCTCCAGCAGCATATCGCCGGAGCAGAGCTCGAGCCCGGAGCCGCCGGTGGCCGGATGCAGGCCGGCGACCGCGAGCGCGCGGCCGGTCTCGACCTTGCAGGAGATGCTCTCATTGTCGATCGAGCCCTTGGCCTTCAGCGTGATCACGGCGGCCTGGGGATCGGTCTTGTAGCGCTCCTTGATCGGAGCCTGCATTGCGCGGAGTTCGGCGGAGTCCATGGGTCTGCTCCCGGCTGTTCTTCTTAGCCTTCGGATGTAAGGCCTTGGAGCGCCGATGTCACCACCACATCGCCTCGCCGGCGCTGGATTTGTCGGTGACGTCGCGCACCGAACGGTCCAGCGAGCGGTCGAGCGCGGTCAGCACGCGGCGCTTGAAGGTGTCGAACAGCTCCGATTTGCGGTCGCGCGGCCGCGCCAGATTAATGGTGATCTGCTCGAACAACCGGCCCGGCCGCGGCCGCATCACCAGCACGCGGTCGGCCAGCACCACCGCCTCGTCGACGTCATGGGTGACCAGGATCAGGGTCGGCCGCGTGTCGGCCCAGAGATCGAGCAGGTGATCCTGCAGATCGCGCCGGGTGAAGGCATCGAGGGCCGAGAACGGCTCGTCGAGCAGCAGCACTTCGGGCTGCGGCACCAGTGCGCGGGCGATCGCGACCCGCTGCGCCTGCCCGCCGGACAGCTCACGCGGCCAGGCCGCCGCCTTGTCGGCGAGACCGACGCGGGCCAGCGCTGCCGCGATCCGCTCGCGCCTGACGTCGGCGGGAAGGTCGGCGAGACCGAAGCCGATATTGTCGGCGACGCTGAGCCAGGGCAGCAGACGCGGCTCCTGGAAGATGATGCCGATCTTGGCATGCGGCGAAGATATCACCGCATTGTCGAGCGTCACGCTGCCGGTGCTGGCGCGATCGAGGCCGGCGATGGCGCGCAGCAAAGTCGACTTGCCGCAACCGGAGCCGCCGATGATGGCGATGATCTCGCCGGGCGAAATCTCGGCCGAGAAGCGCTCCAGCGCGTGCACGCCGTTCGGATAGGTCTTGCCGACTTCTTTGAGCGCCAGCATCACTGCCCTCCCCGCGCGCCGAACGCGTCCTGCCAGCGCAGCAGCGGCGCGGCCGCAACTTCGATCAGCCAGTCGGTGAGCTTGCCGAGGATCGCGAAGATGACGATCGCGGCGAGGATCTGCGCCGGCTTGCCGAGTTGCTGGCCGTCGAGCAGGAGATAACCGAGGCCTTCGGACGCGCCGATCAATTCGGCCGCGACCACGAACATCCACCCCAAGCCAAGCCCGACCCTGAGCGCCACCACATAGGCCGGCAGCACCGCCGGCAACAGGATGCGGCGGATCATGGCGGGTCCGGACAGGCGGAACACGCGGCCGACCTCGACGATCTTGCGATCGACCGACAGGATCGCGCCCATCACGCCGAGATAGATCGGAAAGAACACGCCGACCGCGATCAGCGCGACCTTCGAGGTCTCGAAGATGCCGAGCCAGAGCACGAACAGCGGCACCCAGGCGAGCGACGGGATCGCGCGCAGCGCCTGTACGGTCGGATCAAGAAGGCGCTTGGCGAAATCCCAGTAGCCGGAGATCGCGCCCATGATGGTGCCGGCGATGACGCCGAGCGCAAAGCCGGCGCCGACCCGCCACAAGGTCGCGAGGATGTGCCGCGACAGCTCACCGCTCCTGGCGAGCTCCACGATGGTCTCGAACACCTTTGACGGTGGCGGCACTAGCCGTCCGTTGGAGTAGCCGAGAGCGACCACGAGTTCCCAGCCCAGCGCGAGCACGACCGGTACCACGAGTCCGAGCGCCGGCCGCGCAAGCCGCGACCACCGCGCCGGCGCCGCAGGCGGCGCGGCCGTCTGTTCCAGCGCGGGCAGGTCAACGGTCATGGCTATAGCAAGAACTATTCTTCCGGCGGGATTGCAAGGTGGGTCGAAACGCGAGCTGCGGCGCCTCCTTTCCTTCTCCCCTTGTGGGAGAAGGTGGCGCGGACGCAGTCCGCGGCGGATGAGGGGTCTCTATCCGCGGAGACAGACCCCTCACCCCGCTTCGCTGCGCGAAGCGACCCTCTCCCACAAGGGGAGAGGGTGCAGCGGCGGCTAGTTGGTCGGCAGCGGGACCTGGTCGTCGATCAGCGCATCCACCGCGGCCTTCACGTCGGTCTTGGCATCGATCACACCCGCCTGTTGCAACGCGAGGCCGGCGGCGAGGATCGATTCCCGCTGCGGAGCACCGATGCGGCTGTGGGTCAGCTCGGTGCGCTCCTTGAGCTGCTTGTCGACCACGGCGTCCGGCAGTTTCGTCACCGCGATGAAGGTCTTCTTCAGCTCGTCATAGTTGGCCAGCGAGTATTTCCGCGCTTCCTCATAACTGGCGAGTACCCGGCGAACGATATCCGGATGCGATTTCAAAAACTCCTCACGGACATTGAGGATGCCCCAGGTGTTGGCGTCGGCCTTGCGGTAGAACAGTTTGGCGCCCTCCTCGACCTCGGCCTGCGCCATCATCGGGTCGAGGCCGGCCCAGGCATCGACATCGCCGCGGATCAGCGCGGTCTTGCCGTCGGCGTGCTGCAACAGCACCGTCGTGATGTCCTTTTCGGTCAAACCGGCACCGAGCAGCGCGCGGACCAGGAAAATGTGCGGGTCGGTGCCGCGGGTCACCGCGACGCGCTTGCCCTTGAGGTCGGCAACGGAGGTGATCCTGGAGTCCTTGGTGGTGACCAGCGCGGTCCATTCGGGACGCGAATAGACGTAGACCGACTTGATCGGATTGCCGTTGATCTTCGCGACCAAAGCGGCCGAGCCTGCGGTCGAGCCGAGATCGATCGAACCGGCATTGAGGAATTCGAGCGCCTTGTTGGAGCCGGCCGACTGCACCCAGACGATGCTGATGCCGTCCTTGGCGAACTCCTTCTCCAGCAGGCCCTTCTGCTTGAGGACCATCGACACCGGATTGTAGGTCGCCCAGTCGATCCGGATCTCCTTCAGCGCGTCGGCGGCAAACGCCGCGCCGGGCAAAAATGTCGAGACCGCGAGCAGCGCGGCGAAGCTGCGCCGGGAAAACTTTTGCATTCGTCGACCCCCTCGATCTGATTAAGAAACAATCTTTTAATTCAATGAGTTAGCCTTGCGGTCAACGAGAAAATCTCTACCCTTTACGAGACGGCGCGAGAACGATCTTGCTCGCGGCGTCGCCAGGAGAGCATGGAGCTGCTGTCATTATACTTTGGTCCGTGACAGCAACAGCTCCGTCCGATATCGGATGAACGTATGGACAGCGTCGTAGCCGAAGTCCGCCCTGAAGCGGATGATCGTTTCGAGACCGAGCGGATCACCGCGGCGGTCAATGCACTCGCCGAACAGCATGCCGGCCGTGAGGACCAGTTCCGCGCCGCGATGGCGCAACTGCTCAAGGCCGAGCTGATCGCGGCGCGCGCCACCGCGCAGGCGCTGCTGTTGAAGGACCGCCACGGCCGGCGCTGTGCCGAGCGGCTCTGCTTCGTTCAGGACGAGATCATCCGCATCCTCTATGCCGCGGCGACCCGGCATCTCTATCACTCGCCGATCCCCTCGGGCGCCGAGCGCATGGCCGTGGTCGCGACCGGCGGCTATGGCCGCGGGCTGATGGCGCCGGAATCCGACATCGATCTGCTGTTCATCCTGCCGTACAAGCAGACCGCCTGGGGCGAGCAGGTCGCCGAAGCCATCCTCTATTGTCTCTGGGATATGGGACTGAAGGTCGGCCACGCCACGCGCTCGGTCGATGAATCGATCCGCCAAGCGCGCGGCGACATGACGATCCGCACCGCGATCCTGGAAACCAGGTTCCTGACCGGCGACCAGCCGCTCTATGACGAGCTGGTCGAGCGCTTCGACAAGGAAGTGGTGCAGGGCACCGCGGCGGAATTCGTCACCGCAAAGCTCGCCGAGCGCGAGGAGCGGCACCGCCGCGCCGGCCAGTCGCGCTATCTGGTCGAACCCAACGTCAAGGACGGCAAGGGCGGCCTGCGCGACCTGCACACGCTGTTCTGGATCGCCAAATACGTCTACCGCGTGCGCGAGACCGACGAGCTGCTGGAACGCGGCGTGTTCGACGCCCAGGAATACCGCACCTTCCGCCGCTGCGCCGATTTCCTGTGGTCGGTGCGCTGCAATCTGCACTTCTTCGCCGGACGCGCCGAGGAGCGGCTGTCGTTCGACATGCAGCGCGAGATCGCGGTGCGCCTCGGTTACACCTCGCATCCCGGCATGCAGGACGTCGAGCGCTTCATGAAGCACTACTTCCTGATCGCGAAAGACGTCGGCGACCTCACCGCGATCCTGTGCGCCAAGCTCGAGGAGGAGCACAACAAGCCGGCGCCGGTGCTGAGCCGGATGGTGGCGCGGCTGCGGCCCGGCACCAAGCGGCGGCGGGTTAACGGCAGCGACGACTTCATCGTCGACAACAACCGCATCAACCTCGCCGCGCCCGACGTCTTCAAGCATGATCCGGTCAATCTGATCCGGATCTTCCGCCTCGCGCAGCAGAACAACCTCGCCTTCCATCCCGATGCGATGCGCACGGTGACGCGCTCGTTGAAGCTGATCAACACCCAGCTCCGCGACAACGAGGAAGCCAACCGCCTGTTCATGGAGATCCTGACCTCCGATAATGCCGAGACCGTGCTGCGGCGGATGAACGAAACCGGCGTGCTCGGCCATTTCATCCGCGCCTTCGGCAAGATCGTCTCGATGATGCAGTTCAACATGTATCACCACTACACGGTGGACGAGCATCTGATCCGCTGCATCGGCTTCCTGCAGGACATCGAGCGCGGCGGCAACGAGGAGTTCACGGTCGCCAGCGACCTGTTCCGCAAGATCCGTCCCGAGCACCGCCCGGTGATCTATATCGCGACCCTGCTGCACGACATCGCCAAGGGCAGGCCGGAAGATCACTCGATCGCCGGCGCCAAGGTGGCGCGGCGGCTGTGCCCGCGGCTCGGCTTCTCCGCGGCCGACACCGAACTGGTGGCCTGGCTGATCGAGGAGCACCTGACGATGTCCACGGTGGCGCAATCGCGCGATCTGTCGGACCGCAAGACCATCGAGAATTTCGCCGCCGTGGTGCAGTCGGTCGAGCAGATGAAGCTGCTGACGATCCTGACCACCGCCGACATCCGCGGCGTCGGTCCCGGCGTCTGGAACGGCTGGAAGGCGCAGCTGTTGCGCACGCTGTATTACGAGACCGAGCCGGTGCTGACCGGCGGCTTCTCGGAGGTCAACCGTGCCCAGCGCATCGCGGTGGCGCAGGCCGAGTTCCGCCGCGCCTTCACCGAATGGCCGGAGACCGAGCTCAACGCCTATATCGGCCGGCACTACCCGGCCTACTGGCTCAAGGTCGAGCTGCAGCGCAAGATCCGCCAGGCGCGCTTCATCCGCGCCAGCGAGCAGGCCGGCCACAAGCTCGCGATCAATGTCGGCTTCGACGAGATCCGCGCCGTCACCGAGCTCACGATTCTCGCGACCGACCATCCCTGGCTGCTGTCGATCATCGCGGGCGCCTGCGCCTCCGCCGGCGCCAACATCGTCGACGCGCAGATCTACACCACGACCGACGGCCGCGCGCTCGACACCATCTCGATCTCGCGCGAATACGACCGCGACGATGACGAGGGCCGCCGCGCGACACGGATCGGCGAGATGATCGAGCAGGTGCTGGAAGGCAAGCTGCGGCTGCCCGAAGCGGTGGCGAAGCGCGCGGTGCGCAGCAAGGCGCGGCCGTTCATCGTCGAGCCCGAAGTGACCATCAACAACCAGTGGTCCGACCGCTACACCGTGATCGAGGTCTCCGGCCTCGATCGCCCCGGCCTGCTCTACCAGCTGACCACCGCGATCTCGAAGCTCAACCTCAACATCGCCTCGGCGCATGTCGCGACCTTCGGCGAGCGCGCCCGCGACGTGTTCTATGTCACCGACCTGCTCGGCGCCCAGATCACCGCGCCGACCCGTCAGGCCGCGATCAAGAGCGCGCTGCTGCATCTGTTGTCGAGCGAGGACCAGGCGGCGAAGCCGGCGGCCTGACGTTCGCCGGCTTGCCAGCATCAGTCCCGTCATCCTGAGGAGCCTGCGAAGCAGGCGTCTCGAAGGATCGACGGCCACCAGTCGGGCCGATTCATCCTTCGAGGCTCGCTCCGCTCGCACCTCAGGATGACGGCGTTGGAGTTGGCGGCGGACTCACCTCACGGTTCGACTCGCACCTGCTGGTGAGCCCCGAATGACACTGGGCTGCGCCAGACTACCCGAACAGCCGCATCAGCAGGGCCTTGCCGACCGGCGCGGCGCGCACGCTGCTGAAGGCGCGGACATATTCGCCGGCGTAGAAGGCGCGCACGACGTTGATCCGCGTCGCGACCGCGTCCTCGAAACGGACGCCGAAGCCGTCGCGGGTTCGGCGGACCACGGTCGCGCTCACGGTCTGGCCGTAGACATTGCACTTGATCGAGGCACCGATTGCGGGCGGGGCGGGATCGATGAAGCGCGCACCCGAGATCGAGATGTCGGCCATCCGCACCAGCCGCGGCGCGGTGCCTTCATGCATCAGGACCGGCTCGTCGCGCTCGAAACGCTCGGCCTTGCGGCGCCGCGGCTGCTCGATGCAGATGAAGCACACGATCGCAAGCACGACGCAATTGTACAGGCTCCAGGCCAGCGCCAGTCCGCCATAGGCGATGTTTTCGCCGCGCAGATGCAGGATGAAGGCGTAGGCGATCGCGACCAGCGTGATCAGCAAGGCGCTGCCGTAGAGCCGCAGCAGCGGCCACTCGATGAAGCGGCGGTTGCGGTCGCCGCCCTTGGCCGTCACCTTGAACTTGTGGCCTTGCGGCTTGGCGAGGCCGGTCACGACCGCCTTCAGGACCGCGGGCGCGGCGATGTATTGCGAGACATCGGTCATGATCGCGAGCGAGCGGCCGCGCGAAATCCAGCCCATCGTGAAGGCGTGCCAGACATAGAACGGCATGAAATATTTCAGCAGCTCGGACAGATCGGCGTGAACCGCCTTGATCCCGAACAACAGAAAGAGCCACGGCACGATGAGGCCGAACACCTTGGTGCCATAGACCGCCGCCCAGCTCATGAAGGCGTCGACCAGCGACAGCCGGTCCATGAATGCGAGCTTCGACTGCCGCGAGAACGGCCCGCTGCGGCCCCGGAAGATCTGCATGAAGCCAAGACACCAGCGCCCGCGCTGGGTGATATATTCCTTCAGTCCCTCCGGCGCGAGACCGATGGTCAGGCGCTCGTTCAGATAGACCGTGCGCAGGCCCTTCTCCTTCAGCCGCAGCGTGACGAGGTAATCCTCCGTCACCGAATCGGTCGGGAAGCCGCCGATCTGCATCAGGCCGGAGTAGCGGATCAGCGACGAGGTACCGCAGCAGAACGCGGTGTCCCAGGCATCCTTGGCGGGCATCAGGATGTCGAAGAAGAAGCGCTGCTCGTCGGGCCATACGTCGGTCGCGGCGAGATTGGTCTGGATCGGATCCGGGTTGATGAAGTGCTGCGGCGTCTGCACGACGCCGATGGTGCCGTCCTGCATCAGGCTCATCGCGCGGGTCAGGAAGTCCGGCATCGGGACAAAGTCCGCATCGAGGATCGAGATGAACTCCGGCCGGTCCGGCAGGGCGGATACGTGCTGGAGCGCATGATTGATGTTGCCGGCCTTGGCATGGCGGTTGTCCGGACGGGTCAGGTAATTGCAGCCGAGCTCCTGCGCGAGCCGGCGCAGCCAGAGCCGCCGTCCATCGTCGAGCACCCAGACGCGATAATTGGGATAGTTCAGTCCGGTCGCGCCGATGATGGTGCGCTCGAGGATCGCCTTCTCCTCATTATACGTGCAGATGAAGACGTCGACGCGCGGCGCATCCGCCGACGCCCTGGATCGGCGCAGGATGGCGTTGACCTCGGGCGAACGATCGACCGTGCGGCTGAGGAACAGCAGCGACAGGCACACCGCGATCATCGAGGCCGCCTCGGCCACCACGAAGGGATAGCCGACCAGGGCATCGGCCGTGAGTCCCAGCGGCGGCAAGGTCTGGGTCACCCGCCAGACGAAGTAGTGTAGCAGCAGCAGGAACGACATGGTGGTCATCATGACGCGAGCCAGCGTGTGCTCGCGCCGGAGCAAAGGCAGGATCGCAAGGCAGGCACCGAAGGCGACCAGCCCGGGCGCGAATGCCGCCATCATGGCTTTGCTGCGTCCGTGTTGAACACCACCCGCCCGGTGCGGCCAACCGCGCAATCCCTGCCTGCGGTGTCGATCCCCGGCATCGAGACCGTCACCCGATACGGTTCCTTGTTGAGCGCATCCGGATTGATCGCAAGGTTGGCGGGCGCGCCCGACGCGCCGGTGAGGTTGACGATCTCCCCTTTGATGGCGGCGCTGCCATCGTTCGGCTCGAAACTCGCCTGCTCACCAAGCCTGAGGCGGTTGTAAACGCCCTCGGTGACGTTCGCGGTGACGACCTCGCCGGTACAATCGAGCAGCTTGAGCAGGGGCTGCCCGGCCCTGACATCTTCGCCGGGCGACGTCATCATCTCCCAGATACGCCCGGCGACCGGCGCCTTGATGTCGGCTTCGGCCCGGTTGATGTAGTGCAGCTGCTCCGCGGCAATCTCGTGGGTCAGCCAATCGATCTCGGCATCGGAATGCGCCAGGTCGGCGCGCAGATCGCTGACGCGCTGGCGCATCTCCTCCTCGCGCTGCACCGAGCTCGGCCGGTCATTGTAGCTGTCGCCGAGATAGGTGCCGTTCCTTGCCGCCGTGAGCTCGACCTTGGCGGCATCGAGCCGGCGCTGGGCGCCGATCTCGGTCTGCTGGGCGATCGACTGCTCGCGCGTCAGCCGGGCCATCTCGACCGTCGAAACGCTGCCCGACTTGATCAGCGACGAGGCGCGCTCGACCGCCGCAGTGGCTTCCTCCCGCCGCGCGGCGGCGGCCTCGATCGCGGTCTGGATTTCGGCGATGCGCGCCTGGAGCTGCAGGATGCGGCCGTCGCGGAACTGGCCCGCCTGGCGGGCGAGGTCCTGCTGCGCCGTCTCGGCGGCGGCCAGCTTGGCGGCGAGACTCGGGCGCTCATTCTCCATCCGCGACATTTGCCGCCGCAGATCGTCGAGCCGGACGCGGTCGCCGCGCGCGTTGACGACATGCAGGATCGCATCGCCTTCATGGACCACGCTGAGCTGCGTCGAGCCTTGCTGCGGCTTCGCGCCCACGGTGCCGTCGATCGGCGAGCGCAGGGTCACGATCCGGGCATTGACCACGGCTTCGACGCTCGAGGTCTGCAGCACGGCCTTCAGCGGCAGCCATCCGAACACCGCAACGATCGCAAGGCCGATGCCGACCTTGAGCAGGCGTCGAACCCACCGGCCCGAGCCTGCAGGCGCTTCGGGATGGGAAGCGCTGTCGCCGGCGGGTTCGCCGAGCGGCTCGTCATGCGCCGGCTGTAGCCGGTCCTGTAAGTCGCGCTGCAATCCGCGGGCGCCCGCGTCCTCATCCCTGGTGACGGAACCATCGCCTTCAGGAAAAGGCTTCTGCTGCTGTGCCTGATTCATGATGACCGGCCCCTGATCTGTCAGTGCGCGAACCAACGCACAGCTCCGCGGAGCGATGCGCTGCCGCACCGATCCAATAATCAGGTGCTTCAAAAGCGGCTAAAGCGAACCGGGCATCTTTCGGAAAAATGTCCGCAATTTGCAAAGGTCGGAAGATCGATGGCAGCGACGGTGCCGGCCTTGTTCCGCCGTCATTGGGGAGGCGACCGAAGAGGTTGAGCCCGGAATCCATCAGGGCCGGGGCTAGTGGGGAGTGGATTCCGGGCTCTCACGGAGGCTGTTATCGGACCCGATGCGCGACCCAGGCGTGAGCAGCCAGCGCTTCGGTCCCGGCAGCCTGCCGGAACTAAAATCCGCAGCCGGCTACGATGCTGGATCTGGCAGGTCCAGTTGCAGCCGCAGCACGGCGAGGCTCGCCCCCAGCAAGGCCAGGTAGCTGGCCTGAGAGAGCACCACGCCCAAATCGATGACGTCGAGCAGATCGATCCACGGGTTGTCGCCCAGCACGCTTGCTGCTTGCTTGCCACCATCGATCACGGAAGGCTGGAAGCTGCGATCGCGTCTCCGCCTTGCCGCGCGTTCGCCGTTATCGGAGCAAAGGACCAAATGCGAGTGCGCGTTGGGCATTTCAATCTCCCGTCCCTGATTGGCGATTGCTGAACCCCGGAAACAGCTACCGTCATCGAGTTACCCAATAAGCGTAGTCACCGCGACAGAGCGGACCATTGAACGGAGGTTGATCCGGCCGTTACATTCGGATGGGGACGACATACTTAGGTTTATCCGCAACCTGGGCCTGAGCGCGTGCGGCGAATTCGCTTTCTGCGCGACCCCATGCCACGCGCGTGGATTGCCAAAAGGGCCCGCATGATCCGGCCCGGGCGCCGAGAAAGCTGCTAATATGCAGCCGGTTAGGAGGGCGACGTTGTCGCCGCTGATGGTAGCTGTCACCTAGCGACGCAGCGCGGCCCATGATGGCCGAGTGCTGGACGGCCATGTGCTTGAAGGCCAAGTGCTGGACAGCCAAGTGCTGGTGCTGCCGATGATGCGCATCCCGACCACGAAGCTCTGGTCGGCCGAGCAATGGCTGCTCGGCGGCATGGTGCTGGCCTTGGCGGCAACCTGTATTGGGCTGCTGCTTGGTCCGCAGCCGGCAGCTTCCGCCCATCTGGTTGCCCTGGTGCTGCTCATCGCATCGCTTGCCGCCGCATTGCTGGTGATGCGTGTGGCGGGCCGCAGCAACAGACAGCTGGAAGCCATGTTGCGCGGCCGCGCCAGCGGCGAGGAGCGCGCGACGGAGGCCCTGCGCAACAGCGAAGCGCAATGGAAGGAGGTGTTCGAGCACAATCCGGTCATGTACTTCATGGTCGACGCAACGGGCCTCGTGCTGTCGGTCAACACGTTCGGCGCCGCACAACTCGGCTACACCGTCGACGAGCTGCTCGGACAATCGGTGCTTCGGGTCTTTGCCGAGGAAGACCACCCCATGGTCCAGCGCAACGTCGCAGCGTGCCTCGACAACATCGGCCAAACCCACAATTGGGAGATCCGGAAGGTCCGCAAGGACGGTTCAAGACTTTGGGTTCGTGAAAATGCCAAGGCCGTGCGGCGGCTGGACGATCAATTGATCGTCCTGATCGCGTGCGAGGATATCACCGAGCGCAAACAGGCCGAAAATGCACTGCAGCAGAGTGAAATGTACCTGAGCGAAGCCCAGCGATTGAGCCACACCGGCAGCTTCGGCTGGCACGTCGCCAGCGGCGAGATCATCTGGTCGGAGGAGACGTTCAGGATCTTCGCGTTCGACCCGGTTCCTTCCATCACGCATGGCACGGTCCTGCAACGCGTCCATCCGGATGATCGCACCCGCGTGCAACGGACCATCGACCGCGCCTCACGCGACGGCAAGGACTTCGAGCACGGCTACCGGCTGCTGATGCCCGATGGGGCGAT
This sequence comes from Bradyrhizobium sp. CCBAU 53421, assembly GCF_015291625.1. Lineage (NCBI taxonomy): Bacteria > Pseudomonadati > Pseudomonadota > Alphaproteobacteria > Hyphomicrobiales > Nitrobacteraceae > Bradyrhizobium > Bradyrhizobium sp. CCBAU 53421. Next base: position 9,157,917 of record NZ_CP030047.1, read on the forward strand.
CAAATATGTCCACGCCAGGGCGCATGCTGTGACGAATCTGTCGGGCGACACAGAGTTTATCGGGGCGGTCACCGACGTGACCGCCCGCAAGCGAGCCGAGGCCGAGTTGCATGAGGCGCAGACCAACCTCGCTCACGTCACGCGCGTGACGGCGCTCGGCGAGCTTGCGGCATCGATCGCCCATGAGGTGAACCAGCCGCTTGCCGCCGTGGTCGCCAACGCCGCGGCATGCCTGCGGTGGCTCAACCGGGCGGCCCCCGATCTGAACGAGGCGCGCGGAGCGGTCAGATCGATCATCAGCGACGGCAACCGGGCGGGAGAGGTCATCCAGCGCGTCCGCGCATTGGTGAACAAGACGACCGATCAGAAGGCATCGCTCAATATCAATGAGGTGATCAACGAGGTGATAGGCCTGGTGCAACATCAACTGCAGAGCCAGCATGTGTCCTTGCAGCTGGAGCTCGCTCCCACGCTGCCGCCTGTCGCCGCCGACCGCATCCAGCTGCAACAGGTCATCCTCAACCTGGTCCTCAATGGCATCGAGGCGATGCAGCCGGTCACCGACAGGCCGCGGCAACTCGTGATCCGGACCCGCCATGACGATGCCGAGCAGATCGTGGTCACGGTCACCGATTGTGGTGTCGGGTTCGCCGCAGGGAATGCCGAACGGCTGTTTGACGCCTTCTACACCACCAAGGCCAGCGGCATGGGAATGGGGTTGTCGATCTGCCGCTCGATCGTCGAAGCCCACCGGGGCCGCCTGTCCGTGGCAGCGAACATCGGCCCGGGCGCGACATTCCAGTTCACCTTGCCACTGCGTCAAGAGGATCACGCATGGTGACCGGACGCGGGACATCGCCTTCCACGCTCGCACACGCCGAGGAGCCGATCGTCTTCGTCGTCGACGACGACGCATCCGTGCGGGACGCATTGAGCAATCTTTTCCGGTCGGTCGGCCTGCGGACCGCCGCGTTCGGATCAGCCCACGAGTTTCTGCAGCACAAGCCCCCGAATGTCCCGAGTTGCCTGATCCTGGACATCAGGCTGCCCCGGTTGAGCGGCCTCGACTTTCAGGCGGAGCTGACGAGGGCCGACATTCATATTCCGATCATCTTCATGACCGGCCATGGCGATATCCCGATGACGGTCAGAGCCATGAAGGCCGGCGCGGTCGACTTCCTGACCAAGCCATTCCGCGACCAGGACATGCTGGATGCGGTCACGACAGCGATCGAGCGCGACCGGAATCGCCGCGACGAAACCAGGGTGCTTGCGAACCTGCGCGCGGCCTTCGCGACCCTGACGCCGCGTGAGCGCCAGGTGATGACGCTCGTCACGGCGGGGTTGATGAACAAGCAGGTCGCCGCCGAAATCGGAGTGGCCGAGATCACGGTGAAGATACACCGCGGCCACATCATGCGGAAAATGGCGGCAAAATCACTGCCGGACCTGGTCAGGATGGCGCAGATCCTCGGGATCGGGCCGGCAGCCGGCGGGGCGCAAACCTAAGTATGATTCTCCGGCCCCGATTGGCGACGCACTGTGCTCCGCGTCATCGCACCGACCACAGGTCCCTGCCGCCCATCTCCAGGAAGATTCTCCTTGTCCAACCCGCCAGTGATATCAATCATCGACGACGATCTGTCGGTTCGCACCGCGACCGACAACCTCGTCAGATCGCTGGGCTACGCGGTCGAGACCTACGCATCGGCTGAGGAATTCCTGCACTCGCCCCACCTGAACGACACATCCTGCGTGATCGCTGACGTCAGGATGCCGGCCATGAGCGGGCTCGACCTGCAAAGCCACCTGATTGCCAACGGACGGCACTTTCCGTTCATCTTCGTCACCGCGTTCTCGGTCGAAAGCGATCGCATCCGCGCCCTCAAGGCGGGGGCGATCTGCTTTCTGATCAAGCCCTTCGACGGCGACGTTCTGATCAAATGCCTCGATACAGCCCTCGCGCAGCACGGCACGGCGCCGGGCAAATGAGCCGTGACCGGGCCGGCTATACGCAAGGATGATGCCGCAAAACATCTGGACAAGTTGCGCGGGGACGGCGCTGGCGCGAGATTTCGTACCGTCGTTGGAAAAATCGACGGCACAACATCGGACATGTTGACTGGCAAATGGCAATTTCTCGGAGGGAGGTCGCCATGCGTGCGGAACCGCGCTGCGCCCAGTGTGACAGCGAAGAACCCAAGATCATCTGTCTGCGAAATCCGGCGGGTGAACGCTACTGCGGACGCCTCTGCCTCTACAAAGGTCAGGAGAACTTCATTCGCTGGCTTTGGCGCGCGAATGCGGACGCGGAGGCAGTTTCATGACGGGCCGTTGCGGAAATCCGGAATGCAGGCGACCCTTCGGGCTGATCCGGCACAGTTGGCATTTCGAGCAATTTTGCTCGACCAAGTGCCGGGAGACCTACAAGCGGCAGTTGGAGCGCAACAGGGCCTATTGGAAGTGGCTCTACCCGTTCTCCAAAACCGTCGGCCCGTCGAGAAAACTGATCTGACCACGATCAAAGGAGCTCCCATGACGACGGTCGATGCGATGCTGGTAGGAGCGATCCTCGCGTGGGTGCCCTCGCTCATTGTATTCTGCTATATCGTGCGTGATCTGCGAAACATGCCTCGCGAAGATCTCGATTGAGCGTCGCACGGCGGCTCAAAGGCGCCGCTAAATTTCTACCCCCTCGTGGCGCAGCAGCCAGCGCTTGCGCTCCAGTCCGCCGCCATACTTCACCAGTGAGCCGTTGGCGCCGATCAGGCGGTGACAGGGCACGACGACGCTGATCGGATTGGAGCCGTTGGCGTGGCCGACCGCGCGCATCGCGTTCGGCACTTTCAGCCTCACAGCCAGCGCGCCGTAGCTCATGGTGGTGCCCGGCGGAATCTTCGGCAATGCGTGCCAGACCTTCTGCTGGAACGGCGTGCCGGCGACGCGCCATTCGACATCGGTCAGGCGATCGAGATCGCCGTTGAAGTAATCGCCGAGCGCCTTGCGCATCGCAGCCGGCGCGCGGCCGTCCCGCAACGTCACGGCGCCATAATGCAGCCGCAGCAGATCGAGCATGCGCCCTTCATAGTCGTCCCAGTCGAGCGCGCGCAGCACGCCGTCATCATCGGTCACCAGCAGCGCCGTGCCGATCGGCGTCTTGAGGCGATCGAGGTTGAAGGTCTGAGCAGTCTTGCGGTCGGCCATTGTCATAGCTCTGGAAACGGGTCACTCGGGATACAATTCACCGCCTGCATGCTAGCGTCCACCCGAATTCCGGTGAGGGGGACCGAATGATGCTTTTGCTTGCGAATATCCTGGTTGCGGTGGTGGCCGCGCTGCACATCTATTTCCTTGTGCTCGAGATGTTCCTGTGGACCAAGCCGCTCGGGCTGAAGACCTTTCGCAACTCGATCGAGAAGGCGACCGATTCCGCCGTGCTTGCCGCCAATCAGGGGCTTTATAACGGCTTCCTTGCCGCCGGACTGATCTGGGGACTGCTGCACGGCAACGCCAGCTTCGCGTTCCAGATCAAGACATTCTTCCTGCTCTGCGTGATCGTCGCCGGCGCCTATGGCGCCGCCACCGTCAGCCGCCGCATCCTTTATGTGCAGGCGGCGCCCGCGGCGATCGCGCTGATCCTGCTCTGGCTTGGCTAAAGCGCGGGCGCGCTTTTGCTTTCTGGAGCATGACCCTCTCGGAAAACCGCTTCGCACTTTTCCGGATCATGCTCAAACGCGACATCGCGTGCAGGGCGCATCGTCTTGCAATGCCCCTGCCCTTCCTCCATCATCCCTGACAACGGTGACATCCGCCGGCCGGCGCTGGCGGACAAGATCATCGGCAACATGGGAGGTCACGGACATGAGGAGCGTGCAATTGCTCGCTGCGACAGCGCTTGCCATCGCGTTGTCGGTTACATCGGCCGCCGCACAGAAGAAATACGACATCGGCGCGACCGACACCGAGATCAAGATCGGTCAGACCGTGCCGTTCTCGGGTCCCGCATCCGCCTATGCGGGCATCGGCAAGACCCAGGCGGCCTACCTCAAGATGATCAACGATCAGGGCGGCATCAACGGCCGCAAGCTGAATTTGATCCAGTATGACGACGCCTATTCGCCGCCGAAGGCGGTCGAGCAGGTGCGCAAGCTCGTCGAGGGCGACGAGGTGCTGTTCACCTTCCAGATCATCGGCACGCCGTCAAATGCCGCCGTGCAGAAATATCTCAATGCCAGGAAGGTGCCGCAGCTGCTCGCCTCCACCGGCGCGTCGCGCTTCTCCGACCCGCAGAACGCGCCGTGGACCATCGCGTTCAACCCGAACTACCAGTCCGAGGGCCGCATCTACGCCAAATACATCCTGGCCAATCACCCCAACGCCAAGATCGGCATCTTCTACCAGAACGACGATCTCGGCCGCGACTACATCACCGGCCTGAAGAGCGGGCTCGGCGACAAGGCCGCGAGCATGATCGTCGCCGAAGTCTCCTACGAGCTGACCGATCCGACCGTCGATTCCCAGATCGTCAAGCTGAAGGCCGCCGGTGTCGACCTGCTCTATGACGCCTCGACGCCGAAATTCGCGGCGCAGGCGATCCGCAAGGTCGCGGACCTTGACTGGCACCCGGTGCACATCCTCGACATCAATGCGAGCCCGGTGTCGGCAACGCTCAAACCGGCCGGCCTCGAGATCTCCAAGGGCATCATCTCGACCAATTACGGCAAGGACCCCGCCGACCCGCAGTGGAAGGACGATCCCGGCGTGAAGGCCTATTTCGCCTTCATGGACAAGTATTATCCGGAGGGCGACAAGCTCAACACCGTCAACACCTACGGCTACTCGACCGCCGAGCTCTTGATCCAGGTGCTCACGCAGTGCGGCGACGACCTCACCCGCGAGAACCTGATGAAGCAGGTGACCAGCCTGAAGAAGTTCGTGCCGAGCCTCGCGCTGCCGGGCATGTCGATCACGACTGGGCCGAACGATTATCGCATCAACAAGCAGATGCAGATGATGAAGTTCAACGGCGAGCGCTGGGAGCTGTTCGGCCCGATCATCGAGGACACCGGCCCGGCGGGCTAGGCTCGCGCCCCACCCTCTCTCCGTTCGTACAGGGAGAGGGCACCCTTTCGCACATACCTCAGCTGTCATCGCCCGCGAATGCGGGGATCCAGTACGCCGCGGCTTATCGGCTCAATTACAAATGCCTCTGGAATACTGGATCGCCCGCTTTCGCGGGCGATGACAGCTGAGGTGTACGAAAGACGTAACTGCCCCCGCGAAGACTCCCTGCACCCGCAAGCGGGGCGATGTGAAGCGGAGCCCAGTGCTCCCCTGCTGCGCCTTCCCTTTCGCACCGCCCCCTACTTTGGTTGACTGAAATTGCTCGCCTTTTCGGCACCCTTCGTCTTGCGTCGCAGCAACGGTTCCTCCAGTATCCCGGCCCAGCGATGGCGACCGCGGGACCTTGAACCCGCGGACAAGATCATCGGCCAATCATCAGTCACGTGAGGAAAGCAGCATTATGAGGAACGGGATTTTCCACCTGGTCACGGGAACGGCGCTCGCGATCGCGCTGTCTGCAACGGCGGCCTCCGCGCAAAAGAAATACGATCCCGGCGCGAGCGATACCGAGATCAAGATCGGCCAGACCGTCCCCTTCTCCGGACCGGCCTCCGCCTATGCCTCGATCGGCAAGACCCAGGCGGCCTATTTCAAGATGATCAACGATCAGGGCGGCATCAACGGCCGCAAGATCAATCTGATCCAGTATGACGACGCCTATTCGCCGCCGAAAGCGGTCGAGCAGGTACGCAAGCTCGTCGAGAGCGACGAGGTGCTCCTGACCTTCCAGATCGTCGGCACGCCGTCGAACGCCGCCGTGCAGAAATATCTCAACGGCAAGAAGGTGCCGCAGCTGTTCGCCGCGACCGGCGCCTCGAAGTTCACCGATCCGAAGAACTTCCCCTGGACGCTCGGCTTCAACCCGAACTACTTCGTCGAAGGCCGCATCTACGGCCAGTACATCCTGAAGGAGCATCCCAACGCCAAGATTGGCGTGCTCTATCAGAACGACGACCTCGGCAAGGATTATCTGAACGGCATCAAGGCCGGCCTCGGCGACAAGGCCGCCAAGATGATCGTGGCCGAAGCCTCCTATGAAGTCTCCGACCCGACCATCGATTCCCAGGTCATCAAGATCAAGGACGCCGGCGCCGACCTGTTCTTCTCGGCCTCGACGCCGAAGCAGGCGGCACAGGCGATCAAGAAGATCGCCGAGCTCGGCTGGCATCCGATCCACATCGTCGACATCAACGCCACCTCGGTCGGCGCGGTGTTGCAGCCGGCGGGACTCGAGGCCTCCAAGGGCCTGATCTCGACCAACTACGGCAAGGATCCGGCCGATCCGCAGTGGAAGGACGATCCGGGCATGAAGCGCTATTTCGACTTCATGGCCAAGTACTATCCGGACGGCGACAAGAACTCGAACTTCAACACCTATGGCTACTCGACCGCCCAGCTGATGGTGCATGTGCTGAAGCAGTGCGGCGACGAGCTGACGCGCGAGAACGTGCTGAAGCAGGCGACCAACCTGAAGAACGTCGACCTCGACATGGCGCTGCCCGGCATCAAGGGCAACACCACGCCGAACGACTACCGTGTCAACAAGCAGCTTCAGATGATGCGCTTCAACGGCGAGCGCTGGGAGCTGTTCGGCCCGATCCTCGAGGACGCTGGCCCGGCGGGCTAGTCTTGGTGTTCGATGTCTGAAGAACAATCGGCGGCCTCCGGGCTGCCGATTTGCTTTTGAGACCATACGCAACATCCATCCCCGTCACCCTGAGGAGCGCGCAGCGCGTCTCGAAGGGTCGACGGCCCGAATGGGGCCGTGCATCCTTCGAGACGCCGCTTCGCGGCTCCTCAGGATGACGGGATGAACATCTCGCTTCGTGCGCCTACGTCGGAATCTCGCCGAAATTCTTGCCGACCGGCAGAACGGCGTGTCGGATCAGCCGCGAATCCTCCACCGCGGCCTGGCGGTGCTTGACCGCCTCGCGATAGACGGGATCGCGGATCATTTCGACGAAGGCGGCGACGCTTGGATATTCTGCGATGAAGCAGTGATCCCAGCGTTCCTCCTGCGGACCGATCAGCATCAGCTCGAAGCGACCCTGCCAGATGATGCGGCCGCCGAGCCGTTCGAACACCGGGCCGCTCTCGCGGCCGTAAGCGGCATAGGCCTCCGCGCCGGTCGCCTTGCGGCCGTCGGGATAGGCGGCCCATTCGCGCAAGCGCACCAGGTTGAGCATGTGGATCGGGCCCGGCCGGTTGTTGTCCCGGAATTGCGCGAAGACGTCCTTGGTCGGATCGATATGGCCCATGCTGTGCTCCTTCGTCTTGTTGTTCCATCTCTATCTAGCACGCGCTGCCTCACCTCCTAATCCCCCGTTAAGCTTTGCGTAACCGCCCCTTAAACCGGGAACGCTAGCGTGCGACCCTGTCAGGGTGTGAGCGTTGCGGATGGCGTGGGGACGTAAAAAAGGCGGTGCGCGCAAGGAGCCGCTGTTCGGGCTTCCGGCCGCGCTTGCCGACCTCCGGCTGTCGCCCTCCGATCGCGTTCCCGGCGGTGACGACGACAAGCCCGCCAAATCCAAAGCCAAGAGCAGCGACAAGAGCAGCGATTCCGGTAGCGAGAAACCGCGGCCGTCGCGCAGCGGCAGCAAGCGGCGCAAGTCGCGCGGCTTCGGCATCGGCCGGCTGTTCTACTGGACCGCGGTGCTCGGCCTGTGGGCCGGCATTGCCGTGATCGGTGTCGTGGTGTGGGTCGGCGCGCATCTGCCGCCGATTCAGTCACTGGAAATTCCCAAGCGTCCGCCGACCATCCAGATCGTCGGCATCGACGGCAGCGTGCTGGCACAGCGGGGCGAAATGGCTGGCGCCAATATCGCGTTGAAGGATCTGCCGCCCTATCTGCCGAAGGCATTCATCGCGATTGAAGACCGCCGCTTCTATTCGCATTTCGGCGTCGACCCGGTCGGCATTTTACGCGCAGCCGTCACCAACGTGCTGCATCGGGGTGTGTCGCAGGGCGGCTCGACGCTCACCCAGCAGCTCGCCAAGAACCTGTTCCTGACCCAGGAGCGCACCATGCAGCGCAAGCTGCAGGAGGCCGAGCTCGCGCTGTGGCTGGAGCGCAAGCATTCCAAAAACGAGATCCTCGAGCTCTATCTCAACCGCGTCTATTTCGGCTCCGGCGCCTACGGCGTCGAGGCCGCGGCCCAGCGCTATTTCGGCAAGTCGGCGAAGAACGTGACCTTGCCGGAAGCCGCGATGCTCGCGGGCCTCGTCAAGTCGCCGTCGCGGCTGGCGCCAAACCGCAATCCCGAAGGCGCGGAGCAGCGCGCGCAGGTCGTGCTTGCGGCGATGGCCGACGCCAAGTTCATCACCGAAGCCCAAGCGAAAGCCTCGATCGGCCAGCCCTCGATCGCGGTGAAGCCGGCCGGCGCCGGCACCGTGAACTATGTCGCCGACTGGATCGGCGAAGTGCTCGACGATCTGGTCGGCCAGATCGACCAGGACATCGTGGTGCAGACCACGATCGACCCGAAGCTGCAGGCCGTTGCGGAAGCCGCCGTGATCGACGAACTCGCCGCCAAGAGCGTGAAGTTCAATGTCAGCCAGGGCGCTCTGGTGGCGATGACGCCCGACGGCGCGGTGCGCGCCATGGTCGGCGGCCGGAACTATTCCGAGAGCCAGTACAATCGCGCCGTCACCGCGAAGCGGCAGCCGGGCTCGTCGTTCAAGCCGTTCGTCTATCTCACCGCGGTCGAGGCCGGGCTGACGCCGGACACCATCCGCACCGACGCCCCGCTCGACATCAAGGGCTGGAAGCCGGAGAACTACACCCACGAATATTTCGGCTCGGTGACATTGACCCAGGCGCTGGCGATGTCGCTGAACACGGTCGCGGTGCGGCTCGGCGTCGAGGTCGGCGCCAAGAACGTGGTGCGTACCGCGCACCGGCTCGGCATCTCCTCCAAGCTCGAGCCCAACGTCTCGATCGCGCTCGGCACCTCGGAAGTGTCCGTGCTCGAGCTGGTCGGCGCCTACGCGCCGTTCGCCAATGGCGGTTACGCCGTGTCGCCGCATGTGGTGACCAAGATCAAGACCAGCTCCGGCAAGCTGCTCTATGACCGTCCGACGGATCCGCCCAACCAGGTGATCGAGCCGCGCTATGACGCGATGATGAACAGCATGATGCGCGAGACGCTGATCTCCGGCACCGCGCGCAAGGCGGAGATCCCCGGCTGGACCGCCGCCGGCAAGACCGGCACCAGCCAGGATTATCGCGACGCCTGGTTCATCGGCTACACGGCCAAGCTCGTCACCGGCGTCTGGCTCGGCAATGACGACAATTCGCCGACCAAGAAGGCGACCGGCGGCGGACTGCCGGTGGAGGTGTGGAGCCGCTTCATGAAGGCCGCGCATCAGGGCGTGCCGGTCGCGGCGATCCCGAACTCGCAAGGTAGCTGGGCTCCGGCGAACCTGATGCAGATCTCGTCGCAGATATCAGCGCCGTCAGCGCCGGCGGCACCGCTGCAGATTCAGCCGCCGATGCAGGCACCGCCGCCCGCGCCGGCCCCGTCGGGCGGCGGCTATTACCGCCAGCCCCCGCCGACGCCGGCCCGCGCCTCCGCGCCGCCGCCGAACCCGAACGCGCGGCCGGAATCGGCAGCGGGATTGGATGGATGGCTGGCGGATCGGTTGTTTCGGTAGGCGTTAGGCCGAAGGTCGCACCGCAACTCCAACTATCATCCCCCGCGCATGCGGGGGATCCAGGACGCCGCGGCCGATCGGTTGAACACGAATGCCTCTGGAATACTGGATCGCCCGCTTTCGCGGGCGATGACGGCAGAGGTAACCGAGACAGTGCGCAGGATGGGCAGAGCGACGAGAGCGCCGCCTACTCCTGAATCCCGTAGCGGTGCAGGTCGTTGCCGTAGGTGTCGAGCCAGTTCTTGGCGCGCGTGACCGAGGCGCAGACCTTGTCGACCACCCGCCAGAACCGCGGCGAGTGGTTCATCTCAACGAGATGGGCGACCTCATGCGCGGCGAGATAATCGAGCACGAAGGGCGGCGCCAGGATCAGCCGCCACGAGAACGACAGCGACCCCGCCGAGGTGCACGAGCCCCAGCGGCTCGACTGATCGCGGATCGAAACCCGCCGCACCCGCACGCCGAGTTCCGCGGCGTGCAGTGCCGCCGCCTTCTGCAAATCCTTGCGCGCTTCGCGCTTGAGGAAGTCATGCACCCGGCGATCCATGTGCTCGACGCCGCCGGCGACGCAAAGGATCTTCTCGCCGCTATCGCGTGTCTCGGTCCAGACCGTGCCGCGCTCGCCCGAGCGGTGCACCAGCCGATGCGGCACGCCGCGGAGCGGCACCACGGTGCCGGGCTGGAACGGTGCGGCCTTCGGCAAGCGGCCAAGACGGGCGGCGATCCAGCCACCATGGATGTTGGCGAACTCCTTCGCCTCCACGATGGTGCCGCGCGGCGGCATGGTCAGGATCGCTTCGCGATCGGTCGGATGTATCCTGAGGGTGTAGCGGCGCGCGCGCCTGTGCCGGCGCAATCTGACGGTGAAGAACTGGGAGCCGTGTCTGACCAATACGGTCGCGGGTTCGGCAGGCCGCCGATAGAGGAGCGCGCGAGTAGCCATTTCTGAGAGTCCGGGGAGCAGGAGTTCGCCCGAACTTTGCCATATCCGCCGCCAGGGAAAGCGCTCGGCGCAAAAACAAATCATTTGCCCAATATACAGGGGTTGGCCGTTAATTGACCTCTACCGGCTGGGGTCGGAACCGGCATTTTTTCGATGAATCAAGGTTACGAAAAAGGTCCAAGAAATGAAAATAAATTCATCACTTGGGCCTTGGCCGATTTGAGATTCTTTTAGTTAAATCAGCGGCTTGCGCGACTGCAACAATCGCGGCCGGGGTGATACCTATTCGGCCGCGGCGACCAGGGAAAGCCGCGTATTGGCCGACGAAACCATGAAATCGGAGATCCGCGGCACGATTTCGGAACGGAAACGCGAGCCGTTGAACACGCCATAGTGCCCGACGCCCTTCTGCACGTAGTGAACGCGGCGGTGGTTCGGAATCGCGGTGCAGAGCGCGTGCGTCGCCTCGGTCTGGCCGAGGCCCGAGATATCGTCCTTCTCGCCCTCGACCGTCATCAGCGCGACGCGGCGGATCTTCGACGGATCGACCGGCTTGCCGCGATGGGTCATCTCGCCCTTCGGCAGCGCGTGCTTGACGAAGACGAGGTCGACGGTCTGCAGGTAATACTCGGCAGTGAGGTCCATCACCGCGAGATATTCGTCATAGAATTCACGGTGCTTGTCGACGAGATCGCCATCGCCCTTCACCAGATTGGCGAACAGCGCCTTGTGCGCGTCCATGTGCCGATCGAGATTCATGCTGATGAAGCCGTTGAGCTGCAGGAAGCCCGGATAGACGTCGCGCATCACGCCCGGATGCGGGAACGGCACCTTGGTGATGACATTGTTGCGGAACCACTCGATGCCGCGTTCTTCCGCGAGGTTGTTGACCGCGGTCGGATTGCGCCTGGTGTCGATCGGGCCGCCCATCAGGGTCATCGACAGCGGCACGAACGGGTCGTTGTTGGCTTCCATCACGGAAACCGCTGCCACGACAGGCACCGAGGGCTGGCACACCGCGATGATGTGCATGTTGCCGCCGAGCGCGTGCAACATCTCGATCAGGTAATCGACATAGTCCTCGAGATCGAACCGGCCAGCCGCCAACGGCACCATGCGCGCATCGGCCCAGTCGGTGATGTAGACCTCATGCGTCGGCAGGAACGCCTCGACGGTGCCACGCAGCAGCGTCGCGTAATGGCCCGACATCGGCGCCACGATCAGCACGCGGGGCTGCGGCGAGCGCAATGGGCGCGTCAGCTTGCGATCGAAATGCAGCAGGCGGCAGAACGGCTTTTCCCAGACGGTGCGAACCTCGACCGCGGTGCGGATGCCGTTGACCTCGGTCGTCGGCAGGTTCCAATCCGGCTTGCCGTAACGGCGCGTGGTGCGCTCGAACAATTCGCAGCCGGCGGCGATCGATTTGCCGAACTCGGTGTGCGTCCACGGGTTGAGCGGGTTCTGAAACAGGATCTTGGTGGCGTCGGTCACGGCGCGCACCGGATTGAGCGACGCGTGCGCCATCTCATACATCCAGTACAGCGGCGTCGTGAGTGCCGGGCTGCCTTCCGCCGCTAGTGGCGGGGCACCGCCAAATTCACCGATGGGCATAGTATTTTCAGACCCCTGTTTTGCGCCGCAGCATACTGACCAATGCGCAACAATGCGTCAATGCGCCGCGAGCCGAATCTGGGGCCGATATCGGGTTAATACCCCGAGAATCCACGTGAAAGTGACATTTATTCACCACCCGCGAGCAGCGACCCGTTGCGCTTGGCGCTCTGCAAAAGGGCAAGGAAGACCGCAAAAGAGGCAACGAGCAGGACGGCGTTGATGGCGAGCGCCCACGCCATCAGGTCTGCACGGAAGACGTGATCGATCAGCAGCGATCGCATGCCTTCGAACACATAGGTCGGCGGCAACGTCCAGGCGACATATTGCAGCCAGGCGGGCAGCACCTCGACCGGATAGTAGATGCAGGCGAGCGGCATCACCGCGAACATCAGCGTCCAGACGATGCTCTCCGCCCCGAGCCCGTTGCGCAGCACGAGGCCCGAGGCGAACACGCCGACCGACCAGCTGGTGAAGATCAGATTGCAGAAGAACGCGATCAGCGGCAGCCCGATGGCATAGAAGTTGAAGCCGAAAAAGAACAGCGCCAGCAGCGTCATCGGGATCACGCCGATGGCAAGCCGGATCAGGCTCATGATCATCAGCGAGAGCAGGAACTCGATCGGCTTCAGCGGGCTCATCATCAGGTTGCCGAGATTGCGCGCCCACATCTCCTCCAGGAACGAGATCGAGAAGCCGAGCTGGCCGCGGAACAGGATGTCCCACAGGATCACCGCGCCGATCAGCGTGCCGCCCGCCTTGGCGAAGAAGCCGGACGCCTGCGAGATGTAGTTCTGCAGGAAGCCCCAGGTGATGATCTGCAAGGCCGGCCAGTAGATCAGCTCCAGCAGCCGCGGCCATGACGACATCAGGAGATACCAATAGCGCAGCACCATCGCATTGATGCGTTGCAGGGAAATGGCGCGCGGCTGATGGCTGACGATCTCGCTCATGATGTGCCCTCTGGCGCGCCCTCCCGGAGGCGGCCGCGCGCCACGTCGAGAAACACCTCTTCCAGCGTGTCGCGGTTGTAGCGCGCCATGATCCCTTCGGGGCTGTCGTCGTCCTCGATCTTGCCGCGCTTCATGATGATGACACGATCACAGAGGCGTTCCACCTCCAGCATGTTGTGCGAGGCCAGCAGGATCGTCGCGTTATGGGTCTTGCGGTAGGTCTCGAGATGCTGCCGCACCCAGTCGGCCGTATCCGGGTCGAGCGACGCGGTCGGCTCGTCGAGCAGCAGCAGGTCCGGCTCGTTGATCAACGCCTTCGCCAGCGCGACGCGGGTCTTCTGCCCAGCGGACAGCTTGCCGTTGGAGCGGTCCAAGAATTCCTTGAGATCGAGATCGGTGGCGAGCTGGTCGATCCGCTCGCGCAGGTGCTTCACGGCATAGAGCCGACCGAAAATGGTCAGGTTCTGCCGCACCGTGAGCCGCATCGGCATGTCGACATAGGGGCTCTCGAAATTCATCCGGCCGAGCACGTCGTAGCGCTGCTCGGGAATTTTGGCACCGAGCACCGCGACGCTGCCCGAGGTCGGCAGCACCAGACCCATGATCATTGCGATGGTCGTGGTCTTGCCGGCGCCGTTGCCGCCGAGCAGGCCGGTGATGCTGCCGCGCGCGATGCGGAAGGAGATGTCGTCGACCGCGCGGGTGGTCTTGTAGACCTTGACCAGATGCGCAACGTCGATCGCGACCGATCCGCCCTGATCGGCCACCTGGTTGGCCGCAGCCGCTTCATTGGCCGCAGGCGCTTGCGCCTGTCCTGTCCCGCGCTGTTGCATATGGCCGTCATTGAGCCATTGCGACAATAAGCGCAAGGCTTGCTCCGCGTCCTTGCGCTAAGTCGCGAATTTGTGCGCCGCCCACGGCACAGCTAAAGTCCAGGCATGACCGACGTCGCTTCCGATTTCCGCCAACCCCGCCGCTATGTCCGCCTGGATACGATCCTGCGGCTGCGCTGGCTCGCCGCGCTCGGCCAGCTCGTCGCGATCTTCATCGTGGCCCAGGGACTGGAATTCGACGTACCGATCGTGCCCTGCGTCATCATCGTGACGTTCTCGGCGCTGCTCAATCTGGCGCTGCAGATCGCGTTCAACCCGATGCAGCGGCTGGAGCCGGCCTATGCCGCGGCCCTGCTCGCCTTCAACATCGTCGAGCTCGGCGGCCTGCTCTACTTCACCGGGGGCTTGCAGAACCCGTTCTCGTTCCTGTTCCTGGCACCGGTCCTGATCTCGGCCACGGTGCTGCCGATCCGCCTGACCATCGCGCTCGGCTGCCTTGCGGTCGCCTGCGCCTCGGCGTTGTTCTTCTACCACCTGCCGCTGCCCTGGGATAACGACGATCCGCTGGTGCTGCCGCCGATCTATCTGATCGGCGTCTGGCTCTCGATCCTGCTCGCGATCGGCGTCACCAGCCTTTACGCGTTCCAGGTGACCGAGGAGGCGCGCCAGCTCTCCGATGCGCTTGCCGCAACCGAGCTGGTGCTGACGCGCGAGCAGCATCTGACCCAGCTCGACGGCCTCGCCGCCGCCGCCGCGCACGAACTCGGTACGCCGCTGTCGACGATCTTCCTGATCTCGCGCGAGCTCGAGAAGACCGTGCATGACCCGGCGATCGCCGGCGATCTCAAGACGGTGCGCGAACAGGCGCAGCGCTGCCGCGACATCCTGAGCAAGATTGCGCAATTGTCATCGAGCGGCGCGCCGTTCGACACCATGAAGTTGTCGACCCTGATCGAGGAGGCGGTCGCGCCGCATCGCGATTTCGGCATCAACATCAAGGTGCGGCTTGCTGTCGCAGCAACGCGCGAACCGGTCGCCGCGCGCAATCCCGCGATCCTTTATGGCGTCGGAAACATTCTCGAAAATGCGGTCGATTTCGCGCACCAGACCGTCGAGGTGAACGCCTGGTGGAACGCCGAAACCATCGAGATCGTGGTCTCCGACGACGGCCCGGGCATCGCGCCCGACATGCTGAAGCGGATCGGCGAGCCGTATTTGTCGCGCCGCCGGGGCGCCGATGAGGCCCAAAATGCGCGTGGCGGCTTGGGCTTGGGCGTTTTCATCGCAAGGACGCTGCTGGAACGCACCGGCGCCAAGGTCTCGTTTACCAATCGGCCCTTCCCCGATCACGGCGCCGTGGTGCAAATCGTGTGGCCCCGCGAGCGCTTCGAGGAAGCCGCACCTAGTGACGAAACCGAATCCTGAGAACGGTTCTTAATCGCAGCTCTGGCATACCGGATGCAGCACACTTTCCGGAACGGCACGCGACTTTCGGCTGCCTTGGCAGCGCCGCAGTAGGCCCCCATATATTGGGTGTCTGCCACAGGGAAAAATGGATCGTGAACGCCATCACTGAACTGAATGACCATGCCGACCGCTCGCTCCTCATTGTCGAGGACGACAAGCCGTTCCTGGAACGCCTGTCGCGTGCGATGGAGACGCGCGGGTTCGCAGTGAAGTCATGCGACACGGTGTCTGATGGCCTCGCCGAGATCGGCCGCGCCGCGCCCGCTTTCGCGGTCGTCGACCTCCGCCTCGGCGACGGCAACGGCCTCGACGTCGTCTCGGCGTTGAAGCGCAAGCGCCCCGAAGCGCGTGCGATCGTGCTGACCGGCTACGGCAACATCGCCACCGCCGTCACCGCGGTGAAGATGGGCGCCGTCGACTATCTGTCGAAGCCCGCCGACGCCGACGACGTCGTCGCAGCGTTGCTCGCGACCGGCACCGAGAAGTCCGAGCTGCCGGCCAATCCGATGTCGGCGGACCGCGTGCGCTGGGAGCACATCCAGCGCATCTACGAGATGTGCAACCGCAACGTCTCGGAGACCGCGCGCCGTCTCAACATGCACCGCCGCACCCTGCAGCGCATCCTCGCCAAGCGCGCGCCACGCTAAGCGATAGGTTCATAACGTTTCGCGATGGCCGGGCTCGTCCCGGCCATTTGCTTTTGTAGGACGGGTCGAGTGCAGCGTCCCCTCAGTTTTCGTCGCGGCACGAGGCGACGAGTCTCGCTTCTATCACCGTCACCCTGAGGAGCGCGCTCTTGCGCGCGTCTCGAAGGGTCGACGGCCCGGCTCGTGGCCGATTCATCCTTCGAGACGCCGCTTCGCGGCTCCTCAGGATGACGGATCACTTGATCTAAAACTCGTGCCCCTGCGGGTCGACCAGCCGGTTGATGCGCTGCGCTGCAGCCATCGCAAAGCGCACCGTCATCGCCTTGCGGGTGGCTGCAGGCAGGCGATGCTCGGGCGCCTCGCAATGCAGATGCGCGCCATAGGCGTCGGCGATGATCAGGCCGGTGTCCGTGGGGAATATCTCGCACGGCAGATCCTGCGTGAAGGCGAAGAACAGCCGGTCGCAATGCATGCGGTAGTCCTGCCATTTCTGGTCGGCGCGCAAATCCTCGATCGACGACTTGATCTCGACGATCCAGATCTCGCCGCGCTCGTTCAGCGCGACCAGATCGGCCCTTCGGCCGGACGGCAGCGGCAACTCACTAATGCAGGAAAATCCAAGCGATCTCAGAAGCCTTGCCGTGCCGCGCGCGATCGCAAGCGCGGTCTCCGACTGGCGTCGGTCGGGCGCGGGCACGAGCGCGATCTGGCGGGCGGGTGACTCCATCCAAGGAGATTAGCCGATTCCATAACCCAACGGCAGCGCCGGAATCGGCCGCAAATTCGCACCCAAGCCGCCGCGATTCCGGCCTCAAGCCACCGCGAAGCCGGTGGAACCTTGGTTCCGAGGGACGAAACCACTGGAGGAGAGACCCATGCGGTCACGCATCACACTTCGCTCGTTCGTCTTCGCTCTCGCAACCCTTCCGCTGTCCGCCGGACTCTCGTCGGCCATCGCCAAGCCCGTGGTCGAAGTCGCCTTCGTGCTCGATACCACGGGCTCGATGGGCGGATTGATCGAGGGCGCCAAGCGCAAGATCTGGTCGATCGCGACAGCGATCGTCGATTCCAATCCCGACGCCGATATTCGCATGGGCCTCGTCGCCTATCGCGACATCGGCGACGACTATGTCACCCAAAAGGTCGAGCTGACGCGCGACATCCAGGACCTCTATGCCAATCTGCTGGACCTGAAGGCGCGCGGCGGCGGCGACTGGCCAGAAAGCGTCAACGAGGCGCTCGACGTCGCCGTCAACAAGATGCAGTGGACGCAAGGCCGCGACGGCACGCGCATCGTGTTCCTGGTCGGCGACGCGCCGCCGCATATGGACTATGCGCAGGACACCAAGTACCCGGTCACGCTCGCGGTCGCCAAGCAGCGCGACATCATCGTCAACGCCGTGCTCGCCGGCAATGCGCAGGATACCGAGCGGGTGTGGCGCGACATCGCGCAGCACGGCAACGGCGAATTCATTCCGATCCCGCAGGATGGCGGCCAGATCGTCACCATCGAAACGCCGTTCGACGAGGACATCATCATCCTGCAGCGCGAGATCAACGGCACCGTGATCCCCTACGGCCCGCGCGCGATGCAGAAGCGCACGGAATCCAAGACCCAGCAGCTCGCGAGCGTCGCCGCCGCTTCCCCGGCACGCGCCTCGGAGATGGCAAGCTTCATCAACAAGCGCGCCAAGGTGACGTCGGAGGCAGTCACCGGCGACGGCGACCTGGTCGCCGACGTTGCTGCCGGCCGCAAGGAGATCGCCAAGATCAACGACGAGGATCTGCCGGACAATCTCCGCGCCATGAAGCCGGAAGCGCGCACCGCCGAGATCGACAAGCAGATCACCCAGCGCAAGACGCTGAACGAGAAGCTCGCCGCGCTGGTCGCCAAGCGTGACAAATACGTCGCCGAGCACCGCAAGAGCGCGCCGAAGGCCTCATCGTTCGATCGCGTGGTCGAGGATACGCTGAAGGCGCAGATCAAGCGGTAGCAACACGGCTCGGGGTGTCGTCCTGCAGCTTGCGGAGCGACACTCCGGCCAGGAACCCGCCGCCGCCTCGCCGCTTATCCCCCGGCCCCGCCGGAGAGGATAGCCTGGTGATCGACGACCTCTGGTACAAGAACGGCGTGATCTACTGCCTGTCCGTCGGCAGCTATATGGACGCCAACGGCGATGGCATTGGCGATTTCAGCGGCCTGCTGCGACGTCTGGATTACCTGAACGGGCTCGGCATCACCACGATCTGGCTGATGCCGTTTCAGACTTCGCCCAACAGGGACGGCGGCTACGACATCTCGGACTATTACGGCGTCGATCCGCGCTACGGCACGCTGGGCGATTTCGTCGAATTCACCCATGGCTGCCAGCAACGCGGCATCCGCGTGATCATCGACCTCGTCGTCAATCACACCTCGGATCAGCACGCCTGGTTCAGGTCCGCGCGGGGCTCGAAGGACTCGCCCTTCCGCGACTGGTACGTCTGGTCGGACAAGAAGCCGGCGAACGCCAACACCGGCATGGTGTTTCCCGGCGTTCAGAAATCGACCTGGACGCGCGACAAGCAGGCAGGCGCCTGGTACTTCCATCGCTTCTACGATTTCCAGCCGGACCTCAACACATCGAACCCGCACGTGCAGGCCGAGATCCTCAAGATCATGGGGTTCTGGATCCAGCTCGGCGTCTCCGGCTTCCGCATGGACGCCGTGCCCTTCGTGATCGCGACCAAGGGCGCCTCAGTGCGCAAACCGGTCGAGCAATACGACATGCTGCGATCGTTCCGCGAATTCCTGCAATGGCGACAGGGCAACGCGATCATCCTCGCTGAAGCCAATGTGCTGCCGGAGACGGACATGGAGTATTTCGGGCGCGACGGCGACCGTATGCAGATGATGTTCAACTTCCACGTCAATCAGCATCTGTTCTACGCGCTGGCATCGGCCGATACGAAGCCGCTGGCGAAGGCATTGACGGCGACCAGGCCACGGCCTCCGACCGCGCAATGGGGTCTGTTCCTGCGCAACCACGACGAGCTCGACCTCGGCCGCCTCACCAAGGCGCAGCGCGAGACGGTGTTCAAGGCGTTCGGTCCCGACAAGAGCATGCAACTCTATGACCGCGGCATAAGGCGGCGCCTTGCGCCCATGCTGGGCGGCGACCGGCGGCGCCTGGAGCTCGCTTACAGTCTGATGTGCACGCTGCCCGGCACGCCCGTGATCCGCTACGGCGACGAACTCGGCATGGGTGACAATCTCGATTTGCCCGAGCGCGCTTGCGCGCGCACACCGATGCAATGGTCGACCGAGCCGCACGGTGGCTTTACCGAGAGCGATCGGCCATGTGTGCCCGTGATCGACGAAGGTCCCTATGGCTATGAACACGTCAACGCCGCCAAGCAGCGACGTGACCCGAATTCGATGCTGAACTGGACCGAGCGTATCATCCGCATGCGCAAGGAAGTCCCCGAGATCGGCTGGGGAGACTTCAAGGTTATCAGCAGCCGAAATCCTGCCGTCCTGATCATTCGTTACGACTGGCGCAACAACTCGGTGCTGTTCGTGCACAACTTCGCGGAAAAGCCGCTCGAGATATCATTCAACGTGGGGCTGCCTGACGACGCCGGCAATCTCCTTGTCAATCTCCTGACCGAGGATCACAGCCGCGCCGACGATGGCGGCCGTCACAAGCTTCTGATCGAGGCCTATGGCTATCGCTGGTACAGGGTCGGCGGGCTCGACTATCTGCTGAAGCGCAGCGATATCGATACCAAGGAGCCCCGCACATCCCGCTAATCATCCTGATGCGGGCCGAGGATCACGCCCTCATTGCCGCGCAGGTCGAGCACGCCTTCGATCTTCTCGCCTTGCCGGTCCATGAAGGTCGACAGCAGGACCTCGTTGCTGAAGCCGATCGCGCTGGAGGAGACCGACGCAGGCGCCGCGCCGAAATTCAGCGCGATCACGACGACGCCCTCGGCGCCGCGCCGCCGGTAGAGCAGCACGTCGCCGTGTGCCGCCACCGGCTCGTAGCTGCCATGGACGAGCTGTGGCAGCTTTCGCCGCAGCGCGATCAGCGCCTTGTAGAGGTTGAGGATCGACGCCCTGTCCGCTTCGAGGCTTGCGACATTGTCGCTTGCAAAATCCGGCGCCAGCGGCAGCCACGGCTTTGCCGTCGAGAAACCGGCATAGCGCTCGGCGCTCCATTGCATCGGCGTGCGGCAGCCGTCGCGGCCGACGCCGATGCCTGGCACGTTCTTCTCGAAGGGATCACGCACCTCGCCAGGGGCGATCGCAACCTGGCGCATGCCGATCTCGTCGCCGTAATACAGCGTCGGCGTGCCGCGCAGCGTCAGCAGCAGCATCGCCGCGACCGGTGCCTGCGCAGGTCCCACCCGGCTCGCCACCCGCGGCCGGTCGTGATTGCCGAGCACCCAGTTCGGCCACGCCCCCGGCGGCAGCGCTTTCTCATAATCGGCGATGATCTGTTCGACCGCGCGCGCACTCCACAGGGTCGACAGCAGCGCGAAATTGAACGGCATCTGCGCGCCGCGCAGATCGTTGCCGTAGTAAGCGACCAGCCGATGCAGCGGCAGGTAGATCTCGCCGATCAGCACGCGGTTGTCGAACTCCTCGGTGACGCGGCGCATCTCGGTGATGACGGCGTGCACCTCGAGCTGATCGGTCGAATACTGCGTCAGCACCTTCTCATGCGGCGGCCGGCCCCCGCGATAATGCGGGTTCGGCGGATTGTCGCGGAATTCGGCATCCTTGATCAGGTGCCAGATCACGTCGACACGAAAGCCGTCGACGCCCTTGCGCAGCCAGAAGCGCATCACATCATAGATCGCGTCCCTGACCTCGCGATTGCGCCAGTTGAGATCCGGCTGCTGCGCGAGGAAGGCGTGATAGTAATATTGGCCCGAGGCCTCGTCATAGGCCCAGGCGCTGCCGCCGAACTCCGACAGCCAGTTGTTGGGCGGACCGCCATCCGGCGCCGGATCGCGCCAGATGTACCAGTCGCGTTTCGGGTTCTCGCGCGAGCTCTTCGCCTCGATGAACCACGGATGCTGATCCGATGTATGGTTCGGCACCAGATCGAGGATCAGCTTGAGGCCGGAATCGTGCGCGGCCGCGACCAGCGCGTCGAAATCCTCCATGGTCCCGAACAGCGGATCGATGCCGGTGTAGTCGGAGATGTCGTAGCCGAAATCGGCCATCGGCGACGGGAAGATCGGCGACAGCCAGACCGCATCGACGCCGAGCCGGGTCAGATAAGGCAGCCGCGCGATGATCCCCCTGATATCGCCGACGCCGTCGCCATCGCTATCTCCGAACGAGCGCGGATAGACCTGATAGAAGATGCCGCGCCGCCACCAGTCGCTGTTGTCCTGATCCATCCCGTCCCCCTCGCTCGTCGCCCCGTGTCCCCGGGGTTGTCCGCAGGTTCAGGGATGACGCACAATTCGGGACAGAAAAATGGCGATGCAGCGCGTCAGTGCCGGGCGATCGCCAGCTGATAGATGGTGATCAGCACCTCGAACAGGATCAGGAAGACGATGATCAGCTCCAGCCGCAGCGAGCGGCTGGTGTCGATGATGTCGGTCAGCACCTGCGCGGTCTCGGCCACGACGGCGAGCTTGCGGTTCAGCGATTCCGCGCGCTCCTTCAATTCGTATTCGTCCTCGAGGCGGGCATAGAGGCGTTCGAGCTGCGGCTTGTCCCAGAGGGTGTCGGGCTTCTCCGACACCTCGACCGGGCCGGCCACGCGATGCCGCACCAACAGTGCGTTGCCGATGTGCTTGAGGATCGCGACCCGGCCACCACGGACCTGGCCGCCCTTGGCGAGTTCGCGCGCCAACGGCTCGGTGGTGTCGAACACGGCTCGAACCTCGCGCTCATGCCGCGCCAGCACCACGCTCTTGGCCAGCGCTTCGCCGACCAGGATCAGCCGTTCCGGCGACAGGCTTTGCAGATAGATCGGGCCGCCCGGCGGAATCTGGTCCTCCTTCTCGGCGGCGAGTTCGATGATCGCGATCTCCTCCTCGCGTCGCGTGAACAGTCCGGTCATGCGCGATTGCAGGCTGCGCAGGAATTCATCCTCCTCCAGCGCATTGAGACCGATCAG
Source organism: Bradyrhizobium sp. CCBAU 53421 (assembly GCF_015291625.1). Classification (NCBI taxonomy): domain Bacteria; kingdom Pseudomonadati; phylum Pseudomonadota; class Alphaproteobacteria; order Hyphomicrobiales; family Nitrobacteraceae; genus Bradyrhizobium; species Bradyrhizobium sp. CCBAU 53421. The sequence goes on from NZ_CP030047.1 coordinate 9,180,273, forward strand.
GACGACGACGCCGTAGCGAAACAGGATCGCTACACCATTGTCATTGACGCGAAACGCGAGCGGCGTCGTGGCCAGCACGTCGCCGCGCTCGAGGCCGGACGTGTTGATGCGATCCGCGACGAAGAAGGCGCGGGCGGTGGTCCGGGGTCCGCCGAGCGGTGAGTTGGGAGCCTGGGTCATGAAGTTCCGGACTGCGAGGACTTAAACTGGTGATCGAGAGCAACCTTATACCGGCCTGCTCACGGACCTATTGTGCTGGAGGTGACCTTATCACGGTCCGTTTTGGGATCACACGCCACGGCAAAAGCAATTCCCGTGCGTGTTGACGGCGTATCCCGGAAGCCTATGGTGCCCCCATGAACGAGACAACCGACACCAAACCGAAGGCCGGCGCGATCATCGTGCCGGTGACGCTGTTCGAGCAGAACTGCACCATCATCTGGCACGAGCCGACCAAGAAAGCCGTGGTGATCGACCCTGGCGGCGACGTGCCGAAGATCCAGGCGGCGATCAAGCAGACCGGCGTGACGGTCGAGAAGATCTGGCTGACCCACGGCCATATCGACCATGTCGGCGGCGCCGCCGAATTGCGCGACGCGCTGCAGGTCAAGATCGAGGGCCCGCATATCGCGGACAAGCATCTGCTCGACAACGTGGTCTCGAGCGGCGAGCGCTTCGGCATGACCGGGGTGCGCAATTTCGGCCCCGACCGCTGGCTCGACGAGGGCGATCAGGTCTCGATCGGCGACCTCACCTTCGACATCCTGCACTGCCCCGGCCATTCGCCGGGCAGCGTGGTGTTCTTCAACAAGGAGCTGCGCTTCGCCCATGTCGGCGACGTGCTGTTCGCCGGCTCGGTCGGGCGCACCGACCTGCCCGGCGGCAGCCATCCGACGCTGATCCAGTCGATCAAGCAGAAACTGCTGCCGCTCGGCGACGACGTCGGCTTCATCTGCGGCCATGGCGCCGGATCGAGCATCGGCCAGGAGCGGATGACGAACCCGTTCCTGACCGGCGAGATGTAGGCGCTAGAGCCCGGTTCTGACTGAATCAGAACCGGGCTCTCGATTCTGGTTTTGACGCGTTTTCTTCACGCGAACCGGTTTCCACTTCGCTCGAAAACGCTTTAGGGCTCCTTCATCAGCCCCGCGGCGGTCAGCGCGCGGGTGATAACGCGGCCGACATTGACGCTCCTGCCCTGCGGCTTGGCCTGCTGCTTGCCTTGCTGTTTTCGCGGCCGCCCGCTGCGACGGCCGGAGGCAGGCTCGGGCTCGGCCGCGGGCAGCGGTATCGTCATCGAGATCGTGTCCGCGCGCTCGCGCGGGATCCCGGTCGGCGCGATCTGCGGCTGACGGACCTTGTCGGTGAGGCCGAAGAAGCTCGCGATGTGATAGGACGAGGAGATGCCGGCCTCGATCAGGAACGCGCCCTCCACGCCATAGCGCTCGTCATTGCCGGCAAGCCCGAGCGGCGTGCCGTGCGCCATGTCGGTGATCGAGTAAGACTCGACCAGTGTCTCGCCGTCGGCATTCCACCAGACCTCGCGCGGATGGCCGTCGACTTCCGACTTCGACATCGCCGTCAGCGGCAGACCGTGAAGGTCGAGCCACTGCCGGACGATCGCATCGCCATTGCCCGGATGCACGGTACGATCGGCGCTGCCGTGCCACACCGAGATCCTCGGCCAATCACCCGTGTGCTTGGACGCATTGCGCACGAGATCGCCGAGCTCCGGCGCCGACAATGCGCTTCCCTGCATCATGGCACCCAGCGCCTCACGCAGATTGCCGGCGACGCCGAACGGCAATCCCGCGATGATGGCGCCGGCCGCAAACACATCCGGATAGGTCGCGAGCATGACGGTCGCCATCGCGCCGCCGGCGGAAAGCCCCGTCGCGAACACCCGGCGCGGATCGATCTTGTGCGCACCAGCGATGTGTCCGACCATCTCCCTGATCGATGCGGCTTCGCCTTGGCCGCGCGCGACGTCTTCCGGATCGAACCAGTTGAAGCAGGTGTTGGCGTTGTTGGCTGACTGCTGCTCGGGCATCAACAGCGCGAAGCCGTAATGCTTCGCCAGCGTCGACCAGCCGGCGCCGAGATCATAGGACGCGGCGGTCTGGCCGCAGCCATGCAGCACCACGACGAGCGCGGGCGATCGCGCCAGCTGCTCGGGCACGTATGAGAACATCTTCAGCGCGCCGGGATTGGCGCCGAATTCGGTCGTCTCGACAAGCGGCGTCGGCACGGCCGGCGCAAGCGCGCCAAGACCGCTGAACGCGTTCATCTTGGGCAGATGACGCAGAAATTCGACGTTGTTGATCAGGGACAACAGCAACTCCTGAGGTGATTCATTCTTCTGTGTCACCCGAACAGATAATTGCTGCACTGCGAAATAAAAAGGCCGTGTGCTGTCTTCCCCTGCGGAATAGTGAGAATCGGCGTTAACGCGTGATCGGAACCGGGCACGATGCGGAGCGCTCGAAATAGTTGCCTTAGCACCTTGTTCGAGCATGAACTTTTCAAAAATGACGCACCACGCGCCTGCGATTCATGCGGTCGCGCGGCGCATCCATGACAGAAATGCGGCTGAAATAATGATCGACAGCACAAACAATGCGCATGCCGCAAACAGCGCCAGACGTGCTGACGTCGCGCTCTCCACAGCGAAGAACACCGCGCCGATCGCGGCGACGCCGGCCGCGTTGCCGATCTGCGTCGTCGTGCCATACATGCCGGAGCCGGCACCGGCGCTCGCGGGCTTCACGCTCGACAGCACCGCGCTCGACAGCGGCGCCATCACGAGACCCTGACCATAGCCGAATATGACGAGCATCAGTGCGAGCAGCAGCGCTGATGGTGCAGCGATCGCCTGAACCGTCGCGACCAGTACGGCGAGTCCAACGATCTGCAGCGCGCAGCCCTCGATCAGCACCAGCGTGCCGCGATGCTTCGCGCGCACGCTGCTGTGCCGCGAGGCGATCACGAAGGTCAGCGCCAACGGCACGAACACCAACCCGGCCGCTAGCGGCGGGATCTGCAAGCCCTTCTGCATGAACATGGTCATGATCAGATAGAACGACAGGTTGGCGAAGAAGAAGAAAAACACCGCGACCAGGCCGCGCATGAAGGCGCGATCGGACAGCAGCGACAGATCGATCAGCGGCATGCCGCCACCGCGCGCGACGCTGCGCTCGAGCTGCACGAAGGCTGCGATGACGGCGATGCCGACAGCCATCGCCAGCCAGACCCACGCTGTCCAGTCGAAATCGTGGCCGAACAGCAGCGGGCCGATCAGGCAGAGCAGGCCGACAAACAGCACGATGGCGCCGGGAAGATCGAGCCGCGTGCCGGCGCGGCGCGGTACCGTCGGCATGATCTTCAGCGCCGCGGCGATGATGATGGCGCCGAACGGCACGTTGACGAAGAACACCGCACGCCAGCCGAGGCCGGCAAGATCGAGCGTCACCAGCACGCCGCCGAGCATGAAGCCGGCCGCGCCGGCAAGCCCCAGCACGATGCCGTAGATGCCGAACGCCCGCGCCCGGGCGGCATCGGAGAACAACAGATGCAGCGTCGCCAGGACCTGCGGCACCATCAGCGCCGCGGTCGCGCCCTGCGCCAGCCGTGCGACGATCAGCTCGGGTCCGGACTGCGCGAGACCACACCACAGCGAGGTCAGCGAGAAGCCGGCGACGCCGGCGATGAACACGTTCCTTGTGCCGTGGATATCGCCGAGCCGGCCGCCGGTGACCACCAGCGTCGCGTAGGCGATCAGATAGATCGCGATCACGGCCTCGATCTGCGCCGGCGTCGCGTGCAGCTCCGCCGCAATGGTCGGGATCGCGACGTTGACGATGAAGGCATCGACACCGAACATGAATTGCGCCGACACCACGATCGCGAGCACCCACCAGCGGCGGGAGGTGTCCGCGTGCGTCGAAACGATCTGGTGCATGCCCTGTCCTGCCCGAAATGACGTTACGGCCGACATCAGCAGATTCCGGTCATCGGCTCGATTACCTCGGACGTAAGCGTTGGTTCACGGGCACGTCATCCGTGGCAATCCCGCACCTGCCCGCGCCCCGCCGCGCAATTTGCGTTGACGCGCTGGGAAACATTCCGGAGGGCGGCAATCGCAGCCGATTTGCGCAACAACCATGCCGCAGCCGCAGCCTCGGAGCATTGCCTTGCCACGGGCCACCCCGTAGGTTGGCGGAAAGCCCCCGATAACAATAATCCGGAGAGAACGACCTATGGCGCGCCTCAAGTTCGGAGCCTTCCTCGCCCCGCATCATCCGATCGGCGAGCATCCGATGCTGCAATTCCGCCGCGACCTCGATTTCGTCGAGCAGCTCGACGCGCTCGGTTACGACGAATTCTGGTGCGGCGAGCACCATTCCTCGGGCTGGGAGACCATCGCCTCGCCGGAAATGTTCCTGGCCGCCGCCGGCGAGCGCACCAAGCGCATCAAGCTCGGCACCGGCGTGATCTCGCTGCCCTATCACCATCCCTTCAACGTCGCGCAGCGCATGGTGCAGCTCGACCACATGACCGGCGGCCGCGCCATCTTCGGCTCCGGCCCCGGCGCGCTCGCCTCCGACGCCCATACGCTCGGCATCGACCCGATGACCCAGCGCGACCGCCAGGACGAGGCGATCGCGGTGATTCGCCGCCTGTTCAACGGCGAGCGCGTCACCGCCAAGACCGACTGGTTCGAGATGCACGACGCCGCGCTGCAGATCCTGCCGCTGCAGGAGGACATGCCGTTCGTGGTGGCCTCGCAGATCTCGCCGTCGGGCATGACGCTCGCCGGCAAGTACGGCATCGGCATCATCTCGCTGGGCTCGATGTCGACCCAGGGCCTGATGGCGCTGCCGCAGCAGTGGCAATTCGCCGAGGACGCCGCCGCGAAGGCCGGCACCACGGTGAGCCGCGCCAACTGGCGCGTGCTGCTGTCCTGGCACATCGCCGAGACCCGCGAGCAGGCGCGGCGCGAGGCCGGCGCCGGGCTGATGCGCTGGCACAACGAATATAATGTCGGCACCTTGATGCGGCCGGGCCTGACCGCGTTCGGCTCTGCGGATGAAGCCGTCGACAAGACCGCCTTCGTCGAAGGCGCCGCCTCGACCATCGGCACGCCGGATGATCTGATCAAGATGATCAAGAACCTGGTCGACGTCTCCGGCGGCGTCGGCTCGATCATCGGCTTTGCCCATGACTGGGCCAATCCGGAAAACACCCGCCGCAGCTGGGACATGGTCGCGCGCTATGTCGTGCCGGAGATCAACGGCTATATCGATGGCCTGCGCAAGTCGCGCCAGTTCGTGATCGACAACCGCGCCGTGTTCGAGCGCGCCGGCCAGGCCGTGATGGCCAAGATCATGCAGAACGACAAGGCCGCCGCCGCGCTTCAGCATACCGGCACCGGCCGCGTCGCGATCCCCGCCGTGAATGCGCCCGATCTCGCGAAGGCGGCGGCGAAGCAGAAGGTGTAGGGCAAGGGCGTCCTGCCGTTCGTCCCGTCATCCTGAGGAGCGCGAAGCGCGTCTCGAAGGATGCACGGCCATGGTCGGGCCGTCGTGCTTCGAGGCTCGCTTCGCTCGCACCTCGGCATGACGGAGATGGGTAGCGCACGCGACCGCCTCCAGACGTCGTCCCGGCCTTCGCTGGGACGACGATGAGGATGGGGCGCGGTCCAAACAGCGCCGTGTCATCGCCCGGCTCGGGCTATGACAGTTGTGGCGGAGACGCAGCTTCGCGTTCTCGCGCCGCCGTCGGGTTAACTTGTCGCAGCCCGACCAGGCGGACACCTCGATCACGATCGAATTCCCACCGGCATTCCGAGACGGCCCGCTCTCTCCCGACGCTATCTGCCCTCGTGCCCCAGCGCCTGAAACTTGATCTCGTCCACCCGCGAGAGCACGAACTGCAGCAACGGAGAACGGTTACTCTCATTGTAGCCGATCACCAGATCGACCATGGGCGGCGCGCCCTGAATTGGGCGGCTGACGATGGTTTTCGGGATCAGGTTCTGCGCATAGAGCGGAAGAAGGCTGATGCCGCCGGTAGAGGCGATCAGCGAAACGGCCATGGCTAGGTTTTCTGCCTGGTGCGCGGCCTCGATCGCCAACCCGTGCCGCTTGAAGAAGTCATCGATCGCAGCGCGCAGCGTCGGCGCCCTTGCCAGGGAAACGCCGATGTAGCTCTGGCCCATCAGATCCTTCGGACGGACCGCGGAGCGTGCCGCAAGCGGATGGTCTCGTGGCATCATGGCCAGGATCGGATCATGGCGGAGCAACTTGAACTGAAGACCCGCCGTGCTCTTCTCCGGACGCATGAACGCAAGATCGAGCTTACCCCGCGTAAGTGCCGCAGCGAGGTCGGGCGAGTCCTCGCTGCGGATCGTGATTTCCGTGCTGGGCAGCTTGCCGCGCAGGATATTCATGACCGCCGGAAGCCAGTCCATCTCGTAGCCGGTGAGAAACCCGATCGAAAAGGCCGATTTCGCCGGCTGGGCAGCACGCCTCGCGGCTTCCGCGGCGGCCTCGACCTGCAGCAGCGCCACTCGCGCATGGTCGAGGAAGACGCGACCCGATGGCGTCAGTTCGATGCCGCGCGGTCCGCGCACGAACAGCTGCACACCGAGCTCCAGCTCCAGGTCGTGAATCTGGCGGCTCAGTGATGGCTGCGCGGTGTGCAGGCGCTTTTGCGCCGCGACCGAGAGGCTGCCCTCCTCAGCCACGGCGATGAAATAACGGAGATGTCGTAGCTCCATAGCTATCCCTCAAAAGTATGGCTCAGACCCTACGAAGTCTTTCTCAAAGAAGCCAGCCCCTCCTAAATCTCCTGTCCAGGAAGCCACACCAGCGCAACAGCCTTCGGGGCCCCGCTGCGGAAGGCTTAGCGAACCAGGCCGCTAAAGCATATCGGCCGCATCAACTGGAGAGAAATATGACCAAACCCGTTGTCCTGATTACAGGTGCCCTTACCGGTATCGGCCGCGCCACGGCGCTCGCCTTCGCCCGCGAGGGCGCCAACGTGGTGATTTCCGGTCGCCATGCCGATGCAGGGCGTGCGCTGGCGGAAGAACTCCGTTCGCACCGCGCCGATGCGGAATTCGTCCGCGTCGACGTCCGGCGCGAGAGCGACGTTGCGGCATTGGTCGAGCAGACGATCACGCGCTTCGGCCGGCTCGACGTGGCAGTCAACAACGCGGGCACGGAAGGCACGCCGGGCCCGGTGACCGAGCAGACCGCGGAGGACTACGCAGCGACGTTCGACACCAACGTCCTCGGCGTTCTGCTGTCGATGAAGCACGAACTCCGGGTCATGCAGCCACAAGGCTTCGGCAGCATCGTGAACATCTCGTCGACCATGGGCAGCCGCGGCGCGCCGAACGCTTCCCTCTACGTCGCCAGCAAACATGCCGTCGAAGGCTTGACGAAATCCGCCGCGCTGGAGGCGGCAGCCTTCGGCGTTCGCGTCAACGCGATCGCACCGGGCCCGATCGAGACCGCGATGCTCGACCGGTTCACGGGCTCCGCCGACCGGAAGGCCGGGCTGGTCGCGGGAATTCCGCTGAAGCGCGCGGGGCGCCCCGAGGAGCTTGCGGACGCCATCCTGTTTGCAGCTTCGAGCAAGGCGTCGTTCGTCACCGGCCAGATCATCAGCGTCAACGGCGGCAAGACCGCCGCGTGAACACCCCCGATAACAATCCAACCAGGAGAACAATCATGACCGACCTCATCAGCCGAACTGCTCTCGTCACCGGTGCCTCCCGAGGTATCGGCCGCGCCACCGCCCGCGCACTCGCGCTCGCCGGCGCCCGCGTTATCGTTCACTACGGCAATTCGGCCGAGGATGCGCATTCCCTGGTCGCGGAAATTCGCGAAGCCGGGGGGCAGGCCGACGCCGTCGGCGCCGATTTGTCCGCATCCGATGGCGCGCAGAGGCTCGCCGCCGAGGTGCGCAAGCTCGTCGTCGGCCAACTCGACATTCTCGTCGCCAACGCGGGAATTGCGGTACCCGCCACGATCGAAGCGCAGACCGTCGAAGATTTCGATCGCATGTTCGCGGTCAACGTCCGGGCGCCATTCTTCCTGGTGCAGCAGTTGCTGCCCCTATTGGGCGACGGCTCCAGCATCGTGATGACGTCGTCATTGGCGGCGCGCGCCGCGGTTGGGCAATTGTCGGCGTATTCCGCCACCAAGGGCGCGATCGACACGATGGTGAAGCACTTCGCCTCGCTGCTCGGACCGCGCGGCATCCGCGTCAATGCCGTGGCACCGGGCATCATCGACACCGACATGTCGGAATTCGCCAGGACGGAAGAAGGCCGCGACTACGCGCTCAAGATGCAAGCCCTGCAACGAATCGGCCATGCCGACGACGTCGCCGACGCGGTGACCTTTCTCGCTTCGAATTCCGCCCGCTGGGTGACCGGCGACACCATCCAGGTCGGCGGCGGCTCAAAGCTTTGACTCGGGAGATCCGTCATGAAGCTCTATCAGTCCTCCGCCTCGCCCAACTCGCGCCGCGTCCGAATCTATCTCGCCGAGAAGGGCATCACGATGCCCTTCGTGCCGGTCGATCTCGCCTCGCGGGAACAGTTCTCCGATGCTTACGCGGCAATCAACCCGCGACGCGTCGTGCCGGCTCTCATGCTCGACGATGGGACAGCCATAGCGGAAGTGCCGGCGATCATCGGCTATCTCGAAGAAACGCATCCGGAGCCGCCGCTGCTCGGAGGTTCGCCCAAGGAGAAAGCGACGGTCACCATGTGGGAGCGCCGAATGGAGCTGGAGGGCTTCGCTTCGGTCATGGAGACCGTGCGCAACGGAGCCCCCGGCCTCAAGGGGCGGGCAATCGCAGGTTCGCATGGCTACGATCAGATTCCCGAACTGGTCGTCCGTGGCCGGCGTCGGATCGCCGATTTCTACGGCGATCTCGAGGCGCGACTATCCGAGACGCCGTTCGTTGCGGGTGACGCGTTCAGCATCGCCGACATCACGGCGATCGTCGCAATCGACTTCGCCGGCAAGGCCCTTGGATTATCCACGCCGGAAGAGCACGGGGCGACGCGCCGTTGGTACGATTCTGTCGCTTCGCGCCCCAGCATGACGGCCTAGACCTGGAATTCCACGGCAAGAACCGGAGTTTGGCCGATTGGAATCGGACGTAGACGCTCTCCCGGGTCGCTGGCGACACCAGCGACCTCCTACGAGTCTGATCAAGGAGCCACCCGAATGAGCAAGCAAGAAGACAACAAGGCGGTCGTCGGCCGCTGGTTCACCGAGTTTTGGGGCAAGTCCGTCAACCTCGGTGTGATCGACGAGATCGCCGCGCCCGACATGCTGTTGAAATATTCGCTGCACGAGCCTCGCCGCGGACGCGACGACATCAGGGCGTTCATGACCGATTTCCGCGCCGCGTTCCCCGATCTCAATTTCTGGGGGACGGCCGACCTGATCGCCGAGGGCGACTATGTCGTCGGTCGGTGGGAAGGCGGCGGCACCCACACGGGGCCGGCCTTCAAGGACTTCCTGATCGGCGATCTGCCGGCCGCGACCGGACGCAAGATGCACTTCAGCGGGACAACCGTGCTGAAGGTCGTCAACGGCAAGATCGTCGAGGAGATCGGTCTCGACGACGGTGTCGCCGCGCTGACGCAACTCGGGTTGCTGAAGGCTGCGTAATCGGCGTGGCCGAGAACAGACGAGGCCCGCGCCGATTTGCGGGCCTCGTTTGTCCCGTCCGGATTTGAAGGCAAGGATCGGAGTGTGTCCTCGGAAACCGGGTGGCAGTGTTGGCCGTCCCGTGGCGTGATGCAATCGATGGACGTGAACCTCAAAAGGCCCGAGCAATCGAAACTGCCTCCCGTCGCCGCCGATCCGCGATGGGCGCGGGTTCTTGCACGCGACAGGACCGCGGACGGCGAGTTCTGGTATTCGGTCGCGACGACCGGCGTCTACTGCCGGCCCTCGTGTCCTTCGCGCACCGCCAATCCCGGGAATGTTCAGTTCCATGACACTCTGGAAAGCGCCAGGGCGACCGGCTTTCGGCCGTGCCGGCGCTGCAATCCGGACGGGCTGTCGATCGAGGCGGAAAATGCCGCGCTTGTCGTCAAGGCATGCCGTCTTGTCGAGGAGAGAGAAGAAGAGCCTTCGCTCGAAGAGCTGGCTGACGCGGTCTGCCTGAGCCCGAGCTACTTCCACCGCATGTTTAAAGCGGCGACCGGCCTGACGCCCAAAGCGTACGCCGCGGCCTTCCGCGCCAGGAAGGTTCGCGAAAATCTCGTCTCGGGAAACAGCGTCACGGAAGCGATCTATGACGCCGGGTTCAATTCAAGCGGCCGCTTCTACGAAAAATCCACCGGCATTCTCGGCATGACGCCATCGCAATACCGCGCAGGTGGCGCGAATGAGGAGATCAAGTTTGCGATCGGCCAGACTTTTCTCGGCGCCATTCTTGTCGCGTCGAGCACGAAGGGCGTTGCCGCGATCCTGCTGGGCGATGATGCGGAGGCGCTGCTCCGCGATCTGCAGGACCGCTTCCCGAGCGCCTGCCTGATTGGCGCCGATCAGGACTACGAGGCCATCGTCGCGCGCGTTGTCGGTTTCGTGGAGGCACCGCAACTCGGCCTCGATCTGCCGCTCGATGTCCGCGGCACCGCCTTCCAACAGCGTGTCTGGCAGGCGCTCCAGGAAATTGCCGTCGGCGAGACCGTCACCTATGCCGAACTCGCGCAACGTATCGGGGCCTGCAAGTCGGTACGTGCGGTCGCCGGCGCTTGCGCCGCAAACAAGCTCGCTGTCGCCATTCCCTGCCACCGCGTGGTCCGCACGGATGGCTCCGCTTCAGGTTACGCGTGGGGCGTTGAACGAAAGCGCGCCCTGCTCGACCGGGAGGCATCGCAGAAGGTCCACGTGCCCGACCGTCGAACCTGAACTGAAGCCATGAACGTTCCGGAGCCCGCCATCCAGCACGAGCACAACAACGGGAGTGTCGGGTCGCGCGCCGCCCGCCATTCGGTCATGACAAGCAATCCAGATCGGGCGGACAGACGGCCGCGGATGTTTGGTGCCGACGCTCGCCGGGACAAGGAATGCCGCTGACGATGGATCCGCGCTCCGCACCGAAGAAGCCGCTTGATAGGTCAGAGCGTGTCGAGACGACGTTCGATGCGATTGCAGCCCTGATACCGTCCGATCTCGCCAAGATCAAAGTGATGGCCCATTTCCGCAAACTCGTCGCAAACGGATTCGCGGAATGGCAAGCGCTGGACAATGGGACCGTCCGCCTGCAGCTCGCCACGGGCGAGACGTATCTCCTCGAACACACCACGATCACGCGCATCGCGTGATCGGTGATCGCAGATTCTGATCTTCGTCGGCCAGGCGTCGACGCGCCTGTTTTTTCATCGGCGGCTCAAGACCTTTCTCGATTTGAAAGCAAGCATCGGAGTTTGACGCAACTGGCTTCCCCGTACATTCGGTCATGAGACAGATGAAGGAGACGATCCATGAATCTCATGCCACACGCCAGGCCCTCGGCCGACCTCGCCACCACCACCGCTGACGTCCTCTTCTACGCGACCGGCGGCTGCGCATTCGGCACGGTCCTGATCGCACGCAGCATCAAGGGCGTTTGTGCCATCCTGCTCGGTGATGACGCCCGCGCACTGGAAGATGATCTCGCGAGACGCTTCCCGCATTCCACGCTCGTTCCGAACGAGGTGATGGTTCGCGACGACCTGGCGAAGGTGGCACGCTATGCCGACAAGCCGTCCGTGGGCCTCGATCTCACGCTGGATATGCGCGGCACGCCGATCCAGCGCCGCGTATGGAACGCGCTTCGTTCGATCCCGCTCGGCGAGACCAGGAGCTATATGCAAGTGGCTCGCCTGATCAACGGCGCCTATCCCCAAGCCACCGCGCGCATCGTCGCGAACGCCTGCGCCGCCAATCCGCTCGCGCTCGTCATTCCCTGTCACCGCGTCATTCGCACCGACGGCGAACTCGCCGGCTATTGCTGGGGCCTCGAGCGCAAGCGCGTGTTGCTCGAAAAGGAAGCCAGCGCATGAGGCGCAGCGCCGCCTGCGGCGTTGACGGCCGGCTCGTTCGCGAAAAGAGGACGTCATGAAACTCGCTCTGATGACAGATGAGACGATCGGGCTCGTCGTAACCCTTCCCAATGGCCCCCAGATCATCGACATCGCGAGGAGCGCGGGCGTCTTTGTGCCGCACGATCCGCTGTCGAGCGGGCTCTTGAACGGCGCATTCAAGGATGGCGCCGACTGGCCGTCGATCCTCAAGCACTGGGAGCGTTTGCAATGGCCACTCAGGCGGCTCGCTCTCATCGCGGAAAGCTGCCCGGACCACCCGAGCCTTGTCGTTCAATCGCTTGCCGATCGGCAGCTGAAAGGCGAGTCGGCCATTCCGATCGTCGCCATCGACATCACAGATATGCAGCCGTTGGACGAACGGGATCCGACCGGCTGGCGTGCGATGAAGCGGCAGTTCGTGACACCGTCGCAGGAAGCTGTTGAAGCGGACCCGACTGCCACGGCGGAGACGGCTCAAGTCATCGGCTTCGCGCGCCCGAACAAGGACGAGTCCTCGAAGCGGTGACGCGCCGTCTTGCGCGCCCGAAGACAAGGACCGGTGCGGTCCGGCCCGATCGAAAGCTCAGTCGCTTGTGTTCGCACCGCAACGGCTTTTGCACGCGGCGGCCTCGGCCGTGCATTGGGCAACGCAGGCTCCGGACAAGCCGCAACTCGTCGCGCACGAATAGTTGGCTGAGTTGCAGGTTGCGACGCACTTCGTCGGCACATCTCGTTGCGCCACTTGACGCCTTTCGAGCAAGGAAGCGGCATTGCTTGAGACTGCTCCCGACAGCAACAACACCAGTGCTAGCGTTATCCGCATGAGATGCTCCCGGACACGATCTGCCGCAACATCGGCCGCCGCAGTCGCTTTCGCACTCCGGTTCTTGCTTCCAAAACGGTTACGCCGCCGCCCCGATCCCGACGACGTCGATGCCGTCGACGCGGCCGCGGATCGGCAAGGTGCCGAGATCGCTCACCGGAAACGGCGGCGGCGCGGCAAAATGCGCCATCGCCGCGCGCGAGGCGAGGAAGCCGCCGTCGACCTTGCGGCTCAGCTCCTCCAATCGCGCCGCGGTGTTCATGACATCGCCGTTGAACACGATCGCGCGCTTGATGTCGCCGATCTCGCCGACGATCACCGGACCGAAATGCAGGCTGCCGCGGATCTGCGGCACCGCGCCGAACTCGCGCTCGAACTGCGGCGCCGCCTTTTGCAACGCGCTCCGCATCGCCAGGAAGCAGCGCAGCGGCCGGCAATCGACCGCGCCGTGCTGCTCCGGCCAAGTGACGATGATTTCGTCACCGATGTAATTCAGCACCTCACCGCGATAATCGACCACCGACTGCGTCAGCAGGCGGAAGGTGCGGTCGAGGAAGCGATGGATGCCGATGCCACCGAGCCGTTCGGCAAGCCCGGTCGACCCCGCGATGTCGACGAACAGCACGAAGCGATCTTCCTCGACCGGCGTGTGGTAGCGTCCGGTCACGAAGTTCATGAAGGCGCGCGGGCCGATCAGATTGGCGATCGCGAAGCCGAGGTTGATCAGCACCGAGACGCTCGCGGAGTAGGCGAAGCCCCACCAGAAATCTCCAAACGAGGCCCCTAGCGGGATCCCCGCGATGCGCTCGCCCGGGTGCATCAGCTGGATGCCGATGATGATGGCGGCGTAGACCGCGCTGCGCACCGCCAGATTGGCGAGAAAGGACAGGCGGCTGAGCCAGTCCCAATCCTCGAGCACGAACAGTTCGACCGCCCCGATGATTGCGCCAAGCAGGAAGCCGTAGACGGCGCCGGTGATCAAAGGCGCCGCTCCGCTGCCATGGGTGAGGCCAACCGCGATGCCGGACAGGGTGCCAACCACGATCACGGCGGCAAGACGGTGCAGCTTCCGCTCGAGCCTGGCGCTGACGCGGGGGAGCTGTCGGGGGGAGCTCGCCAAATCGACCATTGCCATCTTCCTCCCCGCGTCGTTGCGAGATGCGAAGCGACGAAGCGTCAAGGCTTGCTTCGCTTCGCCCGCAATGACGGATGCTGCTGCTCTATCCCGCCCCCTGATCGAACGCCTTGCGCAGCGCGACATAGCCCGCCTGCTGCTGGCTCCAATTGCGGCCGCCGGTCATGGCGCCGTCGACGACCAGGTCATGGCCATTGATGAAGCTCGACTCGTCGCTCGCCAGGAACACCGCGGCATGCGCGATGTCGTCGGGCAGGCCCGCGCGCGGGATCGGCTGCGCCGCCTTGTAGACCTCGCGCATCACGGCCGGGGTCTGCTCGGCGGCTTCGGTCGACAGCCCCAGCGCCTTGCCGAAAATGCCGGTGGCGATCGCGCCGGGCGAGATCGAGTTGACGCGGATGCCGGACTCGCCGAGCTCCATCGCCACGCATTTGGTGAAATGAATCACCGCGGCCTTCGCAGCGCCATAGACCATCGATGAGGAGAAGCCGGCGAGCCGGCCGGCGATGCTGCCATTGTTGATGATGCTGCCGGACCCCTGTCTGCGCATGATGGGCGCGGCATGCTTCATGCCGAGCATGACGCTGCGTACCAGGGTTGCCATCGCGGCGTCGAACCGCTCGACGTCGAGGCCCTCGATGCCGCCGGTCTGCGCCGGGCCGCCGGCATTGTTGAACAGGCAGTCGATCCGGCCGAACTTCTCCACCGCAAGCGCAATCAGCGCCTGCATCTGCGCCTCGACCGTGACGTCGGTCTGGCGAAACACACAATTGCTGCCGAGCTGGCGCGCCAGTGCCTCACCCTCCGGCGCGCGGCGCCCGGCAATCACGATCCTCGCGCCCTCCGCAACGAAGATTTCGGCCGTGCGCAACCCGATGCCGCTCGTCGCCCCGGTAATCACCGCGACCTTGCCGTCCAACCGTCCCATGCCAGTCCCCCGACTTAACTTCTGACTTTAGGGATATTCCCCAGCCGCGCCTGACGACGCAAGCGCAGGCGCGGTTAACGGCGGGCGAGGTCCACCTGTGGCTAGAAGGCCACAACTGCGGTTTTTCGGTCGCAGCGGCCTTATTTTGGGGCGCCTGTTCACGTGAACTGGAACGACCGATGGCGAAGTGGATCGACGATTTCTGGGCGGGTTGGCGGGGTGATGCGCAGCCATCGCTGCTGCTTGCGGTCACCTTCGCCGTGCTCTGTCTCGTTTTGGCCACGGCCGCGCGCTTCGGGCTCGCCCAGATCAGGCCGGATGTGTTCTTCACGCCCTATTTCCCGGCGGTTTTCTTCGCGACTGCCTTCGGCGGCTTCCGGATCGGGATCGCGACCGCGCTGGCAAGCGGCCTGCTCGGCGTCGTGCTCAATTTCAGCAGCGGGCACGCCGATCCGGCGCGCTTTGCGCTGCTGATGATCTTCTGGGTGGTATGCGGCATCGCGATCTGGGGGGTGGAGCACTATCGTTCCCTGGTCGCGCAGCAGCGCGAGGTGTCCAAGCGGCTGATCGAGGAGGAGCAGTACCGCAAGATCGTGGTCGACGAACTGCAGCACCGGCTGAAAAACAAGTCCTCGACCATTCATGCCGTGCTGCATCAGGCGCTGCAGGACCGGCCCGACGTCTGGCAGCGTATCGACCATCGCATCCGCGCGCTCGCGGCGACCGACGATCTGATCGCGCGGGTCGACGGCTATGGCTGCGATATCAAGGATTTGCTCCGCTCGGAGCTCGGGCCCTACGGCCATGTGCGGTTCAATCTCAATGGCGAGCAATTGTTCCTGCCCGCCAAGCTCGCCGTCTCGCTGGCGCTGATCTTCCACGAGCTCGCGACCAACGCAGGAAAATACGGCGCCTTCTCCTCGCCGCGCGGATTTCTCCAGGTGTCATGGACGGTGGACGACGGGCGTCTCAACGTGATCTGGGACGAAACCGAGGGACCGGTGGTCGACGTCATCGGCGAAGCCGGCTTCGGCACCAAGCTGTTGAAGTCGGCGCTGCGGCCGTTCGACGGCAAGACCGAGATCAGTTACCTGAAGACCGGTGTTCACTGCACCATGCAGTGCAAGCTTCCCAACTGTTGATAAGTCGGCTTTTCGGTACACGCACATTATTTGCGCGTGTCGATGCAACCGCGCGCTCCGCAATCGCTTTCACCGGCGGCCGATACCGACATTGATACTCTGTTAATGACGATTGCCGCGACGGCTTGCGAAAGCAGCCCCGGTCTCTTTCTGTCACGGCATTTCGCAAGTCCGCTTAACCAAAACTACAACGGACTTTGCCAAGGTCGGCGCATGCATAATCTCACCAAGTACGATTTTCAGGCGGGCACCGCAGGGACCGGCCAGGACGACATTTCCAATAGCGAATTGCGCATCCTGCGCGATCTTCTCCAGCTGCTGCCGGCCGGCGTCACCGTCCAGGACGAGCAGGGCCAGTTCATCCTGGTGAACGAAGCGGCGGCGAACCAGTTGCAGCTGGCGGCCGGCGCGAGCCAGCCATCGCCTGTCGACGAACGCCATGCCGCCAACCTCGACCTGTTGCGCAGCGGCCGCCCCGTGGTGCTCGAGGAGGTCCTCGCCTGCGGCGCTTCCAAATACGTGTTCCTCACCGCGCACCGGCCGGTCCAGATCGCCGGCCGCAATCTCCTGATCTCGACATCGACCGACATCAGCGAGCAGAAGGCGTTCGAGGACCAGCTGTTCCGCTCGGCCTATTACGACGAGCTGACCGGCCTGCCGACCCGGCGGGTGATCGAGCATCGCGTCAACGGCCTGATCCGCGACTCCTCGCAGAACCATTTCGCGCTCGCCTTCCTCGACGTCGACAACTTCAAGCACATCAACGACTATTACGGCCACGCGATCGGCGATGCGCTGCTGGTCGAGCTGTCCAAGCGGCTCGGCCACGCGCTGCGCGACACCGATATCCTGTCGCGGATCTCCGGCGACGAATTCCTGCTGCTGCTGAACCCGATCAGCAGCAACGACGAGGTTGCCGAATTCATCCAGGTCATGCAGGAGCGGCTGAAGGCGCCGTTCTTCATCGAGGATTCCGAGATCTTCGCCTCGACCTCGGTCGGCGTCAGCCTCTACCCCATGCATGGTCGGAGCTACGAGGCGCTGCGCCAGAACGCCGACATCGCGATGTATCGCGTCAAGAACAACGGCAAGGGCTCGATCGCGTTCTTCGACAACAGCATGGAGCGCGAGGCGTTGGCGCGGATGAAGATCGAGCAGTCGTTGCGGCTGGCGATCCTTGAGAAGCGCTTCTGCTGCGCGTTCCAGGCCAAGGTCGACATCCGCACCCTCGAGGTCAAGGGCATCGAGGCGCTGGTGCGGCTGCGCGACGACGAGGGCGTGATCCAGGCGCCGGGCACCTTCATCGACCTCGCCGTGGAGCTCGGCCTGATCGACGAGCTGACGTTCCTGGTGCTGGCGGAAATCGTCAAGTCGATCGACCTGATCAACGACACCTTCGGCCCCACGGCGACGATCAGCATCAATGTCGCCGCCAAGCAGGCCGGCAACGTCGAGTTCATGCGCCGCTTCGCCCGCGCGCTCGAGGAGACCGGCTTCCCGAAACGATTCATGATCGAGGTGACCGAAGACGCGTTCGTGACCCGGTCGCATTTCCAGGACCAGATCCTGCCGATCCTGCGCGGCATCGGCGTCGGCATCTCGATCGACGATTTCGGCATCGGCTATTCGTCGCTGTCGGCGCTCGCCGACATCACCGCCGACGAGATCAAGATCGACCGCTCCTTCATCACCGACATCCACAAGCGGCCGCGCAGCCAGGGCATCCTGCGCGCGATCGAATCGCTGAGCGAGGCGCTCGGCATGACCGTGATCGCCGAGGGCATCGAGTCCTACGAGGAGCTGACCTATCTGCAGGCGGCGACCAAGATCCGCTATGCGCAGGGCTACTACTTCGCCAAGCCGATCTTCCTCGAGGACCTGAAGCCAGCGACGCCGGTCGCCAGCGAGAGCCGCGCCAGCATGGCGGCGCGCCCGTCCCAGGACGGCCGCCAGGGCTACTCGCGCGCCAGCGGCTTCAGGCGGTAGAGGCGACCACGCAATAGATCGAAGCAGCGAGCCCTCGCTTCACCTCGCCTCACCTTCGGGCGCACGGCCAAAATATCGAAAACAACCCCATGCAAAGTAGCCGGCGGCCGCCGGCGTTCGACACGGCAACTTGACACGCCGGGCAACTCAGCCGTATTCTTCCATTATTCCGAAATTGTACAAACTCCCTCTCCGAGGCTATCGCATAGGGCATTTGCGGACTTCTGCAACTGATAGCGATGTGCGATAGCCCTGCCACCTGCGGGGCGAGGGGAAGGTCGAGCTACTTCTCCAGCACCGGGAGCGGCGGCACGCTGTCATTGGCGGCGCCGGCCTGCATCGTGATCAGCGTCATCGAGACGAGGTCGTAGTAGCCCATGATGCCGATGATATCCATGATGCCGCGCTCGCCGAACTTCTCCTGTGCTGCCTTGTAGACGGCGTCGCTGACCTTCCTGTCGCGATAGAGCGCGATGCCGAGATCGTAGAGTGCGGCCTCGTCGTCCTTCATGCCGTCCGGCCGCGTGCCCTTGGCGATGGCGTCCGCGATCTTCGGATCCAGCCCGCCCTTCATCGCCAGCGGATAGTGCGCGGACCATTCGTATTGCGCCGTCCAGTGCCGCGCCGTGATCAGGATCGCCATTTCGCTGAGCCGCGCCGGCAGCGAAGTGTTCCAGCGCAGATAGTCCGACAGGTTCGACAGCTTCGGCGCCAGATCGGGATTGCGGATATAGGCGCGGTAGGGCGGCGCGGTGAACTTGGCATTGCGCGGCGGCGCGCTGATCAGGTCGGCCCAGGCCTTCTGCGGCGGCGACAGCTCCTCGGCCTTAAGCGGCGCGAAACGCGCGGCATCCTCGCCGCGCGCGGCGGGCGCGGTCAACGCCAGGACTGCCAGAACGCCCGCCCCAAGTAATTTTCTCATTGTTGCTCTCCCTTTCCGATGCAGGCTTCTCGTGTCCTGCACGGCGGCGGAGCTTAGTCGCGACCAGGACAGATGCAATGAGGCCGGCACGCCCGCGCCGCACCTACCGCCGCAGCCGACATCGGCCTATATTGACGGCGTCCGAAGCGACGCGAAGGTGTCTGCCATGCAGCCTGTCTCCATTCTCCTCAACATCCTCTGGATCCTGATCGGCGGCGCGTGGATGGCGTTCGGCTGGCTGATCGCCGCTGTCATCATGGCGATCACCATCATCGGGCTGCCCTGGGCGCGCGCGGCGTTCAACATTGCGGTCTACACGCTGCTGCCGTTCGGCTCGCGTGCGGTCCGGCGCGATGAAGTCACCGGCATGTCCGATCTCGGAACCGGGCCGCTCGGCGTGATCGGCAATCTGATCTGGTTCATCCTGGCCGGCTGGTGGCTCGCAATCGGCCACGTGATCACCGCCATCCTGCTGGCCGTGACCATCGTCGGCATTCCCTTTGCCTGGGCGCATCTCAAGCTTGCCAGCATCGCGCTGTGGCCGATCGGCAAGGTGATCGTACCGGCGTGACGCAGGCCTGCCGTCGACGGCTAAAGCGCGATGAGATTGGGTTGAATCATCGTCGCGCTTTAGCTCCTTGTTTGAGCATGATCTTTTCGGAAAACCGCTTCACACTTTTCCGGATCATGCTCTAGAGCCAGTCCTTGGTGGTTTGGCTGCAAGCCTGGTAGTCGCGTCGCCAGATGAAGCCACCGCCCCCACAGGGGGGACGTGGGCGCGAGGTGGCGGGGCACTCGTTCCTGACCCGCGCGCTGGTGCCCCAGCCGTCGATCACGCAGGCACCTCGTGAGGTCCTGTGGCAACCGTCGCCACATCCCTCGGCAGCAAAGGCGGGGGTCAAGCCAAGAAACGCACCGGCCGTCAGAACCACGAGCAGACCTGCTCTCATGATGTCCTCCATTGTGCCGTCGGTTGTGATGCTCCATTCACGTTGCGCACTGAGCCTAGGCGATATCGATCGCGCTCGCCACCGAATCCATGCGCACATTCCGGTGTGCGCTGGGGGTCAGCGCGCCGCCTCGCAGCCCTCGATGTCGAACACCGCAGTCAGGCCGCAGGGCGAGTTGAGCATCTTGCCGCCCTCGTGACCGACGCCGGGGACATCCCACACGCTGTGGTTCGGCGCGCCGTTGTCGCGGGCCTGCATCGCCGCGACGTAGGAATGCCCGCGTGCGTAACGATACGGCCCCTCGGCTTCCGCCATGCAGGATTTATCGAGCGCGGGATGATTGGGGTTGGTGTCGAGCGTTCCCAGGAGATAGATCACGCGGCGCGCGACATAGGCCCGCTCCAGCGCGGCCGGGGTCGGCTCGGCGAGATAGGGCGGACGGTCGTCCATGCCGAACTTCCAGCTGTTGTAGCCTTCGCACGTCGCCGCAATCGCGGGCTCCGGCCGCTCCTTGGTGAAATAAGCGTAGGAGGACGGATTGGCGACGACGTAGCGCACGCCAATGCCCTCGCGCAGCAGCACCTGGTCGCCCTTCACCGCGATCGCATAGCGCTGCACCACCTGGCCGCCGCCGGAATGGCCGAACACCACGACCTGCTTCAGGTTGGGAAACAGCTTGCGGTCGCCGAGCCTCGCCAGGATGGCGTCGAGCGCCTCGAACGAGCTCGCCGGATTGGGTGCAAGCGCGGGCTCGCCGCCCTGCCAGCCATAGAGGCTCCAGCGCAGTGTTTCCGCCGGCAGCTTGAACGCCTCGACGTCGGGCTCGATCAGGAATTGCGGCGCGATCATCAGCGCGCTCTTGCCGGCATCGCCGGCCGCGGCCTGCGCGCTCAGCGCCGCGCGGAAATAATCGTCGGCATTGCGCAGCACGCCGTGCAGCACCAGCACCGCGCGGGTGACGTCCGGCAGCGGATTGGACCAGTCCGCCGAGAGGTAGACCGGAAACGTCGCGTTGCCGACGGCGATCCGACCGCTCGCGACCTCCTTGACCGGCTTCTTGTCGCGCTCGATCTGCGCCTGCGTCGCCGACGCGACCGGCACGTGAACGGCCGCGATCAGCAGCGCCAATACCGCAAGCCAGTGCCGATGATGCATGGTTCAACTCCATTGGTGCCGCTAGCGGCGATGCAATCCGTCCTGATCATGGCGCATTGGGCTGCACTTCATGCATGAATTTTCGGAAAGGCAACACACTCGGAAAGGGATGACGCTCACGCCGCGAGCCGGCCGCGATTGTTCGCGGCGAGGATCGGTCGGATCAGTCGGCCGAACCGCTCGGCCTCCTCGTCATGCAGATAGCCGGACAGGCAGAAGGAGTGGCAACCGGCGTCGATGAACTGCTGCAGCGTCGCGGCGCATTGTTCGGGATTGCCGACCACAGCGATGCCGGCACCGGGCCGCACCTTGGTGATGCCGGTCCACAGATGCGGCATCAGGAGGTCGCCGTAGTCGCGCGCGAGCTGCTGCACGCGCTGGTTGGCTTCGGACTTGACGTAGAGTGTCTTCATCTCCTGCTTCTGCCGCTCGGTGGCGTGGCGCACCAGCTGGTCGGCGGCCTCCCAGGCATCCGCCTCGTTCTCGCGGCAGATCACCTGCAGCCGCATGCCGAAGCCGATCGCGTCCTCGCGGTCATGCGCCCGCGCCATCCGCCTGATCTCCGCGATATTATCCGCGATACGCTCGGGCAGATCGCCCCAGAACAGATGGACGTCGGAATGCTTCGCCGACACCTCCCAGGCCTGCCGCGAGCCGCCGCCGAGATAGAATTTTGGAAACGGCTGCTGCAGCGGACGCGGGCGGATATGCGCGCCCGAGATGGTGTGAAACTTGCCCTGGAAATTCACCGGCCCGCGCGTGGTCCACAGCGCCTTGAGGATCGAGACCTCCTCGTCCATCAGCGCGTAGCGCTCTTCCTTGGCGTAGCGCACGCCTTCGGCCTCGACCTCGCTCTCGTTCTGCCCGGCGATCAAATTGATGCAGATCCGCCCGCCCGACATCTGGTCGAAGGTCGAGATCATCTTGGCCATCAGCACCGGGTTGATATAGCCGGGCCGCGCCGCAATCAGCGGCTTGATCCGCGCCGAGCGCGCCGCCATGAATGCACCGGATATCCAGGCCTCCCAGCACACCGACCCGACCGGGATCAGCAGATATTCGAACCCGGCATCCTCGGCCGCCTTGACCACGCGGTCGCAGAGTTCCGGCGACCCCGCGATCTGCGCCTCCATCAGCCCATAGGCCGTGGTGTCGCCATGCGTGGGCAGATACCAGCCGAATTCCAGCGGACGCATGGGCAAACTCCCTCAAAAGCCGGCCTTTTCGGAAGGCCTGTCATATTGGCGCAGGCAGTTTACAGCCGTTAACCGGCCGGACAACGCCGTTGCCGACACCGAGCCAATCAGCTAAATGGTGGCCGGTACGCACCCGTAGCTCAGCTGGATAGAGCGTTGCCCTCCGAAGGCAAAGGTCACACGTTCGAATCGTGTCGGGTGCGCCATTTCGCAATTTTCGCTTCCGACCAATACCGGATTGATGCCGCATCTCTGATGCAGGTGCGGGCTCGGCTTGTCACCGCAAGGCGACAGTAAGCCGCGTCTCAACAGCGCAATACTGTCGCAGCGATTGATCTCCGCATCCTGTTGCGATCGGATCGGCGCAATTTGAGATCGGGGGATTTCATGGGGCGGCGTTTGCTGTCGCGGCTCACCCGGAACGGACATTCCAGCCGCTCAATTCCTGCGCTAGTGTCAGCCCACCGAGTGCCAAAAAGTGCAGAACATGGGAGGGAAACTTCTTATGTCCACGTTAAAATGCCTCGTTGCCATCGTTGGGTGGCTTATTGCGGCGTATCCGAGCTTTGCCGATGACCGTGAGAAGGTGATCGGCATCTGGAAACTGGTTTCTCAAGAAATTGAAATTCAAGCCACCGGGCAGAAAGAACCCGTCTTCGGACGCTCCCCTACGGGATACGCAATTTTCACGGCTGAGGGCCGTGTAATGTTTGTCCTGACTGGAGAGGGGCGCAAGCCACCACAAACGGTCGAAGATCGCGCCGATCTGCTAAACAGCATGGCCGCCTACACCGGCATGTACCGTCTCGAAGGGGACAAATGGATTACGAAGGTCGATGTTGCTTGGAACCCTGAATGGGTAGGCACCGAGCAAACACGCTTCTTCAGATTAGACGGGGATCGCCTTCAAGTCACTTCGACGTGGCGAATAATGCCAAACTGGGCAGATAAGGGGATGCAGAGGAGCCTCCTTGTATTCGAAAAAACGAAATAGGAGTTTGAACAACCTACCTTCGCGAGCCGGGCGACTATGAGTGCATGCGCCGAGTGCATGCGCCGTGCGTGCATTCCCCGAACGCCTTCCGTTACGTCGCATAGGTCTCTTGTTGGCCAATCGCGCCATTCCCGGAATTGATCGAAATGGCCGCAATCGAAGGATGGCCGGACCACCCGTGAATTTGGGAACACCGCCGCCCATGAGGCGTAGCGCAAGATCACAGTCCGTCGCTGGTTATCCGGCCGGATCGCGTCGGCGGCCGCCGCGTCATAGCGCCACGGCG
Source organism: Bradyrhizobium sp. CCBAU 53421 (assembly GCF_015291625.1). Classification (NCBI taxonomy): domain Bacteria; kingdom Pseudomonadati; phylum Pseudomonadota; class Alphaproteobacteria; order Hyphomicrobiales; family Nitrobacteraceae; genus Bradyrhizobium; species Bradyrhizobium sp. CCBAU 53421. Next base: position 9,203,896 of record NZ_CP030047.1, read on the forward strand.
AAAGCGTAGTGCCCATCTTCATCGGCCTGGCGCGCCACTTCGGAATGCGCCATCGCCGCCAGGTGCCGCCTCTTTTATCCCTCGTTGGCAAGCGAACTGCTCAAGCTAACATCCCAACGGACGGCACGGCTTGCCCGCACATCGGCGACAACGTCGGTCAGGAACCATACGTGGTGCATCGCATTGGTTTTGTGATAGAAACTCTGGTTTGCAAGGCTTGCGATGCTGCACGCGACAGATATCGCAGGGGCAGGATCGCCGTACGTCGTCGTCATCGGCAATGAGAAAGGCGGCTCCGGGAAGACCACGCTTGCCATGCATTTGGCCATCGCACTCCTGAAAGAGGGCCATCGGGTCGGAACCATTGATCTCGACAGCAATCAGAAAGGCCTGACGCGATACATTGAAAATCGGCGCATTTGGGCGAACCATCGGCAGATCGAACTCGAACTACCGCTGCATAGCTTCGTTCCGCGCGCCGGCGGCGCGAAGCTGGAGGACAACGAAGCCGAGGAACTGGCTGCCTTCGAGGACACCGTTTGCGACGTCAGGAAGTTCGTCGACTTCCTGGTGATCGACACGCCCTCGACCGACACGTATCTGATGCGACTTGCGCATCTGGTGGCCGACACTGTGCTGACACCGGTCGCCGACAGTTTTCTTGACCTCGGCACGCTGGCCTCGATCGATCCCATCACGCATGAGGTGACGGGAACCGGGCACTACGCGGAAATGGTGCGCGAGGCCCGCAGGCATCGGCGCGAGTTTGACCGTGGCGGTACCGATTGGGTCGTCATCCGCAATCGCTCGGCGCGGCGCCGACTGGTACGTCGTAGCGTTGCCGAGCTGGGCATCAAGCTGGGCCTCAGGGACGTCGAAGGCTGTGCTGAGCGGATCGTGTATCGCCAGTTCTTCCCCGCGGGTCTGACCGCCCTCGATGCGCTGGACGAAGCGGCCCTCGGCGCCACTCCCGGTCGGTCACACCAATTGGCTCAACGGGAGATTAGCATGCTCGTCGGCCTGTTGAATCTGCCCACGAGCGAGCGCGCGCGCCGCAGGGCGGCCGCGCGCAAAGAATGGTTTGCTTCGTCAGACGCACCACTCGGCATCGACGAATTGCTGATCGAATAGCGGCTCGTCTGACGGGAAATACCTCAGATGCGATCGTCGCCCGCAGACGACGGCCGGCGCGCTTATCAATTTCAGCCATGAGGCGTAGCGCAAGATCGCAGTCCGTCGCGGGTTATGTGACTGGATCGTTTGGTCGGCCACCACATCATAGCGCCACAGCGAAGCTATAGTGCCCATCTTCATCGGCCGTGGCGCGCCATTTCCGCCTCACCGCCGACCAATCTTGGCCCTTGCTGCGGCTTACGGGATCCTTGCCGCAACGTTGGGACGGTTTTTCTCGAGCCAGGCGACAGCGTCGGGTTCATCGACGACGCACTGGAAGGTTTCCCAGGTTGGGTCCTCCAGAGATTCCAATTGCAGTCGCTTCGCCGCATACTCAACGAGATCGTGCAAGCGTTCGTATCCTTGTCGGTGCTCGAGGGAATCTGCAATTGCGGTGCTGGTCCATCCTCGTTGAGCCAAATCGATAATGCTCGGGGCGTCAGCCTCGTTGAACCACGGTGTCGCATCGAACTCGATGCAGCGGACGTTGTCCGCGGTATGGCAAGTGGCGTGGATCATTGGATTCCTCCATTCGCCGGTTATCAACCTGCGCAAGCATTGCGCTTCTCACATCGCCGCCTCGCACGCCCTCAGGCTTTGACCAGGTCCCCGAGCAGGTTCGCCGCCACCGTCAGCTTGGCGAGGGTCATGCCACTGGCAGCGATCTCCTCGACCGAGCGGCGGATACGGGTCGCTTCGGGGTGAGCCGCGAGCCAGGTCTCGACGGCCTCCTGGCCAGACTGGCCGGTTGCGAGCATGTCCGCGGCCAGTCTCCTTTCAGCGCCGGCGATCTGCTCAACGGCGCGGTCAATGGCCATGCGTTCGAAATAATCGTTGGCCGGCACATTGCGAGCGGCGGTGATGATGCGGTCGAGACGGAAATTCGCCTCGGCGGCGTAGAAGGTCGCGGCGGCATCGCCGATGGGGCGCCTGGTGCGCTCGGCAACCGTCACGATGTCGGGTGCCGAATCCAGAGCGTCGAGATCGGCGAGCTCGCCGGCGAGGCCGGCCGGGACACCGGCGTCGGCGAGTTCCTGCCGCCGCTTGACGCGCGCGGCTTGCAAGTCCGGCGGCAGGGCGGTGTCGAGCCCGGCGACGATCTGGCGGATAGCCGGGCCGAAGCGCGCGACGACGGCCTCCAGTCCATCCTTGAAATCGACATTGCGCACGTACCAGACCATGCGTGAGAGCAGGAGGTCTTGCACTGAAGCGTAGAGGGACAGCTGCAGCTGCCCATCGACGCAGGCGTCGAGTGCATCGATCGCGTCATTGAGCCACTTCAGTCCGTAGCATTCATCGACCGCCACATAGGCCATGACGATGGTCGGGACATCGGCGTCGGTCTCGTCGATCAGGCGCACCACACAGGCCGGGCCGCCGCGATTGATCACCGCATTGGCGAGACTGGTCGCGATGATCTCCCGCCGCAGGCGATGCAATTCGGCCGCGCCCGGGAATTTGTCCTGAATCTCGCGCGGAAAGTACTGGGATAGTTCGCGGGCAAGATAGGGATCATCGGGCACGCTGGTGACGAGCAGGTCATCGTAGAGGGTCAGCTTGGCGTAGGCGAGCAACACGGCGAGCTCGGGCCGCGTCAGGAACTGGCCGCGCCGCGTGCGCTCGGTGAGCGCGGCGTCGTCGGGCAGGAACTCCACCGAGCGGCTGAGCAAGCCGCGTAGTTCGAGCGACTGCATCAGGCGGGTGAGGAAGCCGGTCTCTGCCACACCCTTGCGCTCGGCCAGCGAGAGCGCCAGCGTCTGCAGATAGTTGTTGCGCAGCACCAGCGCGCCGACCTCTTCGGTCATCGCGGCAAGCAGGCTGTTGCGGTCAGCCGGACTGAGGCGTCCCTCGCGCTCGGGGCGCGCCAGTGCGACCTTGATATTGACCTCGACATCGGACGTGTTCACGCCGGCCGAATTGTCGATGGCATCGGTGTTGAGCTTGACGCCCTTCTGCGCCGCTTCAATGCGGCCGCGCTGGGTAACGCCGAGGTTGGCCCCTTCGCCGATCACCCGGGCGCGCACGTCGCCGCCCGCGATGCGGATCGGATCGTTGGCGCGGTCCCCGGCCTGATCGTCGGTTTCCGCGGAGGAGCGGACATAGGTGCCGATGCCGCCAAACCACAGGAGGTCCGCGCGAGCCTTCAGGATCGCGGTCATGACCTCGAAAGGCGTGGCTTGCGGCTTGTCGAGATCGAGCAGCGCGCGCACTTCCGGCGTGAGCGGAATCGCCTTGAGCGAGCGCGAGAACACGCCGCCGCCCTGCGAGATCAGCGACTTGTTGTAGTCCTGCCAGCTCGATCGCGGCAGATCGAACAGCCGCTTGCGCTCGGCGAAGCTGGTCGATGGATCGGGCGAAGGATCGATGAAGATGTCGCGATGATCGAAGGCCGCCACAAGCCTTGTCGCCGACGAGAGCAGCATACCATTGCCGAAGACGTCGCCCGACATGTCGCCCACGCCGACCGCGGTGAACGGCATGGTCTGAATGTCGGTGCCGAGCTCGCGGAAGTGACGCTTGACCGCCTCCCAGGCGCCGCGCGCCGTGATCCCCATCTTCTTGTGGTCGTAGCCCTGGCTGCCGCCGGATGCGAAGGCATCGCCGAGCCAATGGTTCTTCTCGGCCGAGATCGCGTTGGCGACGTCGGAGAAGGTGGCGGTGCCCTTGTCGGCGGCAACGACGAGGTAGGGGTCATCGCCGTCGTAGCGCACGGTGGATTCGGGCGGCACCACGATGTCACCGTCGAGATTGTCGGTGAGCTCGAGCAGCGAGCGAACGAAGATGCGATAGGCTTCGGTGCCCTCCGCGAGCCAGGCGTCGCGATTGGAAGGTGGCGGCAGGCGCTTGGGTACGAAGCCGCCCTTGGCGCCGACCGGCACGATCACGGCGTTCTTGACCTGCTGCGCCTTGACCAGGCCGAGGATCTCGGTGCGGAAATCCTGCGGCCGGTCGGACCAGCGCAAGCCGCCGCGCGCAACCTTGCCGAAGCGCAGGTGAATACCTTCGACACGGGGCGAATAGACGAAGATCTCGTAGAGAGGCCGTGGAGCGGGCAAGTCATCGATCCGGCGCGCCTCGAACTTGAAGGAGATCACCGGGCGGGGATGTCCGTTCTCGCCGATCTGCCACAGATTGGTGCGAACGGTCGCCTGCACCAGATTGGTGAAGCGGCGCAGGATGCGGTCTTCATCGAGCGAGGCGACGGATTTGAGCTGCTCCTCGATCTCGGCAAGCAAAGCCGTCTCGCGTGCCGAGCGCTCGGCATCCGTCAAGGCGAGGCGCGGATCGAGGCGGGTCTGGAACAGCGCGACCAGGGTGGCCGTGATCGCGGCGTTCTTGCGCAAGGTCTCCCACATGTAGTCCTGGGTGAACGGCGCGCGGATCTGGTGCAAATAGCGCGACAACGCCCGGATGGCCGAGACTTCCCGCCAGCTCAGGGCGGTGCGCAGGATCAGGCCGTTATATCCATCGGATTCGGCGCGATCGGTGACCACAGCCATGATCGAGGCTTCGAGGCGATGGCTGAATTCCGCGTTGATCTCGATCGGCTGGCCGTCACTGGTCTCGATCGTCATGTCGTGCAGCCACACCGGCTCCGGCCGGTTACCGGGCGTGACCTTGTAGGTGCGTTCATTGACCACGCGCAGGCCGTGATTCTCGATCACCGGCACGCGATAGGACAGCGACAGCGGTACGGCGTCCGAGAACACCTTAAGGCCGAAGTGCCTCGGATCGTCGCCTGCGATGCGGTAAACCGAAATCGTCACCGGGCGGGCTGGCGTCAGCTTTTCGACAGTCGCGATATCGGTGATCGCCTGTTCCGCGCCGAACACCTCGGTATAACCGCCGCTAAAGGCCTGGGCGTATCGGCTGGCGAGCATGCGCGCCCGCATGCCGTCGGTCGACGCAGTGAGTGCGACCTTTAGCTTGTCAGCCCAGGTTGCGGCAATGGCGCTGATCCCGGCTTCAAGCGTCGCGTGCTCGACGACAGGCGTCTTGCCTTCGTAGCGCCCGATGATGAAGTGGACGCGCGCCAGCGCCCCCTCAGGGAATGATACGTAGGAGGCAGACAGCCTTCCCTTGTAGGCCTGCGCCAAAAAGCTTCCGACGCGCGTACGGACGTCGGTGTCGTATTTGTCGCGCGGAATGAAGGTGAGGATGGAAACAAAGCGATCGAACTTGTCGACGCGCGCCAGCGCCCGGACGCGCGGGCGCTCGTAGAGGATCAGGATCTCAATGACGAAATTGTAGAGCGTGTCGACGTCGATCTGGAACAGCTCGTCACGCGGATAATCTTCCAGAATGTGCATGAGCGCCTTGCCGGAATGGCCGTTCGGGTCGAAGCCCGCGCGCTGCAGCACCCGGGAAACCTTGTGGCGCACATAAGGGATCTGCCTTACCGAGCGGGTGTAGGCGCCCGAGGTGAACAGGCCGACGACGCGCAGTTCGCCTTCGAGCCGACCGTCGGGCGAATAGAGCTTGATGCCCACATAGTCCATCCGGATACGGCGATGGACGCGGCTGGAGACATTGGCCTTGATGACGATCAGCAGGGTCGGCTCGTGCATGAACTCGCGGATTTCCGGCGTCATCACCACCATGTCGTTGCCGCGGCGCAGAACCTTCACGTCCGGATCGCGCAGGATTCCGAGGCCTTCGCCGGTCGTGATGTCGTCCGACGCTTCGCCGTCGGGCGAGAAGCGATACTCGCGCACGCCGAGGAAGGTGAAATTGTCCGCGCAGAGCCATTGCAGGAACTGATTGGCTTCGGCGACCTCGTCGATCGGTAGCGGCGGCGGATTTGACGAGAACGTCTTGATCGCTTCCTCGACGCGGTCGCGCATGCCGCGCCAGTCCGCGACGCAGGCGCGGACGTCGCTCAACGTTCTGGTCAGGCCGTCAATCAGCTTCTGGCGATCGGCATCGGCGTCCAGGCGGGTGATGTGGAAATGAATCAGGCTTTCGCGCGCGCCCTTGGCTCCCTCCGGCAAAGCTTCCCCGTAGAACCGCAGCAGCTTGCCCACATCATCGCGTTCCACGGCAATGATCGGGTGGGCGACGAGGCTGACTTCGATGCCCTGCTCGGCGAGCTCCGCCATGGTGGAATCGAACAGGAAGGGCATGTTGTCGTTGAGAATTTCGAGCACGGAAATCTCGCGCCCGTTCGGCAATGTCGGGTTGACGACGCGGATATCGGCGCTGCCGGCCGTGCGTCGCTGGACGTGCTCCCAAGCCTGCTCCGCCAGGAGCGCAAGCGAGGCGGCATCGTAATTGGCGAGATCCTCGATATTGGTGTAGCCGAACAAGGGCTCGGCAAAGGCCCGGGGGCTCCTGCCCGCTGGCACGCTGCCCGCTGCGTCGCGGATCAGGGTTGCTCGGGCCTTGTCGTCGCGCCACGCCATAATGTCCTCCATCTGCCGTGCCGTCCGATCGCAGCCGCGATCATCAGCTTGATTCTGGAGTGCATCCCTTCGAGCGCCGCGATCGATTGATCCTCGGTATCGAAGCTTCGACGGCTTCCGATAACAATACACGATCCCGCAGCGAAAGGTGCACGCTGTCGTGAGGCGTGCTGAATTTCCCCATGACAGCGAGTAGGGCCGAAGTCGGCAGCGACGGCGATCGAACGCTTAGGCAGGAAATCACATGTAATTTCAATTATATATGTGTTCGTTGGTTTGTCCTGAATGGCGCGCCAGTTCGTTTTTCTGCCCGCTCATTGTCCGGCCATGGTGCCGGCCGATCTGCCGGTTTCCGGCAGACCGGCCTCGCCTCAATGATGCGCCGACACGCTCTTCATGTATTGGGACATGAGATCGGCACCGGCAAAATGGCCGATGTCTCCCAGGCTGACCATGCCGACCATCCGTTTGCTCTTGTTGATCACAGGCAGCCTGCGGACCTTCAGCGTTTCCATGTGATGCACCGCTTTCGCCAGGTCGTCGTCTTCCCGGCAGCAGTGGATGCCTTCGGTCATCACATCGCGCGCCGTGGTGCGCGCAGAGTTGAAGTCCTTGCTCGCAAGACCTTTGCAGACGAGGTCGCGATCGGTCACCATCCCGATCAGACGATCGTCTTGCCCGATCGGAATGCAGCCGACGTCGTGCCCTTGCATCAATTTTGCGATCTCGGTGATCGGGGTATCGGGGCTGACCCAATCGACACCCTTATGCATCACGTCCTTGACCTTCATGGAGGACCTCCCTTGCAAGGCAGCAGCCCCCTCGCCTGCAACCATACAACAGATCGGGCGTAAGCGCATGCGTGCCGCGGTTTGGTCAAGGCGCAGCAGATGGTCCTGCTATCATGCCCTCAGTCGTGCGTACTGAAGCGGCCGTGCTGGGAACCGGCGGTCAAGCGCGCGAATTGCGCACGACCGAGGTGCAGCAACGTCTCATGATCGCCGGCTTCGATATAGATCTCGGGCTGCATCTGGATGCTGTCATCAACGATGACATCGAGCCCATAGCAGATGCCGGCGGCGGGAACCGCCCCATGCGCGCAGTCGGCGAACAACCGATCGATCTCGCTTTCAGTGGCCATCGCAATATCATCGCCGAAGCTCGCCCTCAGATCCGTCAGCCTGAGGTGATGCGACGCCGGCAGCACGGCGAGCAGGTAGCCGCCATTGCGGCGCAACACGACGGCTTTGGCCAGGCGATCACCCGGGACGTGAGACGCCTGGGCGGTCAGGGCTGACGACATCGTCAGCGCATGCGGAATCTCGTCGTACACGATGTTTTCGGCGGCGAGATATTTGTGCAGTGTGGGAGAAATGGTCATGACGTCACCTCCGGTGCGACATGCAACCATCCACCGTGGTCCTGCCCGCCGCACGATGAGCGGCTGCGTGGTTCTCATCCCAGAACATAAGTCCTGCTTCAGGACACTGCAATTCGATCCCTAGAGCATTTCGGTTCTGGTTGAATCAGAACCGAAGCTCTAGATTCTCGTTTTGACGCGTTTTCTTCACGCGAACCGGTATCCACTTCGCTCGAAAACGCTCTAGTTTGCGCGCCGCGCCAGGTCCAGGTTCCGGGCCTTGTCCAGGTTGCGGGCCTCTGCCAGCGCGGCCGGGCTCGGCAAGACGGCCGACGCAAGGTCGGCCTCGGTGAAATCGGCGCCGGCGAGATTGGCGCCGGAGAGGTCGGCTCCCGCAAGGTCGGCCTTGCTGAGGTTGCAGTTCGCCAGATTGGCGTTCTGCAACTGCGCGAATTCGAGATCGGCACGCGCGAGATTGGCGCCGCTCAGATCCGCATTGCGGAGATCGGCGGATTTGAGCACGCCGCGCATCAGGCCCATCGATTGGTTGCGCATATCGGCGCTCAAATCCGCGCCGGCGAGCTTGGCCCCGACCAGGCTGGCGCCGGATAGATCGGCGGTGATGCGAGCGCCGCTCAGATCGGCGCCGCCAAGCTTGGCGCGCTGCATCTGCGTGCCGAGCAGCGACGCCTTGACGAAGGACGCCTCCGTCAGATCTGCGTCGATGAGCCAGGCCTGGTTCAGCATGGCCCGATCAAAGCGCGCGGCTTTCAGATTGGTCCGGTTGAGCTTTACGAGATGAAGGTTGCCGCCGGAGAAGTCGAGGCCCGAGAGATCAAGGCGCGACAGCCGCTTTCCCTCCAAGTCCACGGTGTGTCGATCTCCTTGAGGCGCGGCCTTGAGCAGCGCGTCGACCTCGGCGCGCGTCATCTCCGACGTCGTCATGTCGGGACTGTCGAGGTCAACGCTGCGCAACATGTCCTGCGACACGGCGGCAAGCGGATCAACGAGCAGCGCCGCGATCGATACAAAAGCAAATGCGAGACGAAACCGCATCGCCGTGTTTCCGCTCTTAAGGTATCGCTTCCCGCATCTTCGCGCCAGCCGCACCGTGGAGACGTGCTTCCGGCTTCAGTATGAAACCGGATCACGATCCTGGCAATGCTCGTGACCGTTTCGTGCGAAGGAACGGGCCTCGGCGGCGCGAGGAAGGGGCCGCCGCGAACCGGCCGCGCCTCTCAGCTTCGGCTCAGCAATTGCCAGGTCGATGTGGCGTGCGCGATCAGCTCGCCGGATGCGTTGGAAGCCTGCGATTGCAAGAAAAAGGTCTTGCGGCCTCGCTTGAGGAAGGTCGCGTGACAGGTGACGCGCCCTTCGCGGACCGCGGCAAGATACTGCACCTTCATCTCGAGCGTGGTGCCGGCACCCGCGACGTGGTTGACGAGATGCCCCATCGAGATGTCGAGCGCGGTCGCGAGAACGCCGCCATGCAAGCTGCCTTGCGGGTTGAACATCGGCCTCTCGACATCGAAGGAGACGATGCAGGCCTCGCCCTGGTAGGCAACCTCGAGGCCGAGGAAGCGTGACAGGAAGAACGATCCGAATTCCTGCCGCTCGTCCGCGACGGCGCGGCGCATCATCTGCTCGGCGATATCTCTCATGACGACACTCACTTGATGCTCACTTGGGCGATCGCATGAAGTTTCGCCCAAAGTCTCCGAACGCGCCTTCGAGGGCGAATCTCTCCAGCCGATCGTCTGTCCAGCCGCGCCATTCCGCAAGCACCTCGCGCGTGTGTTCGCCGAGCATCGGCGGCGGCGTGGAAGGTGCCGGCGGCTCGTCGCCGAATCGCGTCGGCCGGGCAATGAACCTCACATCCCCCGCGGCGGGATGGCGCACGCTCTGCACCATGCCGCGCTGCGTGAGCTGCGGCGTCTCGCAGACCTCGCCGACCGACTTGATCGCGCCGCAGGGAATGCCGGCCGCGCCCAGCGCCTGCAGCCAATCGGCGCGGCTCCTGCCGGCGAAGATGGGAGCGAGGAGCGCGACGAGTTCGTTGCGGCTCGCCGCGCGCTTCGGGGCAGTTTCGAAACGCGCATCATCGCGCAGGTCCGGCCGGCCGATGACGTCGCAGAAGGCCGCCCAGAACTTGTCGTTCGCGACCCCGACATTGATCCAGCCGTCACTGGCTTCGAACGGTTCGTACGGGCTGATGGTCGGATGGACGTTGCCGCGACGCCTCGGACTTTCTCCCGTGGCGAAGTACATGCCGGCGTTGAACGTCAGCAGCGATGCCATGGCGTCGAGCATGGAGACGTCGACCCGTCCGCCCTCGCCGGTGCGGCTCCTCCGCATCAAGGCGGCGAGCACCGAATGCGACGCATACAGGCCGGTGGCGAGATCGGCGATCGAGGTACCGACCTTGGTCGGCGGCCCAATCGGATCGCCGGTGATGTCCATCACGCCGGATTCGCCCTGCAAGATCAGATCGTAGCCGGGGCGCAAGGCGTCCGCACCGGTGCGGCCGAACCCCGAGATGCTGCACAGGATGATGTCGGCCTTGCGGGCCCGCAGCGCGTCGAAGCCGAGCCCCCATTTATCGAGCGTGCCCGGGCGGAAATTCTCGATCACGACGTCGGCCGCTGATGCAAGATCGAGCGCCGCGTCGCGCCCCGCCGGCGATTTCAGGTCGATGGCGCAACTGCGCTTGTTGCGGTTCACCGACAGGAAATACGCGCTCTCGCCGCCGACGAAGGGCGGCCCGTAGCGGCGGCTTTCGTCGCCCTGCCTGGGATCCTCGATCTTGACGATATCAGCGCCGAGATCGCCGAGCTGCATCGTGGCAAAGGGCCCGGAGACCACCCGGCAGAGGTCGAGGACCCTGATGCCCGACAGCGGCTCGCGATCAGACGATCGCATCGGCGAGGTCCTTCATCGACGGCACCAGGATGTCGGGCTGGTGCGGCGTGATGCCGAACGGACGGCTGCGCCGGTCGATGAAGGCCGTCCGCATGCCGGCGGACTTGGCACCGATGCAGTCGAAGGCGTGATTGGCCACGAACAGCACCTGATCGGGCTTCACGCCCATGATCTCGGCCGCTTTCGTGTAGGTCGCGACATGCGGCTTGAACGAATTGGCTTCAGTCACCGAGATCACGCGATCGAACGGCACCTTGTGGTACTGTTTCGCGGTCTCGAGCATGTCGGGATCGCCGTTCGAGAGAACGACGAGCTTGTATTTGGCTTGCAGCCGCGCCAGCGCCTCCGGCACTTCCGGAAACGGGACCAGCTTCTCGATCTCGCCGACGAGGTAACGCACCTCGTCCATCGTGTAGTCGATCCTGGCGCGGTCCATCACGTGGGCTACCGCGCGATGCCCGATCTCCCGATAGGGCGTGTGCTCGCGATGCAGCAGCGCATCGATCATCGAGTTCTCGAAATGGGTGCGGCGCCACCATGTGACGAAGGAATTCGGATCGCCCTTCCAGCCTTTCTTCTGAAGGAATGGCGTCGCGATCTTGGTCAGGCCGCCCTGCATGTCGACCACCGTGCCGTACTGGTCGAACATGCAGATCTTCACGTCACGCTTGATCGTCTCAAAGCTCATTGCTGCCTCCTTGGTTCTGATCGACTGGATACGCGCCTTGCCGCCATAGATGAAATGGATTTGTCATCTCTCGTCATTCACGATATGAATGATGGGATGAACCTCCGATCCATCGACCTCAATCTGCTCGTCGCGTTGGACGCACTGCTCACCGAACGCCATGTCACCAAGGCCGCCGACCGCGTCGGCCTCAGTCAACCGGCGATGAGCAATGCGCTCAACCGGCTGCGCGCCATGTTCGAGGACGAACTGCTGGTACGGACGACGAGCGGCATGAAGCCGACGCCGCGCGCCACCGAGCTGGCGGAGCCGTTGCGCCAGGTGCTGCGCCAGGTCGAGCGGGTAATGGCGAGCGACGCCGGCTTCGATCCAGGCAAGACGGAACGCAGCTTCACGATCCGAATGTCGGACATTCTCGCCTGCCTGCTGCTGCCGCGACTCGCCGCGGCGCGGCCGCTGGAGGCGCGGATCTCCTACAACATCATCCATCTGCCGCCTGCGTTGACGATCGATGCGCTGGAACGGGACGAGATCGACGTCGCGGTCAGCATGGGGCTCGAGCATTCCGCATCGATCCGTTCCGAGACGCTGCTGCGCGACCGCATGGTCTGCCTGATGCGCAGCGGTCACCCGATCAAGCGCGGACGGCTGACCTTCGAGCGCTTCATCGCGCAGGACCACATGAAGGTCTCGATGAGCCCGACCGATCTTCGTTTCGTCGACGACGTGCTCGCCGAACGCGGCCACCGACGACGCATCACGCTGAATGTGCCGCATTGGCTGGTCGTACCCCACGTTCTGAAGCAGACCGACCTTCTCGCCGTGATGCCGCGGCACCTCGCCGCCGTGCTGATGGACAACGGTTTGCGGATGGAGGAGCTGCCGTTCCAGTCCGCGCCGTTCGACTGGATGTTGTACTGGCATCGCAGATACGACCAGAGCAATGCGAACGGCTGGCTTCGCAACGGGATCAGGGCGGTCTGCTCCGATCTGGGCTAAAGCGCGATGAGATTGGGTTGAATCGTCATCGCGCTTTAGCTCCTCGTTTGAGCATGATCTATTCGGAAAACCGCTTCGCACTTTTCCGGATCATGCTTTAGGCACCGATGTCCGCCGGCCTCCTCGCCATGGACCGCTCGCTTCCTGCCGCGGCATCCGCTATGGCCGACGCGTCCTCCAACGAGCGTCCCTTGGTTTCGAATCCGAACACCAGGAACACCACGGCCTGGAAGACGAGAATGCCAGCCAGCGTCGCCAGCACGCCGGTCAACCCCTGCCAGGCGAAGATCGCGACCACGACGTATTGCACCAGCGCGGTCGCGATGCGTCCGGACGTGGCGCAGATCGCCGTGCCGCGGAGCCGGTAGCGCGTCGGGAACAGTTCGGGGACGTGCATCGCGAATCCGGTCGCCAGCATGACGTAGATCGCGGTAACAAGAAGGAAGCCGACGCCGGCGAGCGCAACACCGTCCGCCATATGGGGATAGGCGATGCCGAGTGCGGCAGCCGCGATCGACGAGCCGACGATCGAGAGCCTGCGCCCGAGCCGGTCCGCCAGCACGAGCCCGATCAACGACCCGACCGGACCGCCCAGCGCCATCACGGTGGTGTAACCAAGCGAGGACACCACGCTGTGGCCGCCCTTGACCATGAAGGTCGGCAGCCAGCCGATGAACCCGTAGAGGCTGAAGCCGACGACGATGTGCAGCAGGCTGCCGAGCAGCGTGCGCGCGAGATACGGCGGCTGGAACAGGCGCCAGACCGCACCGGGCGGTTCCTGCGCCGGCGCGCCGACAGCGACGGGAGCCAGCGTTGCCTTGCGCGCGGCCTCCGCTTCGATTGCCGACAGAATTGTCTCGGCCTCGTCGGCGCGTCCGTTGGCGGCAAGCCAGCGCGGCGATTCCGGCATCGACTTGCGCAGGATCCAGACGATCATCGCCAAGATGCCGACGAGGGCGAACATGTAGCGCCAGCCAAGCGTCGGGATCACCCACAGGCCGATCATGGACGACGCGAACAGCGAGAAGTTGGTGATCACGGCGAGCAACCCGATCCAGCGACCGCGCGAGGCGGCCGGCACGAACTCCGTCAAGGTCGCGTAACCCACCACGATCTCCGCGCCGAGGCCGATGCCGATGATGAAGCGCAACCCGATCAGGACGGTCATGCTGGGCGCGAAGGCCGCAGCGATCGATGCGAGGCCGAAGATCGCGAGGTTCATCTGATAGGTGAAGCGGCGGCCGAAGCGGTCGCCGAGAATCCCGGAGAACCAGGCACCGATGGTCATTCCGACAAAGGTCGCGGAGACGAAGGCGGCGTTGAGCTCGAGTGTCGACCAGCCTTCCTTGAGCACCGCGCCGAGCACGCCGCCGGCCAGATAGATATCGAATGCGTCGAGGAACATGCCGGCGCCGATCAGGGCCAGGATACGCCAGTGGAATCCGCAGATCGGCAGCCTGTCGAGGCGCGCGCCCGCATTGATGTCGATGTCGGCGGATCGCGCCATTCCAAACCTCCCTGCCCGGCCTCGTGCGAGCCGGATGTTCCGATCATCGATTGATGATGCGCAGGGGGTCGTCGTCCAATTCAAATCGAAAATTCGACTATTCGGCGCAGTGATGAAGCTGACGACAAACCGACGCGCGGCACTCTCGCTTTTCGAGTTGCTTGCCTTTGGCGCGAACCTCGATCGCCACGATCGCGTTCCATCCTGACACCAAGCTGACTTGCGTACGCCGTCGTTAACGATCCCGCCGTTGCCCGACGCCGAAATCACGGTGCCGGCACAAACATTCACAACCAGTTCATGTCGGCGCCACTATTCGACTCCAACGCTGGGGGAAGAAGATTGGAGTATGTGCCATGCGCCGCATTGCCGGACTGCCTTTCGCCGTAGCTCTCAGCCTCTGCTGTCTCTCTCCACCTGCGCCAGCGCGCGCGCAGCTCGCCATCGGCATCGGCATCAGCGTCGATGCAGCGCCACCACCATTGCCTGTCTACGAGCAGCCGCCGATCCCAGGCGACGGCTACATCTGGACTCCCGGCTATTGGGCGTGGAGCGACGATACCGGTTACTACTGGGTTCCCGGCACATGGGTGCTTCCGCCCGCGCCTGAACTGCTGTGGACACCCGGCTACTGGGGCTGGAACGATGGCGCCTACGGGTTCCACGCCGGCTATTGGGGAGCGACCGTGGGCTTCTACGGCGGCATCTCTTACGGCTTCGGCTACACCGGCGTCGGCTATGAGGGCGGCTACTGGCGCGGCGGCAACTTCTTCTACAACAGTTCCGTCAACAACATCTCGAATGTCTCGGTCACCAACGTCTACAACAAGACCGTGATCAACAACACGACCAACGTCAGCTACAACGGCGGCACTGGCGGCACCACTGTGCGGCCGACGCCGCAGCAGCTCGCTGCCGCGAACGGGCACCACGTGGCCGCGACCGCCGAGCAGACGCGGCACGCGGAAGCGGCGATGAAGGATCCGGCGCTGACGCTCGCCAACAACCACGGTCATCCGGCGGTCGCCGCCACCGCGCATGCAGCACGGTTCAGCGGCGCGGGCGTGATCGCCGCGCACCCGGGCAAGCCGATCGCGGCGCCGCCGCCTCATCATACGCAATCCGCGACCGGCCATGCTCCACAGACGGAAAGCGCCGTGCCGCCAGGACACGCGCTGCCGAGCGGAAACGCTCTGCCGCCAACACATGCATCGCCGACCGGGCACACCCTACCGTCCGGAAACGCGCTGCCGCCGGCACAGACAACGACGACAGGACACGCCCTGCCCACCGGAAACGCGCTACCGCCAGCACAGACAACGACAACAGGACACGCCCTGCCCACCGGAAATGCGCTACCGCCGGCCCACGCGACGACAAAGGGACACGCCTTGCCTGCGGCAAGCGCTTCGCCGGCTGCACACGCACCGCCGGCGGGACACGCTCCGCCTGTCGCCGTCAACCATCCCGCGCCGGCGCCGCACGCCGCAGCGCCAGCCGTGCATGCGCCGAGACCGCAGATCGTACAGCACGCACCACCTGCGCCACGCCCGGCCGCGCATCCGCCGGCGCCGCGCGTCGCGCAAGCGGCTGTGCATCGTGCTCCACCGCCGCCCCGGCCGGCGCCACACGTGTCACGGCCGGCACCCCGGCCGCATCCTGCACCGCGGCCGCAGCATCCCGCGGCGAGGCCAGCGCCACACAGGCACGCGTGATCCGGCCTATCGGCGTGCCCGCAACGGCACGCCGATTTTACATGGGAGCCCATCGCGCGCAGAACGGCGCGCGGGATTTCAGGCGCGCAAGGCGTACCGTCAGGCCAGCGCATCGGCCGCATCCGCAATCGCGGCATAAATCTCCACGAGATCGGCCTCCGTGACGCAATAGGGCGGCATCACGTAGATCGTGTTG
Organism: Bradyrhizobium sp. CCBAU 53421; assembly: GCF_015291625.1. Lineage (NCBI taxonomy): Bacteria > Pseudomonadati > Pseudomonadota > Alphaproteobacteria > Hyphomicrobiales > Nitrobacteraceae > Bradyrhizobium > Bradyrhizobium sp. CCBAU 53421. The sequence goes on from NZ_CP030047.1 coordinate 9,219,855, forward strand.
CCGAGCGGGCGCAGCAGCAGGTTTCGGCTTGCGAAGAAGGCCTGAAGCCTGGGGCCGATGCCGGCGAGATAGCCGGCGTCGCTTGCCTTCAGGTCAAGTGCGGTGATGGTCCCGGTGCGGCGGACGTTTTCGAACCGCGCATCGGTGCGGAACGGCGCGAGCAGGCGTTCCTGCATCGCGGCGAGCAAGGTGACGCGACCGCCGGCGCCGTGTTGCCAGAGCTCGAGGTTCGCTTTTGCCGCGGCGCAGGCGACCGGATTCGCCGTGTAGGAACTGGAATGGAAGAAGGTTCGCGAACGATCGCTGGAGTAGTGCGCATCGTAGATCTCGGCGCGGCAGAGCGTGACTGCGAGCGGCAGCGATCCGCCCGTGAGACCCTTGGAATAGCAGGCGATGTCGGGCCTGACGTCCGCCTGCTCGCACGCGAACAAGGTGCCGGTGCGGCCCCAGCCGGTCATCACCTCATCGGCAATGAACAGCACATCATGGGCTTCGCAGATGCGCTTCATTTCCTTCAGCACGGAAGGCGGATACATCAGCATCCCGCCCGCGCCCAGGATCAGCGGCTCGACAATGAACGCGGCCGCGCTTTCCGCCTTGCACGCGGCCTCGAGCTCATCGAGCGTCGCCTGCTCGTGGCCGAGAGCAGGAAACGGAATTGACGCGACGTCGAACAGCAGCGGCTCGTAAGCCTTGTTGAAGACGCCGCGCGCGCCGACCGACATCGTCCCCACGGTGTCGCCGTGGTAGGAGTGCTGCATCACGATGATCCGCGTGCGCGGCACGCCGATATTGTGCCAGTAGCCGAGCGCCATCTTCAGCGCGACTTCCACGCTGGTCGAGCCGGAGTCGGAGAAGAACACATACTCCAGGCCAGGCGGCGCCAGCTTCAGGAGTTGTGCGGCAACCGCTTCGGCCGGATCGTGAGTGTGGCCGGCAAAGATGATCTGATTGAGCTGCTCGGCCTGGTTCTGGATCGCGCGCACGATATGCGGATGGCAATGGCCATGGGTCACGACCCACCAGGATGCGATCGCATCGATAATGCGGCGGTCATCGGCGGTGTAGAGATAGGCCCCCTCCCCGCGCACGATCCTCGTCATCTGACCGTGCAGCGCGTGCTGGGTGAACGGGTGCCAGATCGGCGATCTCTGAGCTGATATCATGCGTTGAAATCGTCGCGGCGGAATGAGGCGTTGAAAGCTGCCTGCAACGTGTCTGCCGCGAGCGGCGACAGCCAGGGCAACCGGCCGAGCCGGCGCACTTGCCCGATCTCGCAGATGGCGCGCTCGCTCTCGGGATTGCTTTCGCCGATGAAGGCGATCCCGAGAATATCGATGTTGCGCTTGCGCAGTGCCTCGACCGACAGCAGCGAATGATTGATGGTGCCGAGCGCCGTGCGGGCGCACAGCACGACCGGAAGCCGCCAGCGCTCGAACATGTCGATATAGAGCGTGTCGTCATTCAGCGGCACCATCAGCCCGCCGGCGCCCTCAATCACCAGCGGCCGATCCGGCGTGTCGGGCAGGTTGAGCGCGGCAGGATCGATGCGCACGCCGTCGATCGCGGCGGACTGATGCGGCGAAGCCGGCGTGCGATGCCGGTAGCGCTCCGGCACGATGCGATCGGCCGCAAGGCCCGCAAGCCGCGCCACCAGCTGCGCGTCGGTCTCCTCCTCGAGGCCGGACTGAACCGGCTTCCAGTAGTCCGCGCCGAGGAAACCGGCAAGGCCCGCGGAGAAGATCGTCTTGCCAATCCCGGTATCGGTGCCGGTCACCACGATCCGGCTGCTCATTGCGACCAACCCTGCGTTTCCGCGACGAGCGCATCGAGCAGCGCGCGCACGTCGTCCTCATCGACGTTGAGGGTTAGCGCAATGCGCAGCCGCGCGGTGCCCGCCGGCACGGTCGGCGGTCTGATGCCTCTGACGTCAAAGCCGCGGGCCTGCAGCGCCGTCGCAAGCCGCATCGCGCGCGCATTGTCGCCGACGATATAGGGCACGATCTGTGAGTTCGACGGACTGCGCCAGCCGCGCCGATCGAACTCGCGATGCGTGAACGCAACCAGGTTTGCGAGGCGCTGCTGACGCTCCGGCTCTTCTTGCAGGATCGTGAGCGCCTCGCGCACGGCGACGGCCACAAGCGGCGACGGCGCCGTGGCGAAGATGAACGGGCGGCAGCGATTGACCATGAAGTCGCGCAGCACGGTCGAAGCCGTCACCAGCGCGCCGGCGGCGCCCAGCGCCTTGCCGCAGGTGTGCACGATCACGAGATTCTCGCGCCCTTCATAAGGTGCCGTCAGCCCGCGGCCCTGTTCGCCGTAGACGCCGGTGCCGTGCGCTTCGTCCACCATCAGGAACGCGTCGTGCCGTTCGGCGATGGCCAGGAGGTCGTCGAGCGGCGCGATATCGCCGTCCATGCTGTAGACGCTTTCGACCACGATCCAGACCCGGCCCGTTCCGCCCTCGACGCGCCAGCCGCGAATGGTGTCCTCGACCGATCCGGGATCGTTGTGCGCGCTGAACCGGAACTCCGCCCGACCGGCCCGTGCGCCCTCGTGGATGCTGGCGTGCACCAGCGAATCGAGCACCAGCAGATCGCCGCGCTGCGGCAGCGTCGTCAGCACGGCGAAATTGGCGACGTAGCCGCCGCCGAAGAACAGCGCGGTCTCGGCACGGAAGAACGCGGCGGCCTCGGCCTCCAATCGTTCATGCTCCTCGCAATTGCCGCGCAGCAGCCGCGACCCGCCGGCGCCGATCGGTGTGCCGGCCTCGATCGCGGCCGAGACAGCCCGCTTGATGCGCGGCGCGCTCGCCAGCGCCAGATAGTCGTTCGATACGAAATCGATGCCCGCGCGCGGCTTGAGACCGCGCAGCCGATCGTTCTTGCTCAGGGCGTGCAAGGCCGCGGCGTAATCAGCGGCGTTGGCCGCATGGATTGCGCTCATGCTTCTCTCTCGGAAAGATGGTCGGTCGCGCGCGAAGGGTGCCGCGCGCGCCAGAGGTTACGATCAGGCGAGGCGGGATGTGATCCCGAGCCGATCCAGCAGGTCGGCGTCGCGATCGCGCTGCGGGTTTTTGGTGGTGAGCAGCACGTCGCCGATGAAAATCGAATTGGCGCCGGCGAGGAAGCACATCGCCTGCAGTTCATCGGTCATGTATTGCCGTCCGGCCGACAACCGCACCACGCTGTTCGGCATCATGATCCGCGCGGTCGCGACCAGCCGCACCAGCGCGATCGGATCGGGACGCTCGGCGGTGTCGTTGACCGGCACGCCCTTGACCTCGTTCCACAGATTGATCGGCACGCTTTCCGGATGGCTGGGGAGATTGGCAAGCAGCATCAGCATGCCGAGCCGGTCCTCGACCTGTTCACCCATGCCGATGATGCCGCCGCAGCAAACCTTGATGCCGGCGTCGCGCACATGCGCCAGCGTGTCGATGCGGTCCTGCAAGGTGCGGGTGGTGATGATCTTGTCGTAGAACTCGGCCGAGGTATCGACGTTGTGGTTGTAGAAATCGAGCCCGGCGTCGGAAAGCCGTTCGGCCTGCTTTGGCGTCAGCATGCCGAGCGTGACGCAGGTCTCCATGCCCAGCCCCTTCACCGCGCTGACCATGTCGCAGACCTGATCGAGATCTCGGTCCTTGGGACTGCGCCAGGCGGCCGCCATGCAGAAGCGGGTGGCACCGGCATCCTTGGCGCGCTGCGCCACCGCGACCACCTCGTCCCGCGGCATCAGGCGGGTCGCCTTCAGGCCGGTGTCGTAATGCGCGCTCTGGGAGCAGTAGCCGCAATCTTCCGGGCAGCCGCCGGTCTTGATGCTGAGCAGGCTCGCCGTTTCGACGTGGTTCGGATTGAAGTTGGCGCGGTGGATGCCCTGCGCCTGGAACATCAGGTCCGCGAACGGCAGGTTGTAGAGCGCCTCGGCTTCGGCACGCTCCCAATGCTTGCGGAGCGGTGCGTTGCCGCTTCTGCCGGTCCGTTCGATCTCAACGACATCAACCATCGGGCTTGCCTTCTCGTTTGTTGTGGATCATAGATAATCAATTAAATTATCTATGATCTTGGACTTGAGATTGATGCTAGCCGAGGCTAGCCGCGCGCGCACCCGTTTTTACGATAGATAATCTATGATGGACGAAGGCGAGAACACGACCACCGCCGGGCGCATCGCCGAGGCGATCGGCGAGCGCATCATCAGCGGCGCCTTGCTGCCGGATGCGCCGCTCCGGCAGGACCATGTCGCGCGGGAATTCCATTCCAGTCACGTCCCGGTGCGCGAGGCCTTCAGGCAGTTGGAGGCGCAGCACCTCGTCGTTGCCGTGCCCCGGCGCGGGGTGCGGGTCGCGCCGCTCGACACCAAGTCGGTGAAGGAGATCGCCGAGATGCGCGCGGCGCTCGAGGTGGTCGCGCTACGCAATGCGGCGCCGAAGTTCACGTCCGCCCATCTGGCGCGGATCGAGGTCGCGCTGATCGAAGGCGACAATGCCGAGACGGTTCAGGACTTCGAGCTGGCCAACCGCGCCTTTCATCACGCGCTGGTGGCGCCTTGCGCGATGCCGCGCCTGCTCGCCAGCCTCGACGGATTGCAGCTGGCAAATTCAAGGCTGGTGTTCGCGATGGCGCGCAACGCCGGCTGGCGGCCGCGGCCGAGCCAGGATCATCGCGTGATCCTGCAGGCGCTGCGCGCGCGCAACATCGAGCAGGCCTGCAGCCTGCTCGCGCGCCATATTCAGACCATCGAGCGGCTCGCGCTGCCGGCGGCCTGACCAAGATCTGCGATCCGCTCCACGTTAGATTTTCTCACACCATGGGCGAGTTCTTGAAGATTGTCCGTCTCGCAACCGGGAGATACGTTCGCTCCGAACGGGAGACACGGGCGACATGGTGGACGACATGAAGATGCGAGCGGGCCAATGCCATTGTGGCACGGTGCGTTTCGAGGTGACGCTCAGCGACGGCCTCAATTCGATCCGCCGCTGCACCTGCTCCTATTGCCGGCTGCGCGGCGCCGTCGTTGCCATGGCTGAAATGGGCGGAATCAGGTTCCTGCAAGGCGAGGACGTGCTGACGAGCTACCGCTTCCATACCGGATCAGCGCAGCACTTCTTCTGCTCTCGCTGCGGAATATACACACATCATCAACGGCGATCCGACCAGAGTCTCTATGCCGTCAACGTCGCTTGCCTCGACGGGGTCAGTCCGTTCGATTTCCCGGAAGTGCCTGTGATGGACGGCGTCAATCACACCAACGACACCGGCAGGCCGACGCGTCGCGCGGGCACGCTGCGCTTCATCTCGACCGACTGACGATCGCTGTCAGCGACGACAGCGCCCCGCGAGTGCGACGAGAAACATCATCGCGCTTGACTCGCTAGTCGAGCTAGGCGATCGCGACGATCTCCAGCTCCTGGGCGCCCGTGCCGACGACATCGCCCACCGCCTTGCCCATCAGCGACCTCGCCACCGGCGAGACGAACGAGATCGAGCCGGCCTTTGGATCGGCCTCGTCCTCGCCGACAATGCGATAGGTCTGCACGCGGCCATCGGCGCGGCTGAACGTCACGGTGCTGCCGAACGCAACGGTTTCGGTCGAAGCGGGATCGGGGACGACCTGCGCAGTGCGGAGCCGTTCGGTGAGATAGCGCGCGTCGCGCAACGGGGCCGCCGACTGGCGCCGCCGTTCGTTGACGTCGTCGAGCTGCTGCGCGGTCTCGTAGGCTTCGCGCGCCTCCTGGAGCTGGCGCTCCAGCGCCTTGCGGCCTGCCTCGGTCACCAGATTGGCATGCGGCGAGATGGGGCGATCCGGCAACAGCGTTTCGGACGCGGTCTCGGCACTTTCTTCCTTGGTGAAGGCAACGCTCAATCGGGAACTCCATCGATCAGGGCGCACAGTATAGCCCCGCCTCACCCGCCTCGCTAATGCGCGATGGGATTAGGCCGGCTCTAATGCGACGCCGGCTGTTCCGCCTTGCTTCGCCTGCCGAAGCGGTTCTTGGCACCTTCGCGCCAGCCCTGGAAGGTGACGAAGAGCATCGGCACCAGGAAGATGCCGATCGAGCTGGCGGCGAGCATGCCGCCGAACACCGCGGTGCCGACCGCGCGGCGGCTGATTTCCGCAGCGCCGGTCGCGACCACCAGCGGCACCAGGCCGAGGATGAAGGCGATCGAGGTCATCATCACAGCGCGGAAGCGCATCTGCGCGCCCATCGTCGCGGCCTCCGCGATCGGCCTGCCGGCCTCGCGCTGCTCCTTGGCGAACTCGACGATCAGGATGCCGTTCTTGGCGGCGAGCGCGATCAGCACCACGAGGCCGATCTGGCCGTAGAGATCGAGGTTCAGCCCAGCGAGCTTGATCGCGAGATAGGAGCCGAACACGCCGACCGTAACCGACAGCAGCACGGGGATCGGGATCGTCCAGCTCTCATACAGCGCCACCAGGAACAGATAGGCAAACAACACCGCGAGCGCGAGGATGATGCCGGTCTGGCCGGACGCCGCCTGCTCCTGATAGGCGGTGCCGGTCCATTCATAGGAATAGCCGGAAGGCAGCGTCGTCTTGGAGAGGTCGGCCATCGTCGCAATCGCGGTGCCCGAGGACACGCCCGCCGCCGGGCTGCCGTTCACCGTGACCGAGCGATAATTGTTGTAGCGCGTGATCACCTGCGGGCCGGTGACGATGCGCAAGCTTGCGATCGAGCGGATCGGCACCATCTCGCCGCCGGTGTTGCGCACGTAGATCTGCCAGATGTCGGGAATGTCGCCGCGGTCGGCCGCATCGCCCTGCACGTTGACCTGCCAGGTACGGCCAAACAGGTTGAAATTGTTGACGTAAATACCGCCGAGCGTGGCCTGCAACGCGGTGAACACGTCGGCCATGTTGAGGCCGAGCGCCTGCGCTTTGGCGCGGTCGATATCGAGATAGACCGACGGGTTGGTCGCGGTGAAGGTCGAGAACACCCGGGTCAGATTTGGATTGCGGTTCGCCGCGCCGATCAACCCACCCATCACGCTGCTGAGCGCCGCCGGATCCTGTCCTTCCAGCGCCTCGAGCTGATATTCGAAGCCGCCGGAGGTCGACAGACCGATGATCGGCGGCAGGTTGAACGGCAGAACCGAGGCTGAACGGATCTGCGATCCCGCGATGAAGGTCTGCCGGATCGCGGCCTGCACCGAGTCGGTGACGGCCTTGCGGTCGGCGAACGCCTTCATGCGCGCCACCATGAAGGTCGAATTGGGTTCGCTGGCGCCGTCGAGCAGCGAGAAGCCGATGATCGACAGCACATGATCGACCGCCGGGTTCTTCTTCAGGATCGCCTCAACCTGCTTGGTGACCTCGCTGGTGCGCGCCACCGACGCGCCATCAGGCAATTGCACGGCGATGAAGAACGCACCCTGGTCCTCCTCGGGCAGGAAGCCGGTCGGCGTGATCTTCGACACGCCGAACACCGCGCCGGCGAACACCAGCACCGCGACCAGCGACAGCACCGCGAGGCGGACCAGCCGTTGCACCACGCCGGCATAGCCGTCGCGCACCCAGTCGATGGCGCCGAGCACCCGTCCCATGATGCCGCGGCGCGGGCCGCCGTGGCGCAGGAATACCGCACACAGCGCCGGCGACAATGTCAGCGCGTTCAGCGCCGAGATCACCATCGCGGCGCTGATCGTCACCGCGAACTGCCGGAACAGCGTGCCGGAAATGCCGGGGATGAACGCAATCGGCACGAACACCGAGAGCAGCACCAGCGAGATCGCGATGATCGGCGCGGTGATCTGCGCCATCGCCTTCTTGGTGGCGTCGGCCGGCGACAGCTCCGGCTCCTCCTCCATGACGCGCTCGACATTCTCGACCACGACGATGGCGTCGTCGACCACGATGCCGATCGCCAGCACCATCGCCAGCAGCGACACCGTGTTGGCAGAATAGCCGAGCGCCAGCAGCACCGCGAAGGCGCCGATCAGGCTGACCGGAACCGCGACTGCCGGAATCACCGTGGCGCGCAGATTGCCGAGGAACAGGAACACCACGATCACGACGAGCACGAAGGCCTCGCCGAGCGTCTTCATCACCTCCTTGATCGTATCGGAGACGAAGGTCGTGGAGTCGTACTGCACGAGGTAGGTCAGCCCCGGCGGAAACCGCTCCGACAACTTCGCAAGCGTGGCCTGCACGGCCTTCGCCGTGGTCACGGCGTTGGCGCCCGGCGCGAGATAGATGCCCATCGGCACGCCGGGATTGCCGTCGATCCGCGACTCCGAATCCATGTTCTGCGCGCCGATCTCGACGCGGGCGACATCCCTGATCCGAAGCACCGATCCGTCCGGATTGGCCCGCAGCACGATGTCGCCGAACTGCTTGGATGTCGTCAGGCGGCCCTGGGTCTGCACGTTGAACTGGAATTGCTGGTCGTTGCTGATCGGACGCGCGCCGATACGGCCGACCGGCGCCTGCACGCTCTGGGCACGGATCGCGGCGATCACGTCCGACGGCGCCAGATTGAGGCTGGTCAGGCGCTGGGTGTCGAACCAGATCCGCATCGAATAGTTCAGCTTGGCGAACAGCGAGGCCTGACCGACGCCGGGCGTGCGCGAGATCGCGTCGAGCACGTTGATGATAGCGTAATTGGTGATGAACAGCGGATCCTGCTCGCCGTTCTTGCTGTAGAGCACGATGAACTGCAGCACGGCCGAGGATTTCTTCTGCACGGTCAGGCCCTGCGCCTGCACCTCGGTCGGCAATTGCGCGAGCGCGCTCTGTACCCGGTTGTTGACGTTGACGGTGTTGATATCGGGGTCGGTGCCGAGCGCGAACGAGACCGTCAGCGTATAGCTGCCGTCATTGCCGCTGGTCGACTTCATGTAGAGCATCTTGTCGACGCCGACGACCTGCGCTTCCAGCGGCTGGGCGACGCTCGATTCGACCACTTCGGCCGAAGCACCGGGGAACACGGCCGAGACCGTGACCTGCGGCGGCACGATGTCCGGGAACTGGGCGACCGGGATCTGCATCAGCGCCAGCGCGCCCGCGATCGTGATCACGAACGCGATGACGATCGCAAGCCGCGGACGATCGACGAAGACAGCGGAGATCATGGGTTATTGCCCGTCGATTTCGGCGTGCTGCCGGCGCCGCCGTCCGCCGACACCTTCATGCTGGACTGGATCAGCGCGCTGGCGGGCCCCGGCGCAACCACCTCGCCCGGCCTGACCTTCTGCAAGCCCTCGACCACGACCTTGTCGCCGAGCGCGATGCCGCTCGTCACCGCGGCAATTGTCGATGTCGACTGCCCGAGCTGGATCCGCTTTTGCTCGGCCTTGTTGTCCGCGCCGACGACGTAGACATACTCGCCCTGCTGATCCGACAGCACCGCCGAACGCGGGATCGCCAGCACCTCGACCGGCTGCACGCCCTCCAGTAGAACGGTTACGAACTCGTTGTCGGTCAGCTCGCGGACCGAGCCGCCGGTTGCGACGGACGTATATGTCGACGGGTTTGGGATGGTACCGCGCAAGGAGATGGTGTCGGTGTTCTGCGCGATGGTGTTGTTGACGAAGTTCAGCTCACCGGTCTTCTCGTAGAGCCGGCCGTTCGGCAGGCGCAACCGGATGACGACGGCCTTGAAGCCACCGCGCGTCACATAGCGGTCGCGCAGGTCGAGCGCCTCGCGCACCGACACCGGGAACGTGACATACATCGGATCCTGGCTGACGATGGTCGTCAGGGTTCCCGAGCTCGGCGTCACGACGTTACCTTCCGTGACCGAGGTGCGTCCGATCCGGCCGTCGATCGGCGAATGGATCTGGGTGTAGTCGAGATTGATCTGGGACAGGTCGACCTGTGCCTGCGCGGCCTGCACTTGTGCTTCGAGGCTCTGCTGGTTGGCGACCGCGGCGTCGACGTTCGATTGCTGGCCGGCCGGCCCGCCCATCAGGGCCTTCGCGCGATCAGTGGTCAGCTTGGCGTTGACCAGCGTCGCCTGCAACTGGGCGACCTGCGCTTTCTTCGATGCAAGGTCGGCCTCGAACGGGCCGCGCTCGAGTTGATACAAGAGGTCGCCGGCCTTGACCTCGGCGCCCTCGACAAAGTTCCGCTTCTCAAGGAACGCAGTGACGCGCGCCACCACGTTGACGCGGTTGGGGGCTTCGATGCGTCCCAGGAATTCGTTGGTCTCGGTGATCGGCCGCTTCACCGCCTCGAACACGCCCACCGCAGGAGGCCCGGGCGGACCTGCCTGAGCATGGGCCGCTGAAATCCCGGTAGCTGCCAATCCCGCCGATACGAGAAGCCCTGCCAATCCACCGAGCATTCGTTCCGTACCACTCATGCTGTCCAACCCTTCGGCTACCAACAAGCTCTACGAAGCGGATATGACGTCGAGTTCCCTCAGACCGGGAAGGTCAGGATGGGCAAGCTGCATCACAGGAGATCATAACGCGGCCAATCCGACAATCCTGTAACCTGATCGCCTCGTTTCACTGATCCGGACAACAGGCAGCTTCGAGAAGCGTCGCGACACCGCGATGCCATGGCGATTGCAACCATGCCGTCGGCCGCGGGGCGCATCGCGGACGTCGAAAGCTCTCATGAATGTGATACCCGCAAGCGTGACTTGATTGAAGGTCAGGCGCGGGTGCTTGCAAGACGGATGGCTGCCGCCCCTCACAACGCGATGGCGTTCTTGAGGCGAGACGTCTCTTGATAGACGGGCGACGCCAGGTGGCCGTACAGCCACGGCCTTGCGCGCTTGCCATTGGCCTCGTGCACGCCGTCGAAGACGTCCATGTCGATCAGCTGCGGATGGGCTGATGATGCGTAGACCGACTGCATTTCCGCGAACTTCTCGTCCCGCCCGAGCTCGATCGCGTTTCCACTGTCGTGGCTGCCGATCTCGACGAACAGCGGACACGGGCAGAGCAGATACGCCAGCTCAGCGCCGGTGTATTTGGCGCGACCGTTGGCGAAATGAATGTAGGCGGCAAGCTCGATGCCGAGATTCTTGCTGATGGCGGACGACATCAGAAATTTCTTCTCGTCGCGCATGTATCCGGAGGCGACGGTCGGCCGCATCCGCCCCGTCGCGGCTTCCAGATGCAGCGCGAGAAACGCGCCCGAGGACACCCCATAGACGCCGACATTGAGGCCGGACGCTCCGGTCAGCTTGCGGCAGACGGTTTCGCCGGCGTCGATCGATGCGCACGACACGTTGTGCGCGGAGACGCCATGGGACGCCAGCATCGCGGCGATGTTGTTCTGGCTTTCCTGATTTCCGATCTGGACGATGTAGGGGCACCAGACGACATAGCCGTCCTGGCAAAGCTGCTTGCCGAGCGCGTTCATGTAGTCCTTGTCGGCATCATCGAAGCATCGCTCCGGCGTGCTCGCCATGCCGTGGCCGAGCAGGATCAATCCCTTGAACGGGCCGTCGGGAACGCCGAGGCATCCGCGCACCGGCACGCCGCATTCCAGATCGAACTCGACCTTCACGACCGAAAATCGATCCGCCGTGCCGCGCCAGAGAACCCGGATCTCGTCATGCGATGGCCGATACAGCCGCCGCTCCCGGAACAGCGAGCGCATCTCCCGTCGAATCTCCGGACCGGTCGCGACCGCGCGCAGCTTTCCTCGCGCCGCGATGTCGAAGAACGAGCGGCAGAACGTATCGTAGCCGAGCGCCGGCAGATCGACATTCGCGCACGACCCCTGGCAGTGGCTGAGCGTCAGCGTGTTGCCGGTGACCGATGAGGGTCCGACCAGCGTCATCAACAATCCGGAAAGCGCCCTGCGGCTGATCATCGGCCCCTCCCCCGAGCCGGCGATGGCTCGACGGCATGTCGCCGCTTAGCAGGCGCGACAACGCGCGCGGATACAAATTAAAGGATGTTCATGGTCGAACGATCGCGCGCAGCGTTGCAAACGAGTGACGCACGCAAGCCTCGCGCCGCTTACATTGATGGCGAAGACGTTTCGAGACGCTTCGGAAGCGTGTCTGACTGTCACGCGGGTTCAATTTCGCCACACGCGGCAATGATCGTCAGGGCTTGATCATCAGGTCTTGTTTTCCAGGTCTTGCCTTTGAGGTCTTGGGCTTGACCTCGGTGACCTCGGCATCGGCGGCCTTCGGCGCGTCGCCAAATAACGCGAAGTATTAGAGCAATAAAGCTACTTTAAGTTGCATGCAAATCCAGGATGTGTGTAGTCGCGGCGACTAAGCAAACGGCTTGGCTGGATGACCATCGCTCTCGCCTCGCCGGCCTTCGCCAGTGGCCCCGTGATGGTGGCGGCGCCCTGATCGGTTGCGTGATCGCTTCGATCACGACCTCGGTCTCCGCGCTCAACGTCAATCCACCCGCTTCCAGCGTCCAGGCAACGTCCCTCCCCCACACTCCGGATCGCGTCACGGCGGGTGCCGGAGCCGGACGAACTCGTCGTCTGGCGCAGGCTGCACTGGCCGCCGCGCACCGGGTGGCCGCCAAACGAGCGCGGCCCGCCGCGCCGGCGCGACAGTCGCGAACGAGCCCGAAACGCCGCAATTCCCCGAGATGCGCGCAAACGCGCACCGGGATAGCCCGGACTCGTGGCTCGGGCCGAATTGCTTTACGCAATATTTTCGCGGTCGATGGGTTTATCTATTGGGCAGCAATGTTTCCTGGAATGGCCGATGGCGAACGACCTGCACGAGCATCTGATCGAACTGGCCTATGAGGCCGCGGTCGTCCCCGAGCTTTGGCCGAATGTGCTGCATCAGGTTGGCGGGATCGCCAAGGCGCGCGGTATCGTGCTGCTGACGGCGGCCCCGCACGACGTCCGCTGGGTCGCATCCCCCGGCATGCACGACGACACGGTCGCCTATGTCGAAGGCGGCTGGCACGAGCGCAACGGGCGGTTGCCGCGCCTGCTGGCGGCCAATCATGCCGGCTTCCTGCGCGACATCGACGTGTTCGATACGCCCGAGGAGGTGCAGCAGGATTACCAGATCCGCGAGTTCTTCCGCCCGCGCGGGCTCGGATGGGGCGCCGGTACCGCGATCCCGGTGCCGAGCGGCGATGTGTTGATCTACAGCGTCGAGCGCGAATACCGGCACGGGCCGATCGAACGGGAAGCGATCGAGCAGCTCGACGCGCTCCGCCCGCATCTGGCGCGGGCGGCGCTGCTGTCGGCGCGGCTCGGGATGGAGCGCGCGAGGGCGGCGACCGAGTCGCTGGCGATGCTCGGCCTGCCCGCGGCCGTGCTGCGGCGCGGCGGCCGCCTGATGGCGGCCAACACGCTGTTCGACCGTCTGGTGCCCGACGTGATGCAGGATCGCACCGATCGCCTGACGCTGGCGGCAACCGCCGCCGACGCGCTGTTCGCGCAGGCGGTGGGGGCGCTCGATCAGGGGCTCATCGGCGTCGAGGTCCGCTCGGTGCCGATCGCCGCGCAGGAGGATCGGCCACCGCTGATCGTGCATCTGGTCCCGATCCAGGGCGCAGCGCGGGACCTGTTCGACCGCGCGCTGGCGATCGTCATCGTGACGCCGGTGGTGCCATCGGAGGTGCCGACCGCGGAAGTGCTGCAGGGCCTGTTCGACCTGACGCCGGCGGAAGCGCGCGTTGCGCGCGGCATCGGCGAGGGGCGAACCGTCGAGGCCATCGCCGTCGCGTTCGGCATCTCCCGCGAGACGGTTCGCAACCAGCTCAAGGCCGTGCTGGCCAAGACCGGACTCGGCCGGCAGGTGGAATTGGCCGGACTGCTCGCCGGCGCCAAGGTGCCGCCGGGCTCGTCCGCGGACTAGCACTCAAGCCATGTTCAGCCGAGCCTGGAAGAAGCCGGCAACACGGTTAACTGCATCGGATCGCATGTTCAAATCGCGCCGGTTGCGCTAGTGATAGCTCCCCTCCTCTCACCGTGCGCCCACCGGCGCATGTCCAGTCAAACGAGTGTATCTGAATGGCCGAAGCCGACCTCGACGCCGTCATCCGGCAAACCGCAAGAGCGCAGACCAAGGCCGTGATGGCGGCTGCCAAGAAGCGCCAGGCCGTCTGGGTCGCGCGCGCCGCCAAGGCCAAGGACAAGGAGACCAAGGCGCGCTTCCGCCACCTCGCCAAGAGCACGATCCTGAACGCGACCGCGACCGCCAAGCGGCTGCAGAATTCCGCGGAGAACGCCGCCGACGCCTATGCCCGCGCCATGAAGAAGGCGGTGGAAGAGCCGCCGCCGGCCATCAAGCCCGAGAAGAAATCCGAGAAAAAATCCGAGAAGAAGCCGGCGAAGAAGAAAGCGGCCGCCTGATAAGGAGCACGCATGCTCACCGTTCACCATCTCGGCAAGTCGCAATCGGAGCGGATCGTATGGCTGTGCGAGGAGCTGGAGATCCCGTATGAGCTGAAGTGTACTACGCGCGATCCGGTCACGATGCTGGCGCCGGCCGATTACAAGGCGCTGCATCCGATCGGCGCCGCACCGGTCATCACCGACGGTGAGCTGGTGCTGGCCGAGTCCGGCGCGGTCGTCGAGTACATCGTCGCCAGATACGGCGATGGACGGCTGACGCTGCCGCCCGACCACCCCGACTTCGCACAGTTCCTGTACTGGTTTCACTTCGCCAACGGCACGCTGCAGGCGCAGATGGGCCGCAGCATGATCCTGCACCGCCTCAACCTCGCGGCCGACAATCCGATGCTGGTGGCGACCAAGGCGCGGGTCGACCGCTCGTTCGATCTGATCGAGGCCCGCGTCCGCGACGCCGCATATCTTGCGGGCGAGGCATTCACGACGGCCGATATCATGATCGGATTTTCGCTGACGACGATGCGCTATTTCCTGCCCTATGACCTCGGCCGCTGCCCCAACATCAGGAATTATCTCGGCCGCATCGCCGCGCGCCCGGCCTATCAGCGCGCGATGCAGAAGGGCGATCCGGGCATGGCGCTGCTGCTGACATGAGGCCGTGATGCCGCGTTACGTCGCTCTGTTGCGCGCGGTCAATGTCGGCGGCACCGGCAAGCTGCCGATGACCGAGCTGAAGGCGATGTGCGTCGATGCGGGATTTACCGACGTGCAGACCTATATCGCCAGCGGCAATGTCGTGTTCTCCTCGAAGCTCGGCGCTGCCAAGGTCAAAGCCGCGCTGGAGCAGCGGCTGCACGCCTATGCCGGCAAGCCGGTCGGCGTCGCGGTGCGAAGCGCGGAGGAGATCGCCGCGGTGCTGAAGGCCAATCCGTTTCCGAAAGCACCGCCGAATTACACGGTCGCGATCTTCCTCGACGAGCCGCCGGCCAAGGATGCCCTAAAGCACGTCAAGGGCCAGCAGGACGAGCAAATGCGGCTCGGCAAGCGCGAGATCTATGTCGCTTATGGCAGCGGCATGGGCCGCTCGAAACTGAAGATCCCCGCCGCCGCCAACGGCACCGCGCGCAACATCAACACGATCGCGAAGCTGGCCGGGCTCGCGGCAGCTGACGAGTAGAGCGTCGCCCGACGATCTCTGAACCGTCATCCTGAGGAGCGCGCAGCGCGTCTCGAAGGATGCACGGCCCGGCTGGTGGCCGATTCATCCTTCGAGACGGCCGCGCTGCGGCCTCCTCAGGATGACGGTTCAGGCACGGATGACGCGACTACGTTTCCCGCACCGCGAATCCTTCGGCGCCGAGCCTCGCCAGCACGTCCTCAAGATGCGCGCGGTCGCGGGTTTCGATCACGAGCTCGAGCAGCGTCGCCTTGGCTGGCAGGTCGGAGAAGGTGCGCTGATGCGAGACCTCGATGATGTTGGCGCCGGCATCCGCAAGCAGGATCGACACCGCCGCAAGCTGGCCGGGCCGGTCGACGATGTCGAGCGCCAGCTGGGTTAGCCGTCCCTCGCGCGCCAGCTCGCGGGTCAGGACCGAGGCGATCAGTCTGGTGTCGATATTGCCTCCGGTCAGCACGAGGCCGACATTGTGGCCGGCAAAGCGCTCCGGTGACGCGAGCACCGCGGCGAGGCCGGCGGCGCCGGCGCCCTCGACCACCGTCTTCTCGATCGAGATCAGGGTCGCGACCGCGCGCTCGATCTGGTCCTCACTGACGAGGACGATGTCGTCGACGAGGTCGCGGACGATCTTGGTGGTGATCTGCCCGGGCACCTTGACGGCGATGCCCTCGGCAAGCGTGTCGCCGCGCATCGGCAGCTGCCGGCCTTTGACGGCATTGTACATCGACGGGTAGAGCTGGGCTTGCACGCCGATGATTTGCACCGACGGCTTGATCGCCTTCGCGGCCGTGGCGATGCCCGAGATCAGGCCGCCGCCGCCGATCGGCACCACCAGGATATCGAGCTCCGGGACCGCCTCGAGCATCTCGAGCCCGATCGTGCCTTGTCCTGCAATGATCAGCGGATCGTCATAGGGATGGATCAGGATCAGGCCGCGCTCCGCTGCATGCGTGCTGACGAACGCGAAGCACTCCTCCAGCGTCTGCCCGGTGATGATGACCTCGGCGCCGTGCCGCCTGGTGTTCTCGATCTTAACCATCGGCGTGCCGATCGGCATCACGATGGTGGCGGGGATGCCTAGCCGCTTGGCGTGATAGGCTACGCCCTGGGCGTGATTGCCGGCCGACATCGCGATCACCCCGCGCTTGCGCTCTTCGGGGGAGAGCGCCTGCAGCCTGTTCAGCGCACCGCGCTCCTTGAAGGTCGAGGTGAACTGCAGGTTCTCGAATTTGAGGAACAGGCGGCAGCCGCAGATCTCGCCCAGTGTGCGGCTCTCGTTGCACGCCGTGACCATGACGGAATCCCGGATCACGTCGGCGGCGCGGCGCACGTCGGCAAGTGTGACGGCGGTAGTATCGGAAGGATGCGGCATCGGGTTTCGCTTTGGACCGTTTCGTCGGACGGAACCTAGCGTGTTTCGGCGCCGAAAACGACCGCGCTATCGCTCGGTCAATGCCGCTTCCTCCGGTTTTGCCGGCCCGGCCAGCTCGATCTCATCGCATTTGGGGCAAACCAGCGCGGTCCGGAAATGCTTGTCGAGCACAATGGTGCGCGTCCTGCCGCACTGGCAGCGCATCGGCTTATCCATGGAAGGTCGGCCCGGGTTCGAGATGCAAGGAAAGCTTGCGCCTAGCTATCCCGGTCCGGTTAACCCAATATGACTTGCCGCCGGAAAATTTGTCGCGCGGCTAGAAGAAGCCCGCGCTGAGATCGAGGCCATAGCTCGCCCTGAGCACCGCGACGAACAGGATCGCAAAGGCGAACAACAGGGTATGCCGGGCGATATTGCTCCGAAGCGAATTGGCCGGAAACACGCGTGCGATCGATTGAGCCAAAGCAGTCATTTGCGACCTCCAGAGCCACGTCCCGAAGTTAGGTCGCGTGCAGCGCCGCGAGGTTCAATGCGGCTCGCGGATCGGCCGGCGGCGCGCCAATGTGCTCTGTTCGGGATCACGCTGTGCCCGCATCCGGTTCTTGAAGCGGTGACCGACCACGATCAGTGCGCCCTGTGAACGGCTCACCGCCTCGGTTGACGCGGGTGGCAGATTGTCTTGGGTGACGGCCTCCAGCGCGCGCAGGAACTCGCGACCGGCCGATGTGATCTCCCAGCCCTCGACATCACGCAGCACGTAGCCGCTGCTAAAGATGTCCAGATCGGGAACCCGTGACGCCAGCCGCTTGATCCGCGCATGCCAGTCGTCGCCGCTCGACGAGAGAATAGCGAGGTCGTGCTTGAGGGAATCGAGCGCGGCTCTGCCGCTGACGTGACTGGCCAATATTTTTAGAATCGCAACCTGTATGCTCAACTCAAAGCCTCGACCGCCACGGTTCTTTTTGTTCTGCGCAGCCGATCCGGAAATTATCGCGCTGACGACTCCACCGTCCAGTCATCAGCGCCAGTTATCCAGAAGACGGCATGACGGTATCGATTTATGCTGCGCGTGATGTGCCGACGCGGCGCTCGGGCCGCTGCGACGACATCGACTCCTCTTCCATATCCTGCGGCGCGCCCCAAAATTCCCGCACCGTCGGCCCGTGCTTCAACCTGCCGTCGCGCAGGAAGCCGAGAATTTCGTGCGGCCAGACCCGGCGTCCCATCTGCGTGTACCAGCGCATCGCATGACGAAGTCCGGCGTCGCGATGAAGCAGCACGCGGAGCAAGGCCTTCGGGCGGCATTGCAGCACCATCTCGGTGAACTTGAACCAGAGCAGCACCCGCCACGGCGGCATATGCCGTGTCGCCAGCACCTGATGCTTGTAGTCCCAGAGCCTGCGATCGGTCTGGATGACACGCCGCTCTGCCGCGAGACGGAAATACGGCGTCCAGCGATGCGGCGTGACGTAGAGCATCTGGATCTGATCGGGATCGTAGGACAGCAGCTGCCGCAGGCCGCGCCAGTGATCGCGATCGGTCTCCTCCTCGAAACCGACCACCCAGGTCGCCATCGACAGGATGCCGTGCTGACGCATCAGGCGGATGGCCTCGCGATCGATCGTGGTGGTCGCGCCCTTGCGGATCAGCTCCAGCGTCTTCTCGTCGGTGTTCTCCATGCCGAGCAGGAAGCGCTGCCAGCCCGCCTTCTTGTAGAGATGCAGGATGTCGGCATCGCGGACGATGTCGTCGGCGCGGGTCGAGCCGACCAGGATCAAATCGACATTCTCCGCGATCAGGGCCTCGAGGAAGGTCCGCCAGGCTTTCTTCGAGACGGTCGGGTTCTCGTCGGCGAAATTGATCACCTTGACGCCGTGCTCGCGATGCAGCCGCGCCAACTCCCTGGCGAAACGCACGGGATCGCGGTGTCGCCATCGCGTCCAGAAACCACGCTGGCCGCAATAATTGCAGAGATGCGGACAGCCGCGCGAGAACTGCACCACGACGGCACGCAGCCCTCCCCAATAGCTGTAGTGCGCGTGATCGATCAACTCCCAGCCGACCCGGTAGGCATCGAGATCGCGGATCACAGGCGCCGGCCGGGTGGCGCGCGGCCCATCATCGTCGCGGAATGCGATGCCGCCGATGCCGGCGAGATCGCCGCCATATTCCAGCGCCCGCATCAGGCGGCGCGCGGTCTCCTCGCCCTCGCCGCGCACGATCGCGGTGACGTAGGGCTCCTCGCGCAGGATCTCGCGCCAGTGATAGGTCGGAAACACGCCGCCATAGACGATCAGCGCGCCGGGCACCGCCCTGACGATCGCCTGCGCGGCTTGCGCGATGACCGGATGGCCCGAGGTCGAGCCGGAATGGCCGAACAGGACCGCATCCGGCGCAAACCGCGATGCCTCCGCGTGGATGGCGGCCAGCGGCATCGGCCCGAACTCGGCATCGAGAAGGCGGACTTCATGTCCGTCGTCGATCAGCGGACCGCCGATCGACAGCAGGCCGAGCGGCGGCAAATGGTCGTCGGGGATCCGGCTGCCGATCGCCGGATGAGGCACGTTGATGAGAAGAATGCGCATGGATGATCGCTCCCGCTTTGCTTGGCGTGATCGTTCGTCCCCGCATTTTGTGTAAGGAGGCCCACCCCCCGGCCGGGCTTTGGAACTAGCGGAAGCGCGACTGTGCGCTAGAGGGTCGGCACCTCCGCCGGTGCGATTGCGGTCAGCCCGCCGAAGCGGCGCTCGCGGCCATGGAAGGAGGCGAGCGCGTCGGCGAGATCGTCGGCGTCGAATTCGGGCCACATCCGCTCGGTGAAGTGCAGCTCGGCATAGGCGCCCTCCCAGAGCAGGAAGTCCGACAGCCGCTTCTCGCCCGAGGTGCGGATGATCAGGTCGACGTCGCGCAGGCCGGCTTCGCCGGTGATGAGATCGGCGAAGGTCTCGCGGCTCAACTCGCCTGCACCGGCCGCGCGCGCGGCTGCGTTCAGGATTGCATCGCGCGCCGAATAGTCGATCGCGATGCGCAGATGCAGCGTGGTGCCATCAGCGGTCTCGGCCTCGGCGCGCGTGATCGCGGCCGCGATGCCGTCGGGCAGCCGGTCGCGGCGGCCGATCACGGTGAGGCGAACGCCGTTGCGCACCAGGGCTGCGATCTCGTTGGCGAGATAGAACCGCAGCAACCCCATCAGCGCCGCGACTTCCGCCTTCGGGCGGCGCCAATTGTCGCTGGAGAACGCGTAGAGCGTCAGCGTGCCGACGCCCTGGTCCGGCGCGGCCTCGACGATGCGGCGGATCGCCTCGACGCCGGCCTCATGCCCGCGCAGCCGCGACAGGCCGCGCCGCGTCGCCCAGCGGCCGTTGCCGTCCATGATGATGCCGACATGGAGCCGTACGGCCACCTCCGGCTTGAGCGCGACGTTGCTTTGCATCACAAAGTCTCCGAATAAAAAATGGAATAATCAAATCGTCTGAACGCCGAGACGGCCGGACGCGCCCTCGCCGGCGGCCTTTTCGGCCTTGCCGGCGGCTTTGGCCGCGTCGCGCACCAGCTGCTCGAGCACGGCGAGATAATCGAGGAAGCGGCGGCGGCCGCTCTTGGTGAGACGACAGCTGGTATGCGGGCGATTGCCTTCATAGCCCTTGATGACGTCGACGAGGCCGGCCTCCTGCAGCACCTGCAGATGCCGGCTGAGATTGCCGTCGGTCAGGCCGCAGAGCTGCTTGAGATCTGCGAAGGCGAGCCCCTTCGGATGCGCCATCAGCGAGGTCAGCAGGCCGAGCCGTGCCTTCTCGTGGATGACGCGGTCGAGGCCGTCATAGGCGAATGGCGCGGTGGTCACGTCAGTCTTCGGCATCATGGCCTCCGGAAGCGAAATACAACAATGCTGCGAGCAGCAACTGGCCGATTGCGAATGGCAGGCCCATGGTCCAGGGCGACAGCGCGCGACTCTGGCTTGCGATCAAGAGCACCGTGAAGCCCGACAGGAAATACCAGGCGCCGCCGAGCGCGATCGTGCGCGGCAGCAGGCGGACCGAGGCGAACACGCCGAGGCTGACCAGCACCTGCCACAGGCCGGGCAGCATCCACAGCGTCTCGGGCGCGAATTTCCATTGCAGGATCGCGAGCAGCACGCCGGCAATGACAGCAGGAACGAACTGCCCGATCGCCTGCTGCACCATCGCGTCCGCGAGGCCGGAATGATGCCGCCGCGACCGCGCCTGCATCTCGATCCAGATCAGCACCGCGGACAGCAAAGCGGCGGCCGCCCAGCCCGAAAGGAATGCGATCGGATGACCGGTGGGATCGCCGAGCCAGAGATATTGCGCAAGCGCCGTGACCAGCGCGATGCCGCTGGTGGCGGCGACGGTCGCAGGGCCGTAGCCGCGGAATGCGGTTCCCGCCGCAATCTGGCTGCGGATCGCGAGAATATCGGCCAACGCCTTGTCGAGGTCGCGCATGATTCGCCCGAACTTTGTACTGCAAAGTATACGGGATCGCCAAGTAAACGCAAGCGGCACCGCGCTGCCTGCCGCGTATGATGTTTAACGGCCGGTTGCTGCAGGGATTGCGGCAAAAGCGTGCCGCCTCAGACCTTCACCAGGCTGGTAAAGCCGCCATAGATCATCCGCTTGAGGTCGAACGGCATGTCGCCTTTGCCCATCGAGTCAAGGCGCGGATCGGCCATCACCTTGGCATTGATCCTGTCGCGCTGGGCGCGCGACTTGTAGGTGATCCAGGCGAACACGACGGTTTCGCCCGCCTTCAACTTCACGCTTTGCGGAAACGAGGTCAGCTTGCCCGGCTTGACGTCGTCGGCGACCCATTCGCGATAATCCAGCGCGCCGTGTTCGCGCCAGACCTTGCCGGCCATCTTCGAGAGCTTGGCATAGGCTTTGAGTTTCTTCTTCGGCACGGCGACGACGAAACCATCGACGTAAGGCATGCGGGGTTTCCTGCGGTTCTATTGTCATTCCGGGGCACGCGAAGCGTGAACCCGGAATCTCGAGATCCCGGGTTCGATGCTTCGCATCGCCCCGGGGATGACGAACGCCAACGCTACGCGTCAGCGTTCGTCAGGAGTGACAGCAGGATGCCTGAACCGGCGCCGGTTGGTATTGGTCACGTAGCCGCACCCAATCCATCGGATAGGGCAAGCCCTCCTCGTGGCGACCGAGCGGCGTCAGGTCGAGATAGTGATAGGCCGCATTCATCATGTCGAGGCCGCGCGCGAAGGTCGAGTAAGTGTGGAACACGTCTCCCTTCTCGTCGCGGAAGAACACGCTGATGCCGGGCAGCTCGGGACCATAGAGCGGGGTCGTTCCATAATTGTATTTTGCGTCCCCGGCATCGATCTGCCCTTGCGTGAACGACACACCGTAATCGTAGTTGAAGTCGTTGGCGCCGGACGACACCCAGTCGAAGGTCCAGCCCATCCGCTGCCTGAAGGCCTCGAGCTTGGCCAGCGGCGCAAGCGAGATCGCCACCATCGTGGTGTCGCGTGCAGCCAGATGCGGCACCATGCGCTCGAAGCCGTCGGCCCAGAACGAGCAGCTCTTGCAGGCCGCGTCCCACTCCGGCGCGAACATCACGTGCTGCACCACGAGCTGCGGCCGGCCCTTGAAGAGATCGCCGAGCGTCACCTTGCCATCAGGTCCGTCGAACACATAGTCCTTGTCGACCTTCACCCACGGCAGCTCGCGGCGCTCTTGGCTCAGCGCCTCGCGGGCCCGGGTGAGCTCCTTCTCGCGGGCCATCAGCGTCTTGCGGGCCGCGATCCATTCGTCGCGCGAGACGATCTTGTGCTGTTGCATGAGATGCTCCTTTGCGGTTCAGGCGTCGACATACTGTGCGAGATTGCCGAGGAATTCGATCCAGCCGCGCTGGTGGTTGTCGCGCGCGGTCTCGTCGACGAACTGCGCGTGATGGAAGGTGAGCAGCGTGCCGCCGGCATCGGGCTTGATCGACACCGTCACCTCGGACTCGCGCTCCGGCGTCGAATGCCAGGCCCAGCTGAACACCAGTCTCTCGTTCGGCACCACCTCGCGATAGACGCCGCCGACCTCGTGATATTCGCCGTTGCTGCCGGTGAACTTGATCCGGTAGCGTCCGCCGACACGGACATCGAGCTCGGCCTGCGTCGTGCCGGGCTTGACCCGGCCGGGGCCGAACCACTGCACTAGGTTTTCCGGCTCGGTCCACGCGGCGTAGACCTTTTCCGGCCGGGCACGGAGGCGCCGCGTGAGGGTGAGGCTTGGGCGCGCGGCAAGGCC
This sequence comes from Bradyrhizobium sp. CCBAU 53421, assembly GCF_015291625.1. NCBI lineage: Bacteria > Pseudomonadati > Pseudomonadota > Alphaproteobacteria > Hyphomicrobiales > Nitrobacteraceae > Bradyrhizobium > Bradyrhizobium sp. CCBAU 53421. The sequence goes on from NZ_CP030047.1 coordinate 9,242,947, forward strand.
GGCGTCGGCTGCGGATTTGGTTGCCGAATTGGTTGCCATGGGTCTTCCTCCACAAAAGCGGCAAGGCGGTCGAGATTGTCGGACCAGAATTGCGCATAGCGATTGAGCCAGTTCATCGCCTGCTCCATTGGCCGCGCGGTGAGCCGGCAAGCCACCGTGCGTCCGGTCTTTTCGCGCGCGACCAGGCCGGCGTCCGTGAGCACGTCGAGATGCTTCATGATCGCCGGCAACGACATCGCGAATGGCTGCGCCAGTTCGCTCACCGACAGACTTTCCTGCTCGCCGAGCCGCGCCAGCAGCGCGCGGCGGGTTGGATCGGAAAGCGCCGCAAAGGTGCGGTCCAGCGCCTCGTCTTGATACTTAACCATGTGGTTTAGTATAGACGCAAACGGCGCGACGTCAAGCGCCCGGCTTCACGATCGCGTCAATGCCGGGGGTACGACGTCGGATGGATGGATGATCGCGGGCAGCGCGGCAGCGCCCACGCAAGCATGCGGCTACTGGCGGTGATGCCGATGCCGGTGCCGATGCCCGTGGCGATACGGCGGAGGCTGCTCCGGCTCGAGCTGCGCGCGAAACAGGACGCGCGGATTTTCTCCGCAGGCAAGGTACCGTCCGGACACGCTCGCGAGGCACTGATCGTAGGTCTGATAGGCGCATTCGCCGGGATAGCCGAGGCTCGGGCCCTGCGCACACCACGGGTAGTCATAGGGATCGGCGGATGCACGATCGATGCTGGCCACGCCGGCAAGCGTCATCGTTCCCAACACCAGCACTGCCAATCGCGATGCGCGCATGATCCCACCCATTCAGGTTCTCAAAAGGCCGCAGTCAACCAAGCGCGGCATAGCCGGTATGGTTCCCGAAGGCCACTCTATTCCGCACCAAGGCCGGTCAACTCTTGGAGGCGGGCGAGCGGACAAGTCCGCCCTCGCGGCTGGACTCGTCCGGCGCATTCAGCGCGAGACTATTCGACCTTGAGGCCGGCGAACTCGACCACCTTCTTCCACTTGTCGGTCTCGGCCTTGATGTCGTTGCCGAAAGCGTCCGGCGTCTGGATCAGCGAGTCGCCGCCGAGCTCGACCAGGCGCTTCTTCATATCGGGTTCGGCGAGAACGGCGTTGATCTCGGTGTTGAGCTTGGCGATCAATTCCTTCGGCGTGTTCTTCGGCGCGCCCATGCCGAACAGCGCGCTCGCCTCATAGCCCTTCACGGTCTCGGCGATCGCCGGCACGTCCGGCAATTGCGAGGAGCGCTCCGTCGTGGTCACGCCGAGCGCGCGCAGCGAACCGGAACGGATGTGCTGGATGATCGACGGCATGTTGTCGAAGATCACCTGCACCTGGCCGCCGAGCATGTCGGTGATCGCAGGCGCGGCGCCACGGTACGGCACGTGCTGCATCTTGCAGCCGGTCATCGACATGAACATCTCGCCGGAGAGGTGCACCGAGGTGCCGTTGCCGGACGAGGCCATGTTCACCTTGCCCGGATTGGCCTTCACATACTCGATGAACTCGGCGACGTTCTTCGCCGGCACGTCCTTGTTGACGGTCATCACGTTCGGCACGCGGTTGAAGGACGCGACCGGCGCGACGTCGCGCACGAAGTTGAACTTCAGATTGGCGTAAAGCGATGCGTTGATGTAGTTCGCCGGATTGACCAGCAGCACGGTGTAGCCGTCCGGCTCGGCATTGATCGCAGCTTCGGTGCCGATATTGTTGCCGGCGCCCGGCTTGTTCTCGATCACGAATTGCTGGCCGAGCTTCTCCGACAGCCGCTGACCGATCAGGCGCGCGATGATGTCGGTGGCGCCGCCCGGCGGATAGCCCACGATCCAGCGCACCGGCCGCGCCGGATAGTCGGCTGCGGACGCGCGGCCGATCGCGAATGTCGAAATTCCCGACCCGATCAGGCCCAGCGCTGTGCGGCGTGAAATCATGAAGTCTCTCCCAATCCCGCAGGGTTTGACCCCTGCCCGTTTCTGTTGCGTTGCAAGCGGCGCGGTTTTAACAAACAATGTCTGAAGCGGCCAGTGCGACACGTGCGACACTGACCGCGACGAAAGACTAAGCTTCAACGCTCCGGACGAAGAGGATCGATCATGTCCGTCAAGGTGAATGGGCTCGACCATCTCGTGATCAACGTCACCGATGTCGTGCGCTCGGTTGCCTGGTACAGCAGGATCCTCGGCATGGAGGTGAAGGTGTTCGATCCCGGCAAGGGCAAGACACCGCGCACCTCGCTGGTGTTCGGCAACCAGAAGATCAATGTGCGGCCTCGCGACGCCGATAAGGCGGACTGGTTCACCGCCGATCATGAAGCAGCCGGCAGCGACGATCTCTGCTTTCTCACCTCGAGCACGCCTGAAGAGGTGGTCGCGCATCTGAAGGCCCATGGCATCAAGATCGAGGAAGGCCCGGTCGCCAAGCAGGGCGCGCGCGGCACGTTGCGTTCGGTCTATTGCCGCGACCCCGACGGCAGCCTGATCGAGATCTCGTCGTATGAGCGGGACTAGCGTCGTCGTCGCGGGACGACGAACAGCGCGAATGCGCGACCGATCACGGGCTGCCTGAATGGGGCAATCCGTTCCGCGCGACGGAACGTGCTGCTCCGTCGCTTCAGCGCGGGATGACTTTGCAAATCCTGATTTGCTCTCGGCGCAGGCCGATGGCAGAACTGGTCCCAACCAAGATCAATCGCGGCCGGCAAGGCCGCGCGGGAGGACACATGATCCATTCACAGCCAGTGCCGGGCATCGTGGGACCGTTTGCGGGGCTCGACGTGCCATGGCTGCTCAGGATGCGCGCCGAGGTGCGCCGCGATCATCCGTTCCTGATCTGGGCGCCGTTCGATGCGCCGGCGCGGCGCTGGAGCTACGGCGAATTCCATGAGCGCGTCGGCGCGCTCGCCGCCGGCCTCGCCAAGCGAGGCATCAGGCAGGGCGACTATGTCCTGATCCATCTCGACAACTGCGTCGAGGCGATCATGTCGTGGTTCGCCTGTGTCGAGCTTGGTGCGATCGCCGTCACCACCAACACCCGCTCGGCCGCGGCCGAGATCGAATATTTTGCCGGCCATTGCGGCGCGGTCGCCGCGATCACACAGCCGGCCTATGCCGAGCTGATATCAGCCAACTGCAAGGGGCTGCGCTGGATCGCGGTGACCTCGCATGATGCGGGGCAGGCACCGGCGTCAGCGCCGGCACGCGGCGACAGCTTCGACGCGCTGTTCGCCGACAGCGCCGACCGGCCGCAGCGCCCAATCGATCCGCTCGCACCGTGCAGCGTGCAATATACCTCAGGCACCACGTCGCGGCCGAAGGCGGTGCTATGGACGCATGCCAACGCGCTGTGGGGCGCCAAGATCAACGCCGCCCATCAGGACCTGCACGCCTTCGACGTGCACCAGACTTATCTTCCGCTGTTCCACACCAACGCGCTGGCCTATTCGATGCTGGCTATCTTGTGGGTCGGCGGCACCTGTGTGATCCAGCCGCGCTTCTCGGCGAGCCGGTTCTGGCCGGTGGCGCTCGAGCACGGCTCGACCTGGACCTCGACGATCCCGTTCTGCATGAAGGCGCTGCTGGAGCACGAGGTGCCGAAGCATCACAAGTTCCGGCTCTGGGGCACCGCGGTGAACGAGCCGCCGGCATTCGGCGTGTTCGGCATCAAGATCATCGGCTGGTGGGGCATGACCGAGACCATCACCCACGGCATCATCGGCGAGGTCGATCAGCCCAACACGCCGATGTCGATCGGCCGCGCCGCGCCGGAATACGAGATCCGCATCACCAACGATGACGGCACGCCGACCGGCGTCGGCGAGACCGGCAATCTCCTGATCAAGGGCATTCCCGGCCTGTCGCTGTTCGCCGAATATCTGCACAACGAGAAGGCGACGCGCGAGAGCTTTGACGAGCACGGCTATTTCATCACCGGTGATCGCGTCACGATGCTGGAGCGCGGCTACATCAAGTTCGGCGATCGCTCCAAGGACATGCTCAAGGTCGGCGGCGAGAACGTCGCGGCCTCCGAGATCGAGCAGGTGATCGCGGTGGTGCCGGGCGTGCGCGAGGCCGCCGTGGTGGCGAAGAAGCATCCGATGCTGGACGAGGTGCCGGTCGTGTTCATCATCCCGCAAACCGGCGTCGCGGCGCTGCCCGCCGATCTGCTCGACAAGGTGATGACCGCATGCCGTTCCGCGCTCGCCGACTTCAAGGTGCCGCGCGAAATCCGCTTCGTTGACGAGATGCCGCGATCCACGCTGGAGAAGGTCGCGAAGGCGGAGTTGAGAAAGATGCTGGAGTGAGGTTTCCGGTATTGCGAGGAGCGAAGCGACGAAGCAATCCACGCCTCCACGTGCGGCACTATGGATTGCTTCGCGGAGCCTGTCATCGGGCGCGCGTTCGCGCGCCCCGTTGGCTCGCAATGACGCTCAATTCACCTCGAACCGGATCGGCAGCTTCTTCGGGCCGTTGACGAAATAAGCCTGCGTCATCTTCACCTCGCCGTCGAGGCTGAGCGATTTCAGGTGCGGCAGCAGCTCTTCGAACAAAATCCGCATCTCGAGCTTGGCCAGGTACTGACCGAGGCAGAGATGCGCGCCGTAGCCGAATGCGACGTGGCGGTTGGGCTTGCGGTCGCTGCGGAAGCGATCGGGCTCCTCGAACACCTCCTCGTCGCGATTGCCCGAGGCGTAGCACAGCATCAGCCAGTCGCCCTTGGCGATCTTGCGGCCGCCGAGCTCGGTATCCGCGGTGGCCGAGCGCATGAAATGCTTGACCGGCGTCATCCAGCGGATCGCCTCGTCGACCAGGCCCGGGATCAGCTCCGGGTTGGCCTTCACCTTGGCGAACTCGGCGGGGTCCCGGGCCAGCGCCCAGATCGCGCCCGCGGTCGAAGATGAGGTGGTGTCGTGGCCCGCGGTCGCGACGATCATATAGTAACTGGTCTGATCGTGCTCCGGCATGTAGTCGCCGCCGATCTTCGCGTTGGCGATGACGGTGGCGAGATCGTCGCGCGGGTTCTGGCGACGCTCCTCGGTGATCTTGCGGAAGTAGGCCGAGAAGTCGGCGATGATCGCCTGCAACATCACGGAGACCTGTTCCGCGCTCAGCGCGTCGCGAACACGCGCGGTGTCGGGATCCTGCGGGCCGAACAGTTCCTGCGTCAGCTTGAGCATGCGCGGCTCATCCGCCTCGGGCACGCCGAGGATCTCCATGATGACATGCAGCGGATAGCCGAGCGCGACGTCCTCGACGAAATCGCAGGCGCCGCCGCGGTCGAGCATGCGCTGCACGGTAGCGCGCGCGATCTCGCGGACGCGCCCTTCGAACTTGCCGAGATTGGCCGGCATGAACCAGCCCTGCGTCAGCGCGCGGTATTTCGGATGGTCGGGCGCGTCCATCTGCACCAGCGAGCGCACCAGATTGGGCCCGCCGGTGATCTTGCGCACCCGCTCCTCGAGCGCCCGGTTGGTCAGCGTGGTCGGCCGGTCGGCATTGTGGAACAGGTCGTTCTGCCGGCTGATCGCCTGGATATGGGCGTGCTTGGTCACCACCCAGAACGGGTCGAAGCGGTCGGGCCGCGCGATGCCGAGCGGGTTGTTGGCGCGCAGCCAGCGATAGCTGTCGTGGATGCGATCGTCGGCATAGGCGACGGGATCGACGAGGGTTTCCGCTATATTGGCGGGGATGTCGAGATCCCCGGTCGTTGCCGTCTCCATGATCGTCCTCACCCGCCGAAGCATCGGTCATGCCGATGATCGCCGGAATCTAGGCGGGGTCAAGGACGAGGACTTGCGTTGATTGGCTAGGGCAGACTAGGTCATTCCGGGGATGGTCCGAAGGACCAGACCCGGAATGACCTGCCTAATAATGACCGAACGCCACCGGGCGGAACGCCTGCAGCAATTGCTGGTCGAGCTTGCCGCCCATCTCCTCCATCATGGAGAACGCCTTGGCGTGGGTGAACTGCAGCCGGTAGGCGCGCTTCTCGACCAGGGCCGCATAGACATCGACGATCGTGGTGACGCGGACGATGTCGCTGATCTGGTTGCCGCTGAGGCCGTTCGGATAGCCGGTGCCGTCGAGGAATTCGTGGTGGTGCAGGATCACGTCGAGCATTTCCGGCGGGAAGCCGCCCTGCGCCGACAGCGCCTCGTAGCCGCGGCGCGGATGCTCGCGCATCTCGGCCATCTCCTCCACCGTGAGCGCGCCGGGCTTGTCGAGCAGCGCGACCGGAACAAAGGCCTTGCCGACATCGTGCAGCAGCGCGGCGCGGGCGAGCCGGCGCTGGTCGTCCTCGCGCATGCCGAGATGCTGCGCGAAGGCGACCGCAAAGCCGGTCACGAACAGGCAATGGCGATAGGTCTCCTGGTGATGGCAGCCGACCGTGGTCAGCCACTCGCGCAGCGAGTTGTGCTTGATCGCCTTCAGGATCTTGTTTTCGGCGGCGACGATGTCCTCGAACTTGAGCGGCTCGCCGGCGCGCATCCGCTCGAACATCTTGACCATGACGCCATGCGCGGCTTCGACGCCGCGGTTGAGCGCCTTGCCGCGATCGGTCTCGTCATAGCCGCTGTTGTCGGGGAACGCGGCGCGGATGCGCTGCAGGAGGCCGCGCGCATCGAACGGCCGCGAGATGGTGTCGGTGGCGCCGAGCGCCCAGGCCTGCATCGAGGCGTGATGCAGCGCATCCGCCAGCACGAACAGCCGCGGCATCTCGCGATAGGCATCGGCCTGCAGCTTGGCGCGCACCATCTGCACGGCTTCGGGCGAGCGCAGGTTGATGTCGACGACGATGCCGGAGAGATCGTGCGCCGGCCGCTCGGGGATATCCGAGGTCAGAACGGTATCGACCTCGCCCACCGAGCGCAGGATGCTGGCGAGTTCGTTGCTCTGATCGCTTCGATCTGACGCCAGCAGCAGGCGACGCTTCGAAGTCTGGTTATTGGCCAAGGCAGTCATGACATCCCCGTCGCGGTAACGACCGAGGGTGGACGCTAGCCGACGATGCGTTCCCTCCGGCTTAATGGGGATGCTGAACGACGGTTAAGCGCAATGGATACAATTTGAGCGACCGCCGAATCCGCCAGCAAATTCAGGCCGACCGAAAACGCATGCGGACGGCTGCAGCGCAGGCGAATCATGAATTTTTTGCAGCGTCATAGACGTCGACGCCACCGCCACCGGGCTGCCGCCCCCGGGACAAAGAAAAACGCCGGAGAGCGGTTGAGCTCTCCGGCGTCCTCATTCGTTCAGATCATCACGCCTTCATCGCAGCCTTGACGGCCTCCGCGGTGATCGGCAGGCCGCGGACACGGGCGCCGACCGCGTTGAAGACGGCGTTGCCGATCGCCGGCGCCACCACGGTCACCGCGGGCTCGCCGACGCCGGTCGCCTTCTCGCCATTGGCGATGACGTTGACCGCGACTTCCGGCAGCTGGCTCATCCGAAGCGGCGTGTAGCTGTCGAAATTGGTCTGCTCGATGCCGCCGTCCTTCAACGTCGCCTTCTCGAACAGCGCCAGTGACATGCCCCACAGCGCCGCGCCCTCGACCTGGGCCCGGATGCCATCGGGATTCACCTGCGTACCAACGTCGGTCGCAACCGTCAGCTTCTTCACCGTCACCTCGCCCGACGGGGCGACGGCAACGTGGGCGACGCAGGCGGTCCAGCTCGCCGTGGCGCGCTCCTGCGACGACACGCAGGCAACGCCCATGCCTTCGCCCTTGGGCAGCTGCTTGGTGCCGTAGCCGGCAAGACCCATCGCAGCGAGCAAGGTGTTGCGGAGGCGCTGCGCGCCGCCGTCATTCTTGCCCTTGCCGTCGAGCAGCGAGATGCGCAGCAGCGCCGGGTCCTTGCCGGTCGCATGCGCGATCTCGTCGATCATGCTTTCGACCGCCCAGAACGTCCAGCCCGGCGCCACCGAACGGAGCTGACCCGACGGAGTGGCGTTGTGCGCCATCTCGTTCTTGATCGCCCGCACATAGTGGTTCGGCACGGTGTAGAAGAAGTCCGCGCCGTTCACCGTGAACGCGTCGAGCGGCCCCTTCTTGTCGACCGAGGGCGACAGGAAGTCGGGGATGCCCCAACGCTGGGTCGGCCAGGCGGAGACGACATCGTGGCTCAACGCGACGAGCTTGCCGTCGCCGTCCACGCCGGCCTTTACTTTTTGGTAGGTCAGCGGACGCGAGAAATCCATCGTCATGTCGTTTTCGCGCGTGTAGATGACCTTGACCGGCTTGCCGACAGCCTTCGCTGCCTGCACCGCCGGCACCATCATGTCGGCGTCGAGACGCCGGCCGAAGCCGCCGCCCAGCCACATCTGATGCATCACCACGAACTTCGGATCGATCCCGGCGGCGCCGGCTGCAATCGCGCCGGAGCGCGTCGCGAACTGGTTGCCGGAATAGATGTGCAGGATGTCGCCCTTGAACTCCGCGGTGGCGTTCATCGGCTCCATCGGCGCATGGATGTTGATGTTGGTGGTGTAGTCCGCCTCCAGCACCTTGGCCGCCGAGCCGAAGGCTGCGTCGGGATCGCCGTCCTTGACGAAGAACTGGCCGGAATCGCTCAGTCCCTGAAGCCGCTTGGCTTCGGTGAGCAGCGATTCGCTCGACAGCTTGGCGTTCGGGCCGCCATCGTAGTCGATCTTCAGCGCCGCCGCCGCCTTCTTGGCGTTGGCATAGGTGTTGGCGACTGCGACGACCCAACCGGTCGTGGTCGTAGTCTTGTCGTCCAGGGTGACGGCCTTGATGAAGCCCGGCACCTTCTTGGCCGCGCTATCGTCCACCGACTTCACGGTGGCGCCGTAGCGGACCGGCGGGGTGACCAGCGCGCCATAGACCATGCCCGGCAGCATCACGTCGATGCCATACTTGGCCGTGCCGTTGACCTTCAACGGAATGTCGAGCTGCGGCACCGAAACGCCGATCATGGTGTACTGGTCGGGCGACTTCAGCTTGATCGCCTTCAGATCGTCCGCCGTGAAGGTCTTGGTCGCCTTGCCGCTCTTCACCACGTCGGCAAACGACATCGACTTCTTCGACTTCGGATGGCTGATCGTCGACGCGCGCACCACCAGCTCGCCGGCCGGCACGCCCATCGAGGCTGCCGCCGCCTCGGTCAATGCGATACGGCCGGCGGCGCCGGCGCGGCTCATGGCGTCGAAATTCATCATCGTCGACCAGCTGCCGCCGGTGATCTGCGCGCCCAGCACGGGATCGTTGAATTTCGGATCGTTGGAGGCGAGCTGAACCCGCATGTCCTTCCAGCTCGCGCCGAGCTCTTCGGCCACGATCTGCGCCATCGTCGAGGCAACGTGCTGGCCCATGTCGGCCTTGCCGCAGGTCACGGTGACGAGACCGTCGGGCGCGATCGCGTACCAGACGCTCGGCTCGAAATTGGCGGGTGCGGGCGCCGCAAGCGCCTGATCGATCCCGGACCCGGCGTAGCCGAGCACGAGGCCGGTTGCGGCGGTGCCGACCAGGAAGGAACGGCGGCTGAGATCGGTCGTCTCAGGAGCGAGGTTTTTCACGTGCTTGTTCATGTGGCCCTCCGCTCGGATCCGGTGGCCGATGCGGTGCGCATGTCGGACGCAGCGCGCATGATCGCCTTCTGGATTCGTGAATAGGTCATGCAACGGCAGAGATTGCCGTCCATATGCGCGACCACTTCTTCCTTCGTCGGGTTGGTGTTCTTCGACAGCAGCGCTGCCGCCTGCATGATCTGGCCGGACTGGCAGTAGCCGCATTGCGGCACCTGCTCGGCGACCCAGGCCTTCTGCAAGGGATGATCGCCCTTGGCGGAGAGGCCTTCGATGGTGGTGATCTTCTTGCCGACGGCGTCGGCGAGCGAGGTCTGGCAGGACCGCACCGCTTCGCCGTTGAGGTGAACCGTGCAGGCGCCACAGAGACCGGCGCCGCACCCGAATTTGGTGCCCGTCATCTGCAATTGCTCGCGGATGACCCACAGCAGCGGCGTGTCATTGGCCGCCTCGACGGACATATTCCGTCCGTTGATATTGAGATTTGGCATCTCTCTCCCCTTCCGGTGTAGGAAGCCGCTTACGGCGGCAACTCACTGTTGGGTCTTGGCTGGCGCCCACCGGGTAAGCGACAGTTGCCGAAACAATGATCCGGTTCCCGGCTGGAGGCAATCCAATTTGGAATTGCTCGAAAGGAATAAATTTCAGAAACTGCCGGTTGTGCGATGCGGCAACGGCATGAAGCTTTTGAAATGCCAGTATTGATGCCGTATCGATCACTCCTACCAAGGTCGGTAGCGCTGCCGGACCCGACATCGACAACAGAAGGAGCCCGTCAATGGCCAAGCTCAACCGTAGCGGCGTCGATATCTACTACGAGATTCACGGCAGCGGCCCTCCCCTGATCCTGACCCACGGCTATTCGTCGACGTCTGCGATGTGGCAGGGCCAGATCGAGGCGCTGTCGAAGCGATACAGACTGATCCTGTGGGACATGCGCGGGCACGGCCAGTCCGACTATCCCGACAATCCGGATGCCTATAGTGAAGCCCTGACCGTGGGCGACATCGCCGCCCTGCTCGACGTCGCCGGCGCCGATCAGGCAATCGTCGGCGGCCTGTCGCTCGGCGGCTACATGTCGCTCGCCTTTCATCGCGCCCATCCGGAGCGGGTGCGCGCGCTCTTGATCATCGACACCGGCCCGGGCTTCAAGAAGGACGACGCCCGCGAGGCCTGGAACACGCGCGCCCGCGACACCGGCGACCGGTTCGACCGCGAAGGGCTCGAGGTGCTGAAGTCGGCGAGCGCCGAGCGCGCGTCGGTCACGCATCGGAGCGCCAAGGGACTGGCCCTCGCCGCGCGCGGCATGCTTGCGCAGCGCGATGCGCAGGTGATCGAGTCGTTGCCGGGGATCAAGGTGCCGTCGCTGGTTGTGGTCGGCGCCGACGACACGCCGTTCCTGGCGGCGTCCGATTACATGGCGACGAAGATCCCCGGCGCGCAGAAGGCAGTGATCCCGAACGCCGGCCATGCCGTCAACATCGACCAACCGCAGGCCTTCATCGCCGCCGTGCTGCCGTTCCTGGATCGCCTCGAGGCCGGCGCACCGAAGGCCGCGTCATGAAGACGATCGCCATTGCCTTGTTGTTGACTGTGGCCACGACAGCAGCAAGCGCGCAGAAGCTGCCGTTCGTAACGGCCCCGTCCACTTTCACCGCGACGCTGTCAAACACCACGCCTCTGGCATTCGGGATGGGAGTCGCGGACGCGCAGCGCGCGCTCGGCACGCCATTCACATATGTGAGCGGCCGGCCCGGCAACGAGATCTTCCTGACCTTCCGCGACCTCGGCGGCAGCGGGCTGTTTCCGCATCATGACCGCCTCTTCCTGCAATTCCGCAAGCACCGGCTGACCGGCTGGAAGGCCGACTGGGGCGAGAACTGGATGTGGCGCTAACCCTCATCATCGAAAGCTTCATGCAACCCCCAACATGACAAGGCTGGACCATGGGACAAGACATCAGACTGAAAGCTGCGGACGGATTTGAACTCGGCGCCTATCGCGCCGATCCCGCCGGTGCGCCGAAGGGCGCGGTCGTCGTGATCCAGGAGATATTCGGCGTCAACCACCACATCCGCTCGGTCTGCGACCGGCTGGCGAAGGAAGGCTATGTCGCGATTGCGCCGTCGATCTTCGACCGCATCACGCCGAACTTCCAGAGCGGCTATTCACCCGATGAAGTCGCCGAGGCGCGGAAATTCGTCGCCAATCCGGATTTTGCCGCGATGCTGCGCGACAGCCAGGCGGCGATCGACGCGGTGAAGGCGGTCGGGCCGGTCGGCATCATCGGCTTCTGCCTCGGCGGCAGCATCGCCTATGCGGCTGCTACCAAATTGACCGGCCTGTCGGCTGCGATTGGCTATTACGGCGGCGCCATCATCCGCTTCGCCGACGACAAACCGACGGTGCCGACGCAGCTGCATTTCGGCGAGAAGGATGCCGGCATTCCCTTGAGCGATGTCGAAACTATCAAGTCGAAGCGGCCCGAGGTCGAGGTCTTCATCTATCCGGGCGCGCAGCACGGCTTCCATTGCGACGAGCGCGCAAGCTACGACAAGGCCAGCGCCGACACCGCCTGGCCGCGCAGCATGGAATTTTTCGGGAAGCATTTGAAGCGGTGATGTTGCAAGCGTCATTCCGGGATGGTGCGCAAGCACCAGACCCGGAATCTCGAGATCCCGGGTTCGATGCTGCGCATCGCCCCGGGATGACGAAGGACGTTGTCCTTCGTCAGAACCAGCGCTCGCCGACGAACACCGTATCGCCCGGGCTCATCGGCGTGCCCAGCGGCACCACGAAGCGGCCGGCGCCGGACGCATCGGTATGCGTCAGCGTCACGCTGTCGCGGCGGGCACGCGGCGAGAAGCCGCCGGCGATCGCGACCGCGCTTTCGACGGTCATGTTCGGCACGTAGGGATACTGGCCGGGAGCCTGGACTTCGCCGAGGATGAAGAACGGCCGGTAGGACTCGATCTCGACCGCCACCGAAGGCTCGCGGATGAAGCCGTTGCGCAGCCGCGCCGAGATTTCACCGGCGAGCCCGGCCGGCGTGCGGCCGCGCGCCGGCACCGAGCCGATCAGCGGCATGGTGATCGAACCCGCAGCGTCGATGGCATAGGAGTTGGTCAGACCTTCCTGGCCGTAGACCACGACGCGGAGCTTGTCGCCCGGGCCGAGATGATAGGAGTTGTCGTAACCGGCAGGGCCACCCGGTGCGGCGGCATAAACCACCGGGGCGGCGACCGGCGCGGCATAGCCATACCCTGGAGAAGCGCTGGCGAAGGCGGAACGCAATGCGCTGATGGCACCGCCGCCTCCGTCGGCAACCGGAGCCGGTGCGTAGGCCGGGCCGTAGGTGACGGCATCGACACCTTGCGGGCCCAAACCTTGCGGGCCCATGGCAACCGGACCCGACGTGCTCATGCAGCCAGACAGCGCGAGCGCAGCCACAACGGCAGTGATCGGCAATCGTAACGCGCGTGCAACCGGCACCGGACCTATCCCTCAACGGCGAGACAGGCCCAGTCTTGCACCACTTATGGTTAACAAAGGGTTTTCGCGAACCAAGCAGGGAGCCGGAAAGCCCGCCTCCCCCTCGATTTAGAGCATAACCAGAAGATCAGGCGGCGGTGACGCCGACGCCGATCGGGCAGGACACGCCGGTGCCGCCGAGCCCGCAATAGCCCGCCGGATTCTTGGCGAGGTACTGCTGGTGATAGTCCTCGGCGAAGTAGAACTCGCCAGCCGGCGCCACTTCCGTCGTGATCGCGCCGAGCCCCTTGGCGGCAAGTGCCTTCTGATACATCGCCTGCGACGCATCCGCGGCTTTGCGCTGCGCGTCGCTGAACGTGTAGATCGCGGAACGATACTGCGTGCCGATGTCGTTGCCCTGGCGCATGCCCTGCGTCGGGTTGTGGTTCTCCCAGAACGTCTTCAGCAGCTTCTCGTAGGAGATCTTCTTCGGGTCGAACACGACCAGCACGACTTCGGTGTGGCCGGTGCGTCCCGAGCAGACCTCTTCATAGGTCGGGTTCGGCGTGTGGCCGCCGGCATAGCCGACCGCCGTGGTGTAGATTCCGTCGCCGAGTTCCCAGAACTTCCGTTCCGCGCCCCAGAAGCAGCCGAGCCCGAACACGGCCTGCTCGAGGCCTTGCGGATAGGGCGTCGTCAATTTGCTGCCATTGACGAAATGCGTGGTCGCGGTCGGGATCGGCGTCGCGCGGCCCGGCAGCGCCTCGGCGGCGCTAGGCAACGCGGTGGTCTTGCGCATGAACAACATGGATACCTCCAGGCGGGACATCGGCCGACGCGGCAACGGCCTGCGGGCCGGCTGTCACCTATATATGTCCTTACGCAGATGATGGCATCCCCGTTACTGACGCCCGCGGCCAAGGGGAGCTCGATAGGGCTGCAGCGGGCTCAGTCGCGCGCGTAGCCGATCAGCGGCTTGCGCGGCCGGAACAGGATCATCAGCAGGATGCCGGCAATGCCGAGCACCGCGAACACCGGCTGCTCCAGCAGCACGCGGATCACGTCGTTCCAGAGCCAGGGCGCGAGGCGATCCGCCCAGGCATGGAACGCCTGCTGGCTCGACTGGTGGATATCGTTCCAGAACTGGCCGAATTGGGTGAACCGCAGGCTCTGGTCGGCGACGTAACGGGCCCCGTCATAGACCATGAAGATGAAACTGCCGGCCAGCAGCAAAAGGCCGATCAGGCGGAAAAAGCCGCGGATCATGCGTCACCCTAACTCCCTGTCGCGCCCCGCGCGTCGTCAGGCCATACCGGGCGCCCCCGGGAAATTCAACCTCTTCAGCGGCTTATCCGGCCCTCGCGAGGCCGATTTCGGCCCTTTTTCGGTCCCGAAAGCGTTGACGGTTAAGCCTGCGCCATCTATAAGACCGGCCGATGGCGGCGGGCGCAATCCTGCCGCCGCTGTTCTTTGGACAGTGCCGCATGCGGGGGCAGCATTTTGCGCTCTTCGCATGGCGGCCTCAAGGACACCCAAGAAAACCACCTTGGACAAATACATCAGAGTTGAGATTTGAACCGGCCGGTGCGCGCAAGCCCGACCACCGAGCGATCACCGCCGAAGGACAGTTAGAGAACCATGGCCAACACCACCTCCGCCAAGAAGGCGACCCGCAAGATTGCCCGCCGCACCATCGTCAACAAGTCGCGCCGCACGCAGATGCGTGGCGCGGTGCGCACCGTCGAGGAAGCGATCAAGAGCGGCGACCGCGAGGCGGCACTGAAGGCGATGAGCCGCGCCGAGCCCGAGCTGATGAAGGCAGCGCAGCGCAACATCATTCACAAGAACAACGCGAGCCGTAAGGTGTCGCGTCTCTCGCAGCGGATCGCCAAGCTCGCGAAGTAAGAAGTAAGCTCGCCGAGCAAAGCTCGGCACGCAAGCTGACTGAAGAACACATTGTCACGAAGCCCGGCTCGCGCCGGGCTTTTTGTTTTTGTCTCGCATTTTGTCGTGGAAGTTTCATAGCGCGAGAAGAGCAGGCGTTGCCGCGCAACGAACTGCGTGTCATGTTTCGTCGCGTCCGTAGTTCTACCGGCTCAATATGCTTAATGCGTCGCACTCGCGCACAGATTGTTCTGCGCTAAGCTAGATAGATGGAATAGCGCGCGACGTTTTCGCGTTGAAAATTGCGACGCGGGTTACCCTGCAAAAGTAATCGAGAAAAATGACGTCTCGCGAGTTACTTATGCACATAGCGCTGAACAGCGATTGGAAAAATGACCGGCGCGAGACCAAATGTAAATTTTCTATGAAAAATTTTTGGTATTGCACCGTCGTTTGTGACACGCGTGAATCTGTGCGCTGATTCAAAAACTTGCTTTCGCAACTCAGCGTCGGCAACGCCGCAACAGTCGCGAAGAGTCTCGATCCCCGTCGAATCCACGGATTGTCAGAAAATACGCTTGGTGTATTTATTTCTTGTTCGCGACGCCCACGGCTCTCCAGATCAGCGCGGTTTGAGACCCAGGGGCGGACGCACAAATCGGCGGCGGTGTGTGCGTTAGCGACGCTTTCCAAAGCGAAGCTGGATTGACGGCTCATAGCGATATGAGGGCGGTCGGCCTGTGTCAAAATTTCTCCGGCGATGTCCCCGGCAATTTGGGGGATCGAACAAGAGAGACCAGGGCGTCAGTCGGAATCCGGCGGCGGGAACGCGGCGCGAGCGAACGGGTTGACGACGACACGCGGCGGCGAAGCGCCGGGCATCTCGGTGTTCGGTAGCGGCAGTTCGAATTTGAAGACACGAGCAAGCTGACAACTTGCCGCGATACGTCGCGGCGGGAGGGGGAGGACTTATGCCTTACGGTATCATCACTGCAGTCGAACCAGCGACAGCCCAAGCGCAGAATTCCAGTGGTGCCGTAATCAACCCCTCGGACGTTGGCTCTTACCCGCAGGCGCCGTCGAGTACGCGCTGACCTCGCGGGACGCATCTTCTCCAAACAGCTGATCTGTCGCGTGGCGCATGGCCGCCACACGGGAGAGCTTTGTCCGGAGCAGACCGCGCCCGCTAGAGGTCGCGTC